>JALGZR010000159.1 GCA_025774805.1 bacterium
GAGAATCGTGAGCGCTTCCAGGAAGAGATCGAAAACCTCGGTGGACGCCGCGCCCTCCGGCACGAGCCGATCCACGAGCTCCGCGCACACGCCGGCCGCCGCGTAACCGATCACGTCCTCCGCGAGCTTCCCGAAGCTGCGCCGTAGCTCGCAGCCGTCGAGGAAAACGAGGTCACGGTTCGGTCGTGCGCGGTACCGGACGTGCGCGAGGTTGAACAGGTCGAGCCCCGCGCCGAACCGGCTGCCCGGCTTGCGGCTGCCCTTCGCCAAGACCGCGATCTTGCCGCCCTCGCGCGCGAACAGCGTCACGACGTGGGACGTGTCGCCCTGCTTCACGTGTCGGAGCACGAGCGCGTCGCTCTCGACGTGTCCCAAGTCAGTCGCCCCGGGAGCTCGGGGCCGGGGCGAGCGGCGTTCCGGGGATCTCCGAAGCGGGAACCGTGCGGATCTCGAGATAGTCGCGCCCGAGGTACATCCAGTAGATCCGGTCGCCGACCACGCGGACGGGGCGGCCCTGGATCACGAGCCGGCGCGCCTTCACGTCCGCGGCCATCGTCTGCAGGCGGAAGTCCGTGCGCTTTCCCGCGACGTCCACGAGACGCACGCCGATCTCGTGGGGCAGGAGCGTCTCCCCGTCGGCGTCCGCCCGGACCGTGGCGACGGGCTGGCCGAGCAGCACGGCCCGGTCCAGCACGGGATCGAGGAACTCGCCCAGGCCCGGGTCCGCGAACGTCACGGTCGCGCCGCGGGTCCGGGCCGACACCGATCCGTCGGGCTCGGGAGTCCACGCCGCACCGCTCCCGAACCCGATGCCCGCGCTCGCGCGCGCCATCTGGACGGGACCCGGCAGCACTCCCTCCTCCCGGATCCACAGTGGATAGCTCGCCGCCGTCGGGGGGTGGAAGACCCCGACCCGCGTCCCGTCGATCACTACGCGCCACTGCTCGCCGGCCCCGGGGTCCACCCTCAGGTGGGGGTTGTTCGACTGCACGGAGGCGATCGACAGTCCGGTGCGCAGATCGAAGATCTGCAGGTCGACGGTCGAGAGACCCTCGCCCGCGTGACGACCGGCAACGAGCAGCCGCCCCGCCGCCGCCAGATCGTGAACCGGAGTCGAGCCCGAAGGCAGCGGGAAGTGATGGAGGATCCGTTCCTTCTCCAGCAGGAGGATTCCCTCCGCTTCCGGAACGTTGATGGCGACCCGCCCCGTCTCCGGAACGACCGCGAACGGCGAGGGCACGAGGATCGTGCCGGACCCGTCGGGATCGACGGTGACGGAGACGCGCGCGAAGGTCTCCCCGTGGATCGGCGTCGTGTCGTCCGCGGCCGCGAGGGAGGGCAGGACGAGGAACGGGACCGCGAGGATCGTCGGGGCGCGAACGAGGCTGACGAAAGAGGGCATGAGCACGGTCCGTCCGGTTCCGGAGCGCCCATGGTAAGGAGTCGCATCGAATGAAAAAAGGGGGAAGCGACGATCGCTTCCCCCTCGACGGCTTGCGGAGCCTCGGCGGGCGCCGGGCCGGCATCGCGAGTAGCCGGCGTCAGCGCCCCCGAGATCGGCCCGGCGTCGTGAGCACGCGGCCCCTTCCCATTCGCTCCCCTGGTAACGAATCGACCCGGTGGTCCCCCGCTTTGGGGGCAGAATCCATCCCCGTGAACCGCGCCAGGCCGACCGGCTCGCGCCGATGGGAGGGACGGCGAAGGGGCGGCCGGCTTTCCCGAGGGTCCCGGTTCGTCTCGACCGCCCCTCACCCCGAGCGCTGTCCAACGTTCCCCAGAAGGGATCCTGTGCCGACCGGGTCAAGGTCGGGTCCGCACGTGACGACGGACGACCTTCACCACAGCAATCGGCGGGCCGGAAACGCCGGCGGGGCCAGGAGCAGACCCGAGAGAGAACCGAAACGCGCCCGGATCCGCCGATCGACGCCGGAACGCGCGACCGCGTCTCGCGCCGCTCTCCGGACGGCGTCGGGCCTCCGGCCCCGTTGGACAGCGGAGTGTCAAGAAGCTGGACAGGTGTCCAGCCCGCAGCCCCGGGGCTGGACAGCTCGCGCGGAAGCTCAGACGGGTCGCGAGGGTGCCTCCCGCCCCCGGGCCGAGCCCGCGCCCGCGACGACGTCGCCGAGGACGCGGGCCAGATCCTCGATCACGAACGGCTTCGCGAGCCAGCCGCAGAATCCGTTCTCCGTGTAGCGAGCGATCACCGGATCGTTCGAGTACCCGCTCGCCACGATCACCTTCACTCCGGGATCGAGCTCCGCGAGACGGAGTGCGGCCTCCCGCCCTCCCATCCCGCCGGCCACCGTGAGGTCCATGATCACGGCACCGAACCGGGATCCGGTCGCCAGCGACTCGCGGTAGATCTCGATCGCCTCCGACCCCTCGGCGGCGCCGATCCACGAGTACCCCAGGTCGACGAGCATCTTCCCGACCACTCTCCGGATCGGCGCCTCGTCGTCGACGACCAGGATCCGCCCGCTTCCCCGCCGGCGCCCGGGGGACGGGCCCGTGGTCGTCCGGATCGGCGCGTCCGAGGCCGGCAGGTAGATCCGGAACACGCTCCCCTCGCCGACCGCGGAGTCGACCGTGAGTCGCCCGTCGTGACGGTCGACGATGGAGTACGCACTCGCGAGCCCGAGACCGCTTCCGTGCTCCTTCGTCGAGAAGTACGGGTCGAACACGTGATCGATGATGTCCGCGGGAATCCCCACCCCTTCGTCCTCGACCTCGATCACGACGTATCGTCCGTCGGGGAGGAACGAGGGGGCCTCGTCCAGGTTCCGGCCCCGAACGTGGACCGTTCCCCCGCGGGGCATCGCCTGGCGGGCGTTGATCATCAGGTTGTTGATGACCTGGCTCATCTGGTCCGCGTCGATCTCGACGGCGCGAAGATCGTCGGGGAGGTCGAACTCGCAACGGACGCTGGCCCCGCAGACGACGAACGAGGCGGAGTCGCGGATCACGTCGCCGATGGACGCCGCCTTTCGGACCGGCGCGCCCCCCTTCGAGAACGTGAGAAGCTGGCGCGTGAGCGAGCGCGCCCGCTGCGACGCCGTCAGGGCGTCGTCCACGAGCTCGCGCGGTTTGCCTCGGATGCCCCGGTCGTCCGCGAGCAGGGAGAGGTTCCCGAGAATCGCGGTGAGCAGGTTGTTGAAGTCGTGCGCTATTCCGCCGGCGAGGATCGCGAGGGCCTCCAGTCGCTGCGTCTTCGCGCGCTCGGCCTCGAGCGCCCGCACCTCGGCGGCACGCTCCCGGACCTCGATCTCGAGCCGCTTCGCGTAACGTCTCTCGATCACCCACGAGACGACGACGTACGCGATCGCGATGATCGCTCCCGCTACGACGAGCCGGAACCAGGCCTGCCCCCAGAAGGGGCGACGCACGACGAGGGGTGCGGAGACGACCATCTCGCTCTCGTCGCCCCGGACGTCGATCGCTTGCAGATGGAACCGGTACTCCCCCGCCGGCAGGTTCGTGTAACGGATCTCCCGACGGGGATGCGGCTCGGGAGCGGACCACTCGGGGTCGAATCCCTCGAGGCGGGTGCGGAAGCGCACCCGGGCCTCGTCCACGAACGAGATCGCGCGGAAGCGGAAGACGACCGAGTTCGCACCGTGCCGGAGCGAGACCGGCTCGCTCAGCGGGAAGCGACCGCTCTTCGTCTGCACGTCCAGCAGCTCCACGAGGGGCGGAATCCCGGGCGAGCGGTCGAACTCCTCGCGATACACCGACACGCCCCGGTCGGTACCGATCCACACGTGGCCCCGCGAGTCGAGCAGCGCCGCCGCCCGGTTCGTCTCCGACCCGATCAGCCCCTCCCGCACCGTGAGCGG
>JALGZR010000160.1 GCA_025774805.1 bacterium
GATCCGGCCATGAAGGTGTTCCGAGAGATCGGGCGACGGGCGGCGCGTCGAAACGTCGGGACCCTCTACTCCGAAGACCTCCTCGATCGGGTCCAGGCGGCGGTCGCCGAGCACCGGGCCGCGGCCTCGGACTCCGCAGGCGACGGCTAGGCGACATGGAGGCGATCGCCGACTTACTGACCCGAGTCCTCGCCGGGCTGCCCACGGGTCGGGCCTTCATCCCGGGCGTCGCGGTCCTCCTGTTCGCGACCGCGGGAGCCGAGCACGCCCTGCGACGGAACGGGGTGGTCCGCGCGGGGGTCCGGATCCTCGAGACTCTTCTCCGCGGAACCGTGGCCGCGCTGCTCCTCGCCATGGTGTTCTTCTCCGCCCTTCAGATCCTCCTGAGGAATCTCTTCGATTCCGGATTCCTCTGGATCGATCCGCTCCTTCGCCATCTCGTGCTCCTCCTCACGTTCACCGGCGCCATCATCGCGACCGGCCTCAAGCGGCACGTCCAGATCAACGTGCTGGGCCGGCTCTTGAAGGGCCGCGCCGGTCGGTTCGCGGGCGCGGGAATCGCGCTCGCCTCCGGACTCATCGCACTCGCCCTGGCGTACGCGTCCCTGCTCCTGCTCGCCGACGAGCTCGAGTTCGGGAACGCGGTGTTCCTGAACGTCCCCTCCTGGGCGATCGTCGCGATCTTTCCCGTGTCGTTCCTGTCGATCGCCTACCGGTTCATCCACCTGGTCTTCCGGGAGCTCGCCGGAGAGGCGCCGCCTCCGGGAGAGGACGCGACGGCGGCCGGAGACAGCTCGCTCGCCGGCGGCTATCCCACCCTGAAGTCCGAGAGCTCGTCGTGATCGCCGTCCTCGTCGTTCTCGCGCTGGTCGCGGCGCTCTTCGGTCTGCCGCTCTTCCTGGTGCTCGCGTTCATCGCGCTGATCAGTTTCGCCGCCCAGGACATCGCCTCGCCGGCGGTCGTCATCGAGATGCTCCGCCTGGCCAGCTCCCCGATGCTCGTGGCGATTCCCCTGTTCACGTTCGCGGGCGCGATCTTCGCGGAGGGTGGGGCGCCGCGCCGCCTCGTCGCGCTCTCGCGCGAGCTTCTCGGCTGGCTGCCCGGCGGGCTCTCGTTGGTGGGGTTGCTCACCTGCGCGCTGTTCACCGCATTCACGGGGGCGAGCGGCGTCACCATCGTGGCGGTGGGGGGGCTGATGCTGCCCGCGCTCGTGAAGGCGGGCTATCCACAGCGGTATTCCCTCGGTCTGGTGACGACCTCGGGCTCGCTCGGCCTTCTCTTCCCTCCCAGCCTTCCCCTCATCCTCTACGCCTACGTGGCCGGGGTGAACGTCGACGAGCTCTTCCTGGCGGGCATCGGTCCCGGATTCCTGCTGATCCTCTTGCTCGGGCTCTACGGGGCGCGCCGCGGAACCTCCGCCGGGGTGCCGGCGAGCCGGCCCGACCGTCGTCGCGCGATGGCCGCGGTGCGGGAGGCGGCGTGGGAGATCCCGCTCCCCTTCCTCGTGTTGGGCGGGATCTACTCGGGCCGGATCACGATCACCGAGGCCGCCTCCCTCACGGCGCTGTATGCTCTGGTCGCCGAGGTCGTCATCTACCGGGACGTTTCGATCCGGAAGATCCCCCAGATCGTGCAGGCGAGCATGATCCTCGTGGCCGGAATCCTGGTCATTCTCGCGGCCGCCTTCGGATTCACGAACTACCTCGTCGACGCGGAAGTGCCGATGACCATCCTGGACTGGATGCGGGGGGCCTTCGCCTCGAAGTGGACGTTCCTTCTGGCGCTCAACTGCTTTCTCCTGATCGTCGGAAGCCTCATGGACATCTTCTCGGCGCTGATCGTCGTCGTACCGCTGATCGTTCCGATCGCCCAGGACTACGGAGTGAATCTGACCCACCTCGGAATCATCTTTCTGACGAATCTCGAGATCGGGTACTCGACTCCGCCGGTCGGACTGAACCTCTTCATCTCCTCGTACCGTTTCAACCGCTCGATCGGTGAGCTCTATCGGGCCAGCCTGCCGTGGATCGGAATCATGCTCGTGGCGCTGGCCCTCGTCACCTACCTTCCGGGCATCAGCCTCTTCCTCGTGGAGGCGGTGCGGGGCGGAGGGAGCCCGTGATCGGGCCCCGGGCGCGAGTCGCGATCGTCCGGGTAATCACCACGGTCCTCCTCGCGGGGGGGGTGGCCGGCTCCGGGGAGCCGGGCGGGGCGGGGGAGAATCGCGTCGATCCCGTCCCGGTCGAGACGTATCCCGACTTCTTCTACCATCCTCCCCCGGAGATTCCGGTCGTCCACCTCGGAGCCGCCGCCATCGATTCGCTGGGGCGCGCGGTTTCCGACAGGAACATGGACCTGCTCACCCGCATCGACGGGTACTATCGCGAGGGCGAGTACGGCCCGCCGGACAGCCGGGAAGCCCGCGAGGACGCGATGGCCGCGTTCATCTACAACGCCGAGACCGCCTTCGAGCTCTTCGCGAAACTGGCCACGCAACACGACGTGATCTACTCGACGTCGGAAGAGGATCTCGCGCTGGCATTCACCGAGGGTTTCCGGAACCCGGGGTTCTACCCGATCGTGAATCTCGTCGACGCCCGGACCGGATTCGGGCGCTTCTGCCTGAAGTTCGAGGTGGAGGACGAGCGCCGGCGGGAGATCGTCGTGGCGGGGGAAGAGATGCGGGCCTGGACCGAGATGCTCGAGAGAGATGGTCGACGGTTTCCGGTCGTGAACATCGACATGATGACGATGTCCCACGATCGCGTGCACATCGTCTGCGAGCGGTACGCTTGCGGCAACGTGGCCGCGTTCGAGATCACCGAGCGGGAGCAGCCCGTTCGGGTCGTGGTCATGGAGGACATGACGGGTCAATACGTCCGCAAGTGGGGCTTCCACCGTCCCAAGGCCGTGGTTCTCTGGAAGTCGGTATCCCGGGGAATCGTGCCCCCTCCACGGGAAGCCCGCTTTCTCAGCTCGGCGATCTACGTGCCCCGCCTGAAGCTGACTCTCCCGTGGTTTCTTCCCGACATCGGATTCGACGACCTTCGGCGCTTCGACTTTCCCGAGCCGCTTCTGACGGTGGAGTCGGTCGACGAGATACGGTCTCGGGATCTGGGTTGGATTCGGATTCGGAGGAATCAGCGTTTCGCGGGGTGGGAGGGCGACGGAAGCGTGCCCGGTTTCGTCCGACGCCGCTTTCCGGACTTCTAGCCTCGATCCGTCAGAAAATCTCGGCGAAAAGCGCTGGCGCTCGCACGATAGCATGCCATCCGCGGCCGTGCTCGCCCTCGCCAATACTCACTTATCGTGAGGTAAGCTCCGCTTGGCTCGGGCTGCGCGCGACCCCGGCTGACGCGCTCTCGTGCGTTTTCCCTGGAGATTTTCTGACGGATCGAGGCTAGCCTGCATTTCTCACCGGGCTCGTCAGAACTCGTGAGGGAGCCGCTCCACCGGTGACCGGAAGTACGTGTTGATCGGATAGTGCAGGAAGTTCGACACCCGGCTCGTATAAATGCACGCGAAGTCCTTTACCTGATGGCCAAAGCGCGTAATCGCGTTCCGTTCGCGGAACAACGGGCCCCAGTACCGGTTGTGTGCCCGGTTGCAGCGATCGTCGAGCTCGGCGATACGGCGGTGAAGCCGTTCCTTTTCCTTTCCGATCCGCGTCAGGTGCTCCCGGTGGCTGTCCAGCTTCCGCTCGACCTCGCGCCGCGCCGCCGCCGCGCTCCCGCGGGACTCTTCGCTCACCGCGGTGAGGCGGTGGATCTCGAGTCGGACCCGATGCTCCTCGACCTCGATGCGGTCCCGGTATTCGAGGGCCTCCGTCAAAT
>JALGZR010000161.1 GCA_025774805.1 bacterium
GAGTGACCCACCGCGACGACCTAACGGCGGCCCACGCGCGGATCGCGGCGCTCGAGCTGGAAGTCGCGGACCTGCGGGAGAACTCTCTCGACCGTACGGTGAAAGAGGCATTGGCGGCGAAGGGATCGATTATCACCCGAAACTCCGACTCGCGAGTGATCGCGGTCGTCGTTCCGATCGAGTTAGCAGAAAGGCTCGGACTGAGAATCGTACAGAGTGAGGAAGGCGAATGAGATATAAGATCCCGATTATTGGGAGGACGAGATGAGCGAAGAGAGGGATCCCATGGATCCTACGACGGAGAAGAAGCAACCCACGTTCGAGGAGCGGATCGACGATCTGACCCTGAAGGTCGACCGGCAGCGCCAGCTCCTCGACCGCACCGAGAACCAGATCCGGATGCTGGACGCGGCCCTTGGCAAGACGATGGGCATGCTCCAGGGCACGGCGAAGATGGCGTCGATCGTGCTGGATTTCCTCGACTGGAAGTTCGGCGAGCGGTGGGATCGTGGGGCCCGGAAGGAGTACACCCGTCGGGTGGAGCTAGGGAACAAACGTCTGGAGCTACTGGACAAGGCCCGCAAGGCCTACGACCTGGACGAGCAGGAGAAAACCGACGTGGTCAGGGAGCTACACGAGTTGGCC
This sequence comes from bacterium, assembly GCA_025774805.1. Taxonomy (GTDB): domain Bacteria; phylum ARS69; class ARS69; order ARS69; family ARS69; genus JALGZR01. The sequence goes on from JALGZR010000161.1 coordinate 646, forward strand.
CGGGAGCTGGGCACCATGATTATGGACGTCCGCGAGGTTGTGCTGCTGTACACCAACACCGGTGACGTCATGGCCGCCGTCGACTACCTCGAGGAGGTGCGGTCACAGGGGGTACCCCCGGAGATCGAGTCGCTGGTCGAGCAGCTCCTCTACCGTTGCCAGGACCTCGCGGAGAAGGCGGGGGACGAGTCACTCAAGGCGCGGGCGGCGGCGCTGATGAAACCGGGGAACTGACCGGTGGTTCGCCCGGCGACCTAGCGAATGGCCGAGGTTTTCTGATGGAATCGAGACGCCGGGCGAGGAGCCAAGTACACCCGGAGCAGGCGACCCGTCTATCTCGAGTGGTTCCGGGCGGTCGGCTCCCGGAGCGGGGCCCAGCGACTCGAGGCGAGGGTCAAGCGGACGAGCGGACGAGGCAAGGAGGCGCTGATCCTCGGGGGGCGCGAACCGGACGGGACGAGCAGATCCTGAGCCGATCGGGGGAATTGAATGAATGAATTCGAGACTGAGACCGACCTCTGTCGGGCGTTCCTCGACGGGCTCCCACCGGACTGGACGGCCTACCCGGAGACCGCAGGTTGGGACGTCCTGCTCGTTCGAAACGGCGTCCAGGTGGGGATCCAGGCGAAACTTCGGGCGAACCAGGAGGTCCTGCTCCAGGCGCTCCCCACGCTGAGAATCTGGAGGGAGCGCCAGAGAATCAGTGGACCGCGCTACCGGGGGATCCTCGTGGAGCGGACCACCGGTAGGACAGAGGAATCTAGAAGGACCAACCTCCACCGATTCGCGGCGATCGCCCGGCACCTCCGACTGCTCGTTCTCAGACCACCGACCGAGAGTCACCTCCCCTTCCCCGACGATTGGTTGGGGAGAGCCGAACCGAACGGGCTCAACCGTCGCATGAGCTACCAGCTCGTCCGGCGCGCGCGACCGACATCGATCGACTGGCGGTGGTATCGATGGAATCCAAGTAGACCAGAGGATCTCCCACCGGTCGTCCCGAGGGTCCCCGCGGGCGTCCCAAGTCCGGAGGTCGTCAGCCTATGGAGCGTCGCGGCCGTCCGCCTGGAGCTGCTCTGCCGGGAGCGAGGGTTCGTTACGGCCCGGGACGCCAGGGAAATCCGAGACGACCTCGGGGCGAAGTGGAACCCCTCGACCCTCTTGAAGCGGTTCTTCGAGCACCGGCCACCCCCGAGGGGAAGGTGGGTGCTTCACTCCCGGTGGCTACCCCCGAGTAGGCGCCACCCGGGGACGGCCGTCTCCCTCGGGATTACTGAGAAACTCGAGTAGGCCCCGTACGGGGAGAGCTCATCCCGGATCAACCTGCCTCCGGAGCGGGGAACCGAAGTGGCTCCCCTGGAGGTCGAGTGCCACCCGTGGAGCCACTTCGGGGGAGAATCGTCGCCGGGGGAGGGGAAGTGGAAGACGGGACGGTCTTCCTTTTCCTCCCACGAACTGCACCAAAATGGTGCAGTCTCCGAGCGGTTGCACCAAAATGGTGCAGTCTCCCATGGCAACTGATCCATTTTGGTGCAGTCGGAGATCAGGGATGCTGGGCGGCCGCCCTCCCCTGCCGAGGCGACTCGTTTGGGATTCGGCCTCTCGATCCTCCACTGTCGGTGGACGCCGAGGGCCTCGCCGGGGTCACTTCTCGACCCGTGTGGGACCCCGGGTGCAGACTGTGGGAACCGTTGCACTATTTCTACCTATGCAAGAGCTGCATAGGTCAACTGACCCCGGGGGTGCGGCCGGATCTGTGGGGGGACGCCGGGGTATAGGCACGGGGACCCACCTCTCAGGTGCGGCCGCGGTTTTCCCGGAGTTCGTTTCTTACTTTGGAGTAAGGAGAGGTGGAAAAGATCAGTCCGTCTCCGGCTCCGGACGGAGGAGTAGCCCCGTGAGCGGGGCGGAGACGACGTCGCCGCCGGGGTGGCACTCCTCGTGGGCAGTCCCGAGGAGTACCCCGGGGACGTCGGTCGTCCCCCGGAGGGGTCGGAACTTACTCGCCCTCCGCTGCCCCGGGAGGAACGCCCGGTCGCAGACGAAGCAGCGTTATTCCTCCCGGTGCTCTAGATCCGGGACCGAGTGCGGCCTGTTGTGGATCACGATCTCGTCGCTCTCCGATGTCTCGACCTTCAGGTCTATCCTGCCGTCCTCGAGGAACGTGTAGTCCGCGCCCGGTCTGAGTGCCTTTCCGTTCAGGTGCACGTAGACGTAGGAATTCTCCCTGGTGACCCCGCGCAGGGTTGGAACTATCGCGTCGGCTCTCCAGTAGCTCTCCGGGTCGATCTTCCTCATTTTTTCGCCTCCGTCTTCGCTTCGAAGTCCCTCGAATCGTGGTAAACTCAGGTAAAACTAGTGAAATGGGTGTGAACCATCGACCTCCTCGGGATCGTTGGCTTTCCTCGCTTCGGCGGTTCCTCCGGCGCCCGGGTGCACTCCGCGCTACCCCGTTTCGTTCGCGGTTTTTGCCGGTTTTTTGGATGAGTGTCGGGAATTTCAGGGGAGCGGGGGTCCGGGAGGATCGCCACCATCGCCACCCGTTCGCCGTCGCTCAGCAGTTTGTCGCGGTACTTCTCCTCCATCGTCTCCTCCTACTCCGGGATACCCCGACTGCCCTGCTTCACGATCGCGACCAACTGGACCCGCTTCCCTCCCTCCGATGCCGACTCGAACGCCGCGTCGGCGTCCCCGCGCGCGTCGAAGTAGGTTACGTCCGGGCGTTCCACTGCCCCCTCCCTCAGGTGGTACCGGATCACCGCCCACTTCCGGACTCCGCCGAGGTCGTTCGCCCGCTCCAGCGCCCTCCGGAGCTCGCCGTCGTCCCGCTCGCCCGCCGGTTTCAGGTCGCACTGGATCAGGAAGTCGATCGTACACCTCGCCAGGTCCGCGTGCATGTCCCGCTCGGCCTCCAGCTCCACGATCCTTCGGGCGTCCCCGTCGCGGATCCCGCGGGCGGCGTGCACCTCGTCCCCCGCGTCCTTCGCCGCCTCCCTGGCGGTCTCGAGCTCCTTCTCCGCCTTTGCCAGCCTCCGCCGGAGGTCGTCCGCCAGCTTGTCCAGAGTCTCGCACCTCCCCTCCAGTCGCCGGTTCTCGGCCGCCGCCATCCCCAGCGACCGCTCGAGGTCCGCGATCCGCTCGCTCGGTCCTGTCGGCTTAGTCTCGAGATCGTCGAGGCGTCTCCGGAGATCGAGGATCTGGATGCTCTCCTCGTCCGCATGCGCCGTTCTGGCGACGTTTAGCTCCTCGGTATCCTCGACGAGCTGCGCGGTCTTCCAGATGAGCCGCGTGATTGCGCGGTCGTGCTCCTCGAGAGTCCGCCGCGTCTCCTCGAGCGTAATCGGGACCTCCGGCTCCGGGAACTCCCCGTCTGGGAACGACCGCGCATCCCCCGGGGTCCAGTCCCGCGTGTCCACCTCGCCGCCGCTCGGAAGGGTTACCCTCGTTTCGGCCGCGACGCGGCGCCCCCGACCCGCGTCGTCCAGGTGGTCCTCGAGCCCGGCGACCCGGATCTCGAGTCGCTCGAGTCGCTCGACCCGCTCGAGGAGGTCTCGTGTCGTCCTCCCGAGCGTCTCGACATGCGTCGTCAGCTCGAGGTTCGACATCAGGTTACCGCGCGTCTCGTCGCTCAACGAGGGGAGCTCGTCGCCCTCCCCGGTTCCGATCGCGTTCCGTGCCTCGTCGTCAATTGTGACCTCCTGACGATCTTTATCCGCGATGAGTTTTAACCGATCGACCGTTGAAACCACCGAGCTTTTCGTCGCCCGGCTTATCTCAGCGGCGTCAACCGCTTCCCGCGGAACCCCAGAGGCCTCCGGCGCATGGAAACCCACCCGATCGGCTCCTCGCTTCCTTGTCGGTTAACCGAGATGAGTTTTTAGGTTAAATCCCGAGTGAAATCAACGGTCGAATTTTTTTACGAGAAAGTGACCGCGGAGGGGTGGACATATTCTTATCCTGTGTTAAGATATTATTATGACGACGACGGGAACCAAGGAGAAGCCGATGACGAAGCAGACCGAGATCGAGTCCTTCCGCATGTTCGAGGTCGGGGTCGCGGACACGGTTCGGGCGCTGGGACACGAGGCGGTCGTGGTCCGGATCTTCGACGCGCACGTTTCCGGGCGCGTCCCGGTCCTCGCGGTCCGGGTCGACACCGGCGCCGAGATGATCCCGTTCGCCGACGAGTGCGAGGTCGTCCGGAAGCACGTCGGCGTCTATCGCCCCCGCCGGATCTCCGATGACACCGCCGAGCGGTTCGCGCGGTTCGCGGGGGTGTCCCGATGACGACCAAGGAAGCCGCCGCCGAGCTACGCGGGCGACTGAAGGACGTCGGGTTCAACGCGCGGGCGGTCTCGGTCCGCGTGCGTCACCTCGGGATGGACTCGGCGATCACCGTCACCGTCCGCCGGCCGGACGTTCGGCTGGTCGCGGTCCGGGAGATCGCCGACGGGTTCGAGCGGATCCACTGTGACGACGCCACCGGGGAGGTCCTGCTCGGCGGGAACCTCTACGTCAACGTCGCCTACGCGGAGGAGGCCATCCGTCCGTTCCGGACGGGCGTCGAGCTCCAGCTCGAGGCCGACTGCGCCGTCCCGGGGGTGGTCGCGGATATCGATGGTTTCAAAGTCTGGCGCTGCACCGCCGAGAGCGACTACCTCTGGGCCGACCGCCCCGAGTGGGACCACCCGATCAAGTGTTGGGGCGTCGCGTATTTGGCGAAGCAGCTGACTTATTACGCTCTCGGCGGGTGCCTCCCCCGCTGACCGCCCCGAGAAAAAAAACGACCGACGGAGAAAAAAAAACGGTCCCGAGGTCTGGACATATTCTTACTCTGTGTTAAGATATAAACATGACGACGCGGAACGAAACCCAAGCCCAGACCGAGGAGGCCCAGATGGTCATCTCCGACGCCACCTTCAAGTCCGTCGCCGCCGCGCTCTGCCCCTGGGGCGCCGGCTACGAGTTGACCCGGGCCGCCCTCGGCGACCGCGGGATCGACCATTGCTGGGAGATGGCCGACGGCTACGGTCGGCTCTCTCTCGGGACCCTCCGCTCCCGTGGGCTCTCCCGGGACTGGTCTCACATCCGGGACTCCTCGGACGTGGCGCTCGCCCGGGTCGCCGGGTACCTCGAGCGCCACGGGATCCTCGCCTGCGCGACCTGCGCCGGCTCCGGCTCGGTCCGCCCCCACCCGACGGCGCTCGTCTGGGTCGACTGCCCGGACTGCGGGCGATGAGGTCGCCCCGCTTCCCGACGGTCCCCACGGGGGCCCTCCGGCTGGACCTCGAGGACGTCGCGGCGGCCGTTCGTCGGGTCGAGGGC
>JALGZR010000091.1 GCA_025774805.1 bacterium
TCTGGAAGGATTGGTTTCGTCGCTGATTCCTTTCTACCAGATCTGGAGCGCTTTTCAACATCTATATTACAAAGTCATATGCAAAACTCCCCTCCTTATCCGTGGATCTGGGCTTAGGGTGACAAGGCAATGCCCTTTCCTACGGGATACACCACTGTCGGGTCAGACCAGGCGGTGGGTCTTTCCGATCGACCGGATCCGATCCGCTTCGACGCCGGCGTCCTTGGCATACTCTGGCCAGCGCGCCACCGCGTCGGCCACTTCGTCGACGATCGCCGCGCACCGTCTCACACTCATCTCTCGCCCCACGCTCAGCAGGTCGTCTCGCGTGATGTCATCTCGTTTGCCGTTGATCGACATCTGGTGGCGGCTGGTGAACCGGCCCGTGGGGTTGAACGCGTAGATCACGTCGAACGCGGGCGAGAGTCGCCACACACCGCAGCGATCCATCAGGTAGGCGATGTTCTTGGTGTGGTCGTCCTGGTTCCGCGCGACCACGTTGAACACCATGCGCCGGTACTGCTGCTCGGTGTCGTCGTAGGGCAGACGCAGGCGGCGCATGACCTGGAAGGCCTGCTCGTAGGAGTATCCGCCGGGTTCGTTGAAGTCGTAGTGGGCCATGGCGCAAAGCGACTGTTGGTGAAGCTTCTCGTTCCCCGACGGCCGGTCGAACCGCCGCGTCATGAAGTGCGCGCGACCGCCTTCTTCGAACATCCGGCACTCTGTCATGCGAATGCCGACCGCGGTGGCCATGTGGTAGTACCCGTACTCGATCCGTCCGTAGCCGGCCGGGTCGCCCAGTTCGCGGTCCTTGACCCCGTCGAACTTGAGGATCCAGTGGTCGAAACCGGGCGGTGCTTCAACCTGACCGGTGCGCACGGCCTGGGTGGCGTCGTTCAACGCGATCACCGCCTTGGGTCGGCCGCCGCCGGCCGAGGTTCCCACGCGGATGATGTCCATCATCGCGTCGGTGGCGTCGTCGGTCAGGCTGGCGTCGAGGCGGGTACGCTCGTCGACCACCGCCTGCGCCAGCTCGACCAGCTCTCCCACCTCGACCGGCACCGACTGGTCGATCTTTTCGTTGATGACCGGCGAGAACTCCAGCGCGCCCGTTGCGCGCCTGCCGGTGTAGCACAGTCGTTCCACTGCGCTGAAGTCGCCGGGGTCGCGACCTTGCCAGGCCAGCCACGCGTCGATGATGCGGTTGCCGAAACGGTCGGGCAACGCGTCGGCCAACATGCCGGGCAGCCCCAGATACGTCCGTCTGGGAAGGGTGCGAAACTCGAACCGCGCGTCGCCGCGACGGGCCTGGGCGATCGGCATCTCCAGCGGCGCCACGTCCAATCCGTGCTCGAGGAACCCGCGGTCGAACTCGAAGGTGGCAAACTCGCGCTCGTCATCCCACGCGACGGCGCCGACCAGCATCCCCCGCATCTTGACGTAGGCGGTTTCGACTCGGTCGGCCACGTTCAATCCCCGCCCGTCAATCGATCGTCGTCGCCGGTCGGCCGTCGCGACGCGCGTTGCCGCTCCCGTCCCTTCATGCGCGCCAGCTCCAACGGACTGAGACCAGACTCCGGCAAGAAGGCGTCCAACTCCCTCAGGCCACCCAAAGCCCGCAACACCTGAATCAGGGTGAGGACGCCAGCGGGCGCCCCTCGCTCGAGGTCGCTGACGGTGGTGCGGCTCAAGCCGGCCCGATCGGCGAGTCGCTGCTGGGACAGGTTCTTGTCCAGCCGTCGGCGCCGCAGCCGCCGGCCGACCTCCTTGAGAATCGCCCGGTCGCTCATACTGTGGTAGTCCATAATGTCGTCCCAGACAGTCATTATATGCCATATGGGGCTTCTGTGTTGTCTTTGCTGGTCAATATAAGGGGTATCGGTGCCCCTGGCAACCCTTGTGAGCATATAATGTCGTCTGTCGACATCAAAACAGCCACAAATACGAATCAATGATGTCTGTAATTGTCATTGAAGAGTACTGGAACCGCCCGAACTCGGCGCCAGAAGGGGGGGACGGCGAAGGGAATCGCTTCGCCGGCCTCCCTTGACACTTCCGCGCCTGCGTTCCTAGTCTGCGTTTCTCACCAGGCTCGTCGCGAGGCTGCGGCTCGTCGTGGCTGGCGAGGAGATGGGGTGCTTTCGCCCGAGTCGGGGCCGTAGCCCCGGCGCAGGGCGGAAGCGACGCAGCGACGAAGCCAGGCGCGGCGAGCCGCTGCCGCAGCAGAGGCTGGTGAGATACGCAGACTAGTCTGCCCTTCGTCCCGGCCCTCGGATCGCCGGGACGACGTCCGTCACACCCCCTCCGATCGGGAGCGATCGTGTCATCCCGCCCGCTCGATCACGGCTCCCCCCTGTCTCGGAGCTACCGGCCCGCGGCCCGCCCCTCGGCGGGAACGGGACGGCTTGTCGCCGGCTTCGTCGTCGGCCTCCTCGCCGGTCTTGCGGTCGTGAGTCTTCCGGCCGTCGGGGGGGCCACCGACCTCCTCGCCGTACGCCACTGGTCCGCCCCCGACCACACCCGGATCGTCGTGGACATCTCGGAGCCGACCGCCTATCTGCACCGGGCGCTCGACGATCCGCCCCGGATCGCGGTCGACATCGCCGGAGGACGCTTTCTCTTTCCTCTCGATCCTATCCCGATCGACGACGGTCTGATCCGCCGCCTCCGATTCAACGTGCTCTCCAAAAGCGGCAAGGGACAGGTCGTGCTCGATCTCGAGCAGTCGACCCCCTACGACGTGTTCGCGCTCGAGCCCTACCAGTCGAAGCCGAACCGGGTCGTGATCGACGTGAAGCGCCGGAGCGCGATCCCGCGTCCCCCCCCGGTGAAGCGGCCGCGCGTGGAGCAGGAGATCGGCCCGGAGGGCTTCGGCGACTTTCTCGTCATGATCGATCCGGGCCACGGTGGCGAGGACTCCGGACGCCGAAACCCCGACGGGACGAGGGAGAAGGTGCTCGCGCTCCAGTTCGCCCGCGACCTGAAGAAGACGCTCGACTCCCGACCCGGCTTCCGGGCCGACCTGACCCGGGACGGGGACTACTTCGTCAGCCTGCGGCGGCGCCGGGAGATCGCGGAGCGTCACGGGGCACACCTGTTCGTGAGCCTTCACTTCAACGCGGCGCCGTCCCGTTCCGCTCGGGGGACGGAGGTCTTCTTCGTCTCCCTCAAGGGAGCGACCTTGCGGGCCGTCCGGGAGCTCGTCCAGGCGGAGAACTCGGCCGACCTCGTGGGCGGACTCCCGCCCGCCGACCGGGAGACCCAGGACGACCTCACGAAGATGCTCGTGGACCTCCGGCAGTCCGACTCGGTCGAGCGGAGCCAGCAGCTCGCCCTGGCCCTGACCGATCGGGTGGGAGAGGTGCGCGGGGTGCGTACCCGGCCGGTCAAGCAGGCGGGCTTCGCGGTGCTCAAGTCGCTGTTCATTCCGGCCGTCCTCGTGGAGATCGCCTTTCTCTCGAACCCTCAGGACCTGCGTTTCGTGAAGTCGAAGCGGAACCGGGAGCGCTACGTGGACGCGATGGCGGACGGGATCGTGAACTACTGCGAGACGGTCGAGATCCCGCGGCTCGGATGGAGGGTCCACACGGTGAGGCAGGGCGACTCCCTCTCGAAGATCGCGCACGTCTACGCGATGAGCCTCGACTCGCTCCGCGAGGCGAACGAGATCACGGGGGACAAGATCCGCGTGGGACAGAAGCTGCGCGTTCGCCCCCGGTAGGTGCCGCCATGATCCGCGTGACCCCGGCGATCTCGATCTCCGAGAGCGATCTGCACTTCGACTACATCCGCGCGTCGGGACCGGGGGGGCAGAACGTCAACAAAGTCGCGACCGCGGCGCAGCTCCGTTTCGACGTGCGGGGTTGCGCCTCCCTCCCGGTCGACGTGCAGGATCGACTGCTGAAGCTCGCGGGGGGCAAGGCGACCGCCGACGGAACGATCGTGATCACGGCCCGGCGCTTCCGCGCCCGGGAGAAGAACCGGCAGGACGCGATCTCCCGTCTCGTGGATCTCCTGCGCCGGGCGGCGACGTCTCCGAAGCGGCGCCGCCGCACGCGGCCGACGGCGGAATCGCGACGCCGGCGGCTCGAGGAGAAGCGCCGGCGGTCCCGGACCAAAGAGGGACGGCGGGCGGTCCCGTACGAGGAGGACTGACGGCCGCATCGGGAATGACGGGTCGGGGAGACCGACCCGACGAAGACACGACAAAAACACGATCTTCGCGGCACGGCATTTGGGCTATGATCAAAGAGACCCCCGGGCCGCCCCCATCGATCGTATCCCCCCCTCACCCCGCCACGAGTCATCGAGGGAGCCGAATGGCCATCGAGGGCGCCAAAGAGCTGAGCACGGTGCTGTCCGCCATCCGGAAGGGCCGGACGAAACCGGTCTATGTCGTGCACGGCTCCGAGGGATATCTCGTGCGGACGGCCGCCGACGCGCTCGCCAACGCCCTGGCCGAGGGCTCGGGCGCGGAGGTGGTCCGCATCGACGCGGCCGGCCGATCGCCGGAGACCCTGCTCGAGGAGGTGGCGTCGCCGACGCTGTTCGCTCCGGGAACGGTGGCGCTCCTCAGGAACTTTTCCCACCTGCTCACGGGAGAGAGCGCCGATCGTCTTCTCGCCGGGATCGACGCCGGACTCGGGGAGAGCAATTTCCTCGTCTTCGTCGCGGCCGGCGACGGACCCGCGGACAAGATCGACAAGAGGTTCAAGGGCACGAAGGGGCTCCTCGCACGGGGGGCGGCGATCGAGCTGAATACCCAGAAGCCAGAGCACCTCGCGGTATGGCTGAGCGAGAAGGCGGCCGAGGAGGGCAAGGTCCTGGAGCCGGACGCGGCGACCCTCCTCCTGGAGCGGGCCGGCAGAGACATGGAGACGCTGCGCCGGGAGCTCGACAAGGCGCTGCTCTTCTGCCTCGACCAGAAGCGGATCGCGGCCGACGATCTGGAGAAGCTGATCGGCAGGTCCCGCGAGGACGCGGTCTGGGATGTCGGTGAGGCGGTCGCGTCCCGGGATCCGGTGCGCGCCATGGCCCTCCTCGACGATCTCCTCGACGCGGGAACGTATCCCCTCGCCATTCTCACGCTGCTCATCCGTCAGACCCGCCATCTCCTCCAGGCCCGGCTGCTCTGGGAGGGGGCCGGGCGCCCCTCCTTCGGGGACTACCGCTCCTTCCAGTCGCGGGTCGCTTCCGCCGGCGAGAGCGGGGCCTTCGGCCGGGGTGCCGACGACGTGACGACGATCCACCCCTTCGCCCGATTCAAGCGATTCGAGGCCGCGCGCCGTCGAAGCGTCGGGGAGCTGCGCGCGGTGCTGTCGCGACTCTGCCGAGCCGACCGGGAGGCGAAGACCGGAGTGGCGGCGGGTCCGCGAGAGGTGCTCGAGGAGCTCGTGCTCGATCTGTGCGCCCGCGGGTCGAGGGCGGCATGAGGCGACGCCCTTCCACCGATCGTGACGCGCCCCTCGACGGCTCGATCCTCGGACACCGGAACGTGCAGGCCGCCCTCGACGCCGCCGTGCGCACCGATCGTCTCCCGCACGCCCTGCTCTTCACCGGCCCCGAAGGGGTGGGCAAGAGAACGCTGGCGACGGCGCTCGCCCGCCGTCTCGTCGCGGGGGACGACGCGGGGGAGACGGAGCGATTCGACCGGGGCGCGCACGAGCGGTTCCTCCTCTACTCCGACCTGGAGAAACCGCTTCCGGTGCGCCGGGGCGATCTCCTCGGTCCCGATCTCGACGAGGCGGGGCTCCTCGCCGCCTACCGGACTCTCGAGGAGGAGGAATGGATCCGCGGGATCTCGGACGCCTCCGGAGAGGAGGCGATCGATCTCCTCGTCCGGAACCCGGAGAGGTACACCGGCCGCAAGGGCATTCCGTTCGCCGAGGTCCTCGAGAGGGAGCTCGGGGTGCTGGAGCGCTCCCGGCGATCGAGTCCCGCCGCGGTCGCGGTGGCGCGCCGCCTCTTCTCCGTCGGGACCTCCCACGCGCCCTACCGCCGGAGCCTGGGCATCGAGCGGATCAACGGGAAGGGCGACGGGGCCCTGTTCCGCAACGTGAGCGCGTTCCTCAAGACGGCGGGCGGCGGGGGATGGCGCGTCGCGATTCTCGACGACGCCCAGAAGATGACGGACGCCGCCGAGAACGCGTTCCTCAAGACCCTGGAGGAGCCGCCCCCCGACACCCTGTTGATCCTGGTCACTTCCGAGCCCCTGTCCCTCCTGCCCACGACCCTCTCCCGCTGCGCCCGGGTCGTGTTCGACGCCCTCCCCCCGGAGGATCTGGCGGGTTTCCTCACGAGGACCCAAGGGGTCCCGGAGAACGAGGCGCCGCTCGTCGCGGCGCTCGCGGAGGGGAGCCTGGGGCGGGCGCTCGAGCTCCTCGGCCTCGACTTCTCCGGACGCCGGGAGCTCGTCGTGAAGATCCTCGAGGCGATCGGCCGGGGCGATCTGGCGGACGCCCTCGCGCGAACCGGGGCCTGTCTCGCGAACGCCGCGGCCGAGGCGACGGAGCGACCGCGGGACCGGGAGCGGCACGAGGCGCGGCTCTTGCTCGAGCTTCTCGCCCTGGGGCTGCGGGACGTGATCCTCGCCCGCGCCGCCCCGACGGTTCCTCCTATCAGCGGGATCGACGCCGACCTCGCCGCCGAGCTGACGACCCGCCATCCCGCCGAGACCTGGGAAGAGCTCTTCGCCCGGACGGAGCTCGCCCGCTCCGACCTCGCCGCGAACGTTGAGCCCCGCCTCGCGATCGAGGCGCTCTTCGCGGACGCTTTTCCCGCGGGGGAGCCCGTCTCGTGAGCCGCCGACCCGTTCTTTCGAGGGAACTCCCCGCGCTCGGCGCGCGGGCGGCTCTGCTCGTTCTCGTCGCGGGGACGCCGGGAGGATGCGGGGACACGGCCCGGGAAGACCTCGAGCGGTACGACCGGGCGATGCGCGAAGAGGAAGAGGCTCGGAGCAACAGCTTCCCCGACGCGACGATGATCCGATTCCGGGAGGTGCGGAGCGAAGGATTCGAACGGGAGAGCTGGGAGCTGGAGGTGCTTCAGATGGGGGACGACATCCGGCTCCGGGGCTCGATCCGGACCGCCGGATCGTCCGTGCCGATCTACCAGAGGATGGGCTCGACGGAGTTCTCGAAGCTCTGGACCTGGCTCGAGAGATTCCCGCTCGACGGACATCGCGTCGCGGTCCGGGAGACGGTGCCGGAGGAGGACTGGGAGAAGACGTTCGAGCTCGACGTGGTCCTCGGACCCGACCGGCGACTGCTGTGCCGGAACACGTGGACGCGCCCCCTGCAGGAGACCGACTGGGTCCGGCTGGTGGAAGACCATCTGCACGCCATGACCCTCAGCCTCGCGGAGAAAGAGGTCGGCCGGATGGAGTCCGAACCCGAGGCGGTCCCCACGCCCGCCCCGGCCGAGACGCTCCGCGCGATGGAGGCACTCGGCCTGGACGTGCCGCCCCCCCCTCCCGAGACCCCTCGTCCCGATGAGTGAGCCTCTTCGAGAGGACCGTGCCCACGCCCTCTCCATCCCGCGTCTCGTCGTGGACACGAATCTGTTCGTGGGGCTCCTCTTTCGGCCCGAGTCCCCGGGTCCGCGCGGGATCTGGGAGGCCGTACTCTCCGGCCGGGCTCGGCTCGTGCTGTCCCCCCCGGTTCTGCGGGAGCTCCGCGCGACCTTTCGGCGCCTGCCCGTGGAGTCCGCTCGGAAGCGGGAGATCCTCGACCGACTGGAGGACCCGTCGCTCGTCGAGTGCCGGGAGGCCGTCGAGGACTCCGGCTTTCGATGCGCCGACCCGGAAGATGACAAGTTCCTCCACCTCGCCCTGGCCGCGGACGCCGACGCTCTGGTCACATCGGACCGCGCTCTTCTCGCGGTCGAAGGATTCCCGGTTCCGATCTTGAAGAGCGGTCAATGGCTGCGGCGGCACGGCCGAGAGCAAGAGTAGACGGCATGTCCCCCCGGGCTCGGCTGCGCTGCGGGGCGGCGGACTCCGAGGAACTCCGAGGTGTCGACACGGTGGCGGGCTTGCCGCGAGACCGGTGAGAACCGCAGACCAGACGCCCGTTGTGCCTCCGGGAGCCACCGGAGTACATTCGATCATCCCCCGAAAGGAACCGTGCCTTGGTCTGGCAGAACTGGACCCAGAATCTGGCCCCCAAGATCCTTTCGCTCGTGATTGCGGTCGGGCTCTGGGTCAACGTCACGAACCGGATCGAGTCCATGCAGACCCTCAGCTTTCCGATCGACTACGCGAATCATCCCGAAGGGCTCACACCTCTCGAGCCCCTTCCTCGGGAGGTTCGTGCCGGTGTGCGCGGCAAGGGGAGGTTTCTCCGCTACACCACGCGGGGAGGGGTGTACAAGATCGACCTCCTGGGGTCCGCCGCGGGACCGAACACGCTGCACCTGGACAACTCGAGCCTGACGATCCCGGGCGATGCCGAGGCTGTCTGGATCGAGCCCAAACGAATCCGAATCGAGTTCGACCAGACCGTCGTCCGGGACGTCCCGATCACCCCCGCGATCGTCGGGAGTCCGGACGAGAACCACGTCCAGGTCGGCAAGACGTTTCTCAATCCGTCCACCGCCCGCGTGAAGGGACCGCGCCGCCTCGTCGACCAGATCAAGCTGCTCTCCACGGTTCCCGTCGAGATCCGGGGACAGCGGAGCATCGTTCGCAAGCGCGTCCGTCTCGCCGATCTCGGCCATTCGACGGTGGAAATCACCCCCTCGACCATCGAGGTCGGGATCACGATCGAGCCGATCGTCGAGCGGACGATCCAGGAGATCGCCATCGGGTTCGGAAGCGAGTTGAACGGGCGGTGGACGGCGAGCGCTCGTCCCCCGAATCTCGGCGTCGAGATCAGCGGAGCCCGGAGCATCGTGGACGTGGCGGTTCGCGAAGTGTCGTCAATCGTTCTGCATGCGGACACGTGGTCGGTGGGAACGACCATTCTCCGCCTGCTGGAGATCCGCGGACGTGACCTCGTATACGCGCCCCACGAAGCGGTTCCCCTGGTCCTGGCTCCGCCCGCCGACAACGGCCAACCGAGACCCCCGGCCGGTCCGAGTCCACGCCCCTCCGGCAAGGTTCCTCCCGCGGTCCGCGGAGAGGTCGTGGGGACTCTCCCCCTTCCTCCCGGCCTCGAGATTCTCGGCGTCAGTCCCGAGCTCATGGCGGTCGCGATCCAGAGGAACGGGGAGAGGACGCAGAACGTCGCGCGCAGCAAGGACCCCGCACCGGAATCGGGCCCGTGATCCTGGGAATCGAGACATCTTGCGACGAGACCGCCGCCGCGGTGGTGGATCCGGCCGGGCGGGTGGTCTCCAACGTGGTCGCGTCCCAAAAGGTGCACGAGCTCTACCACGGCGTGGTTCCCGAGATCGCGTCGCGGGAGCACGTGAAAGTGCTCCCTCCGGTCGTGCGAAAAGCTCTCGAGGAGGCGGGCGTCGGTCTCCACGAGGTGAAGGGCATCGCGGTCACCGCGGGGCCCGGTCTCGTCGGGGCGCTTCTCGTGGGAGTCACGACCGCGAAGGGTCTCGCGCTCGGCCTGGCGAGGCCGTTCCTCGGCGTGAACCACCTCGAGGGGCACGTGCTCTCCCCGTTTCTCGAGGACCCCGATCTCGCGCCGCCCGTTCTCGTCCTGGTCGCGTCGGGAGGCCACACCCTTCTCGTTCGGGTGGACGCCCTCGACAGACTGCAGATCGTGGGGCGCACGCGGGACGACGCCGCCGGCGAGGCCTTCGACAAGGTCTCGGTGCTTCTGGGACGGGGATATCCCGGAGGAGCGACGATCGAGCGGCTCGCCGCGGAGGGAGATCCGAACGCGTTCGCCTTTCCCCGGGCCTGGCTCGAGGAGGGATCGTTCGACTTCAGCTTCTCGGGAATCAAGACGGCGGTGCGGCTCGCGGTCGATCGGGATCCCGCTCGGAGGGAGGAGCCGGCGGCGCGGGACGTGGCGGCCTCGTTTCAGGCGGCGATGATCGAGGTCCTCGTCGAGAAAACGATCCGGGCCGCCCTCGGGGTGGGCGTGCCCGCGGTGGCGGTCGCGGGAGGAGTCGCGGCCAACCGCACACTGCGGCGCGCGTTCGAGGAGGCCTGCCGGGAGAGCCGCCTCCGTCTCGTCGTTCCGCGCCTGGAGTACTGCGGCGACAACGCCGCGATGATCGCGTGGGCGGGCAAGCTGCGCCTCGACCGGGGAGAGCGATCCGACTTCGACCTCGATGCGGATGCCAATCTCCCGCTGGGAGCGATGCCGAACCGCGCCCCCCGGCGTTCGAAGCGAGCCCGCCCGCCGCGCCGTCGGCCCGCGGGCCCGCGATCTTCACGAGGCTCGTCGCGAGGCCGTTGAAGAACGCGGGCCTACCGGGCGCGGTCGGGGTAACAGGCGATGATCGTCGTGTAGCGGGCTTCGGCGCCCGTGCGTTCGGTGCCCCCGTATCGCTCCCGGAGTGACTTCACCGCGGCGAGGAGATCCGCCAGAAACGCCGCGCGCGCCGACGCGTCCGGGAACGCCAGGTCGACGGCTGTCGCGTAGGTGGAGAACTCGCGACCGTCGCGGGCCGCCTCGTCCAGGAGAAGCAGCGCGTCCCCGTTGAGGCGCTCTCCCAGCGCGATGAGGTTTCGCAGGGGACGGCGGGCCGTGTCGTTGCGCAGCTGGCGGCGCTCCTCTCCTCCCGGAGTGAGGCCTTCGGCGACGATGTAGGTGCGGGCGATCGCCGTGTAGAGGATCTCGGTGAGGTTGCGCACGCGGCGACTGCCCGACCGCCGGATCAACCCCGTCTCCCGGAGTCTTCGAAAGTGGTGGCTCACGCGGGGAGCGGGCATCCCCAGCTCCCGGGCGACCTCGGAGGCGGAGGCCGGCGTTCGCAGCCGGGCCAGGATCCGCTCCCGGATCGGGTGCAGCAACACGGCCGCCCTCTCGGGGTCCTCCACCCTCATCTGACGCACGGGAACGCCCACCCGACGCCTCCCTTCGGGAGTCCCTTCACGAGAAGCATCGGCTTTTCGTCGAAGAACTTGAGCCCCAAGGCGTTGCGGCGGGCGCTCCGCGGGTCGGAATCTGGATCGCCTCTCAGAATTCGCCGGGATTCTTCTTCGTCGTTGCGAATTTCGGGCCGATGACCCGTAAGAGCCGGTGCTCGCTGGCGACAGACCTGGCAGGAGGCCCGTGGACAGCATCTCTCGAAACGGCTCGAGCGGGGAGAGGGCTCCGGCCCGGATCCTGGTCGTCGACGACGAGCCTCCGATCCGAGAGATCCTGAAGTTCCAGCTCGAGAACGCGGGATTCGTGGTGACCTGCGCCGGCGACGGACAGGAGGGCCTCGAAAGGACTTCCACGGACCTCCCCGATCTCGTCCTCCTGGATCTGATGATTCCCCAGATGGACGGTTACGAGGTCTGTCGGCGGATCAAGAGCGCCTACGGAACCCGTCACATCCCGGTCATCATCCTGACCGCGCGCGGCGACCTCGACGAGAAGCTCAAGGGCCTGGAGAACGGCGCGAACGACTACATCACGAAACCCTTCTCGATGCCCGAGCTGCTGATGCGGGTGAGGAACGTTCTCCAGTGGAGTCAGTCGCAGCGGGAGGCGAATCCGCTGACCGGTCTTCCCGGAAACGTCTCCATCGAGCGGGAGCTCACCCAGCGGATCGAGCTCGCGAAGCCGTTCGCCTTCATCTACACCGATATCGACAACTTCAAGGCGTTCAACGACTACTACGGCTACGCGAAGGGAGACGAGGCGATCAGGCGGACCGCGGAAATCCTCACGACCGCGGTCGCGGGGAGCGGGAATCCCGACGACTTCGTCGGCCACGTCGGGGGAGACGACTTCGTGATCATGACGACTCCGGACCGGGCGGATGCCGTTGCGCGCCGTGTGATCGCGCTCTTCGACGAGGCGACCCACAGGTTCTTCGAGCAGGAAGACCTCGAGCGCGGCTACCTGAGAATCCGGAAGCGGTCGGGTGAGGTCATGAAGGTGAAGTCGTTGGGCATCACCCTGGCGATCGTCACGAACGAGGAGGCCCCGATCCGACACATCGGGCGGGTGGCGGACATCGCGTCCGAGCTGAAGCGGTATGGAAAGGGAATGGTCGGGAGCGTCGTGATACGAGAGCGGAGAAAGGAGTCTTGACGGTGAGACGAGAGATTCCGGGCGGGAGTCCCACGACGATGTCTTCGCCGAGCGCCGTCCGGGCTCCGGAGAAGGAGCGCTCGAACCTCCTCGACGCCCACCTGGAGAGCCTTCAGCGAGCGGACTCCGTGGAGCAGGTGACGGACGTCATTCGCGACGCGGTGTCGCGAACCCCGGGAGTCGGACGGGGAACGATCTTCCTCACGGAACCGAAGAGCGAGCCGACTCCCGTCGCGCAGATCGAGGGGCCTCGGAAGGAGCTCGTGGCGCCGGCGCTCGAGCTCGTGGGGCTGGCGCGGCGGGCCTATCGGGAGCGGACGAACGTGACGCAGAGCGGAGCGACGTCCGGCTCCGTCTGGGCGGTGCCGCTGACATCGGCCCGGGAGATCCACGGCGTCGTGGCCGCGACCGGCGACATGGGGGAGTTGACGCGGTTCCTCGCGCACGCGGGTCACGCGCTCGCCCGAGAGAGAAGTCGGGCCTTCGAACGGGAGCGGTGGGCGGACACCGAGCGCAGGACATCCAACCTCGAGCAGGCGATCGAGGTGCTCGACTCGGTCGCGGCGGACGACGGTGACGGCCTGGCCGAGAGGAAGATCGTGACCGGTGTCGCGGGCGTCCCGGGAGTCGGAGGCGTGACTCTCCGGGCTCTTCGCGTCCAGGATCTCACCTACGTCGAGGTCGCGGCCACCCGCGACGCTCCGGAGCCTCCCCCCGAAGCCCGCCGGGTCGACGGAATGCTCGACTGGGTGGAGGGCCTGCCCTCCTGGCGAGGGTTCCGTTGGATCTCGGGACCACCGATCGATCGACCGCGGCCCGGGACCGGAGACACGCTACTCTTGACCCTGAACGGATCGGAGCGCCCGGACCCGATCGGTTACCTCCTGATCGGGCTGGAGCGTTCGCTCGAGGATGCGATCGCGACCGACGATCTGCAGCGGTGGGCCTCCCTCGGCCGGATCGCTCTCAGCAACCAGCGCGATCGCGAGCTCGCGGGTCGTCGATACGAGGAGATCCAGAACGAGAAGGACCACCTCAGCGAGCTTCACCGGCTCAAGTCCCAGTTCATCGCGGCCGTCTCCCACGAGCTGCGGACGCCGCTGACGTCCATCTGCGCGTACGCGGAGACGCTCCGCTCGCCGGCCGTGCGGGAAGACGAGGAGACGAGAGACCGTTTTCTCCGGGTGATCCAGGACGAGAGCCGTCGTCTCACCCGAATCGTCGACGACATCCTCGATCTCGCCACGATGGATTCGGGTCACGTCCGGCTGTCGTGCCGTCCCGACGACCTCGCCGCCCTCGTGAGAGACGCGTTCGACGTGATCCACCCCATCGCCCGGGAAAAGGACATCCGAATCGTCGAGCCCGATACGGAAGAGGCGAGGGTGCACGCCGATCCCGACCTCCTCAAGCAGCTGATCGTGAATCTCCTCGAGAACGCGGTCAAGTTCTCGCCGAGGGGAGCCGAGGTCCGGGTCTCGATCGAGCTCGACGCGAGCACCGTCCGACTGGTCGTCGAGGACGACGGACCGGGCATCCCGACCGAAGAGCTGGACGCCATCTTCGAACGCTTCCACCAGATCGACGGATCGAACGCGCGAGAGCACGGCGGGTCGGGTCTCGGGCTCGCGATCTGTCGCAGCATCGCCACCTGGCACGACGGGCGCATCTGGGCCGAGAGCGGCGAGGGGGAGGGGGCGCGCTTCATCGTGTCTCTGCCGCGCGGGCGGGCGATCGGCCGCGAGAAGACCGACCCGCCCACCGTGGTGAAGCGCCGGCGCCCGCGGGATCACCGGCTTCCCGAGCTGATGACCGAGATGATCGCGGAGGTCATGGGCGCGGAGACCGTCTCCCTCATGCTTCTGGACCCCGCCGGCAACGAGCTTTACATCCAGGCCGCCCTGGGACTCCCGGACGAGACGATTCGAGACGTGCGCGTCGCCGTCGGGGAGCGGATCAGCGGCGTGGCCGCGGAGACGGGAAAGACGGTCTTCATTCCCGACCTGAACGCCGATCCGAGGTTCGTTCCGACCGGCCGCGAGAACCAGTACAGGACCCCGTCCCTCCTCTCGGTGCCGATCCGCCTCCAGGACACAACCATCGGCGTGATCAACGTGACGAACAAGTCGACGGCCGAGCCGTTCTCCGACCACGATCGCCGACTCCTCGAGATCCTCACCGAGAGGGTCGCCACGGTTCTACGGAAGCTGCGCGAGTACGGGAGCACACGGGAACGCGTCGAGTGCATCGAGGAGGCGATCCGCGGCGTGATCGACGTTCGCCGCCACTATTTCCCTCGCGGGGAAGATTCTTCGGATCTCGTCCTCGGAATCTGTCAGGAATTGGGCCTGGACCAGGAGGAGGCGGTCCAGATCCACTATGCGTCCGTGTTGCACGACGTCGGGATGACCCGGCTCCCGGAGGGGGTCTACAAGAAGCCGGCCGATCTGTCGGAAAGGGACCGGGAGATGGTTCACCGCCACCCCGAGGAGGCGGCGCGCGTTCTCCGCTCCCTCGAATACATGCCGGACGTGTTCGACATCATCGTGGCGCACCACGAGGAGCCGGACGGGTCAGGTTACCCGAAGGGCCTCACGGCTCCGGTGATCCCGATGGGAGCGAAGATCCTGGCCGTGGTGGACGCCTACCACGCGCTGAGAAGCGAAAGACCTTACCGGGATCCCGTGTCGCGGGAGGAGGCGATCGAGGAGCTTCGGCGCAATTCCGGAAAGCAGTTCGAGCCGGAGATCGTCGAGTCCCTCGTTCGGGTGCTCGAGAAGACCGCAACTCGAGGTAGAAGATGAGCAAAGGGAAGATTCTGGTCGTCGACGACGAGAACTACATCCTCCACATCCTGGACTTCAGTCTGGGGGCGGAGGGGTACGAGGTCATCACCGCCGAGGACGGCGAGGAGGCGGTGCGGAAGGTCAAGGAGGAACGGCCCGACCTGGTCGTGCTCGATGTGATGATGCCGAAGATGGACGGTTTCGAGGCGTGCCGGATGATCAAGCGCGACCCCGACACGGGGGGCACCCCGGTGATCCTCCTCTCCGCCCGGGCTCGGGACGTCGACCAGAAGCAGGGCTACGAGGCGGGCGCCGACGACTACATCACGAAGCCCTTCAGTCCCGGACGCCTCGTGGAGCGCGTGCACGGTCTGCTCAAGACCCGCACGTCCTGACCCACGGGCGCCGCTTCGGCGTCTTCGCCGTCCCTCTGCTTCCGCGCCGATCGGCCCGACGGTGCGATCGGTGGGCCCCTTCCCGAGCGGGAAGCCGCCGGGTTCGCCGGCCTTCGTTCGCGCGGCCTCCCCCACGAAGCCGTGGTATCCTCCCGCGCACGAGCCGGCTCGGCCGCGGAGGGCTCCATGAGGTCGCTCCTGCCCGCGACATTGCTCGTGCTGCTCTCCTCGTGCGGAATCGGTGGCGAGTCACGATCGACACGATGCGGACCGATCACGTCGGCGCCTACGGGAATCCGCTCGTTCGCACGCCCTCTCTCGATCGCATCGCCCGCACGGGGACCCTCTTCGCCTCGGCCCGCGTCCCCTACTCGCTGACGCTCCCCTCCCACGCCACGATCTTCACCGGCGTGTGGCCATACTCCCACGGGGCGCGTCGCAACGACACCTTCGACTTCGACACGACGAGAACCACGCTTCCCGCCCTCCTGCGGGAGGAGGGCTGGGAGACCGGAGCGACGATCGCCTCCTTCGCGCTCAACGCGAAGTTCGGGCTCGGGCCGAGCTTCGATCACTACGACGATCTGAGCTCGCCGGAGGATCGGAGAACGGGACGGACGGAGCGGCGGGCCGACGAGGTGACGAAGCGGGCTCGGCGCTGGCTCGCCGATCGGGGTGCTACGCCGTGGCTCCTCTGGGCCCACTACTTCGATCCGCACGACGAGTACGAGCCTCCGCCTCCCTTCGTTCGGATGTACGGAGAGACCGAGCTCGGCCGCTACGCCGGAGAGGTCGCGTTCGTCGACCGCGAGCTCGGGCGACTGCTCCGCGATCTCGATCTCCGCGTCGATCGGGAGCGTACGCTGCTGCTCGTGGTCGGCGATCACGGCGAGGCCTTCGGAGAGCACGGCGAGACGGGGCACGGGTATTTCCTCTACGAGACGACACTGCACGTTCCCCTTCTTCTGGGCCGCGGGTTCGGCGGACCGCCGGGCGCCATCCGGCCCGATCCGGTTCGCGCGGTCGACCTCTTCCCCACGGTGGCGGGCCGGCTCGGGGTAGGGCCTCCGGACGGGCTGCCGGGAACGCGGATGGACCGAGGGGAGCCTCCGGGACGCGGAGAGCGGGGCCGCGGCGGCGAGCCGCTCTACGCCGAGACGTTTTGGCCCGCGCTCACCTTTGGGGCCACCGATCTGCGCGCGATCGTGCACGACGGCTGGAAGCTCGTGCACGCGCCGAGGCCGGAGCTTTACGACCTCCTGGAGGACCCCGGAGAGACGGACAACCTCGCCGACGTCGAGACCGACGTCTTTGAGGCGTTGGAGGGCATTCTCGAGGAGCATCTGTCGGCGGAGGCGCGAGAGGGCCGCGTCCCGGCGAACGTCGCGGAGGTCGACGAGGAGACGCGGGAGCGCCTGCGGGGGCTCGGCTACATCGGGAGCGGTCCGGACGAGGAGCGGGCGGAGGGCTGGAGCCGCCGGGACCCGAAGGACATCGTCCACCTCGTCCCGCTGTTGACCGAGGGGATCCGGCTCTGCCACGACGATCGGTGGGACGAGGGGATTCCGCTGTTGGAGCGCGTGCTCACCGAGGACCCCCTGAACACGAAGGCGCTTCACTGGGTCAGCCGGGATCGCGAGCGGCGGAGGGACAAGGACGGAGCTCTCCAGGTGTATCTCGACGCTCTGGAGAGGGAACCGGGAAACGCCGGCCTCCTCAACACGATCGGGCAGATCCATCTACGACGGGGAGAGACGGTAGAGGCCGTCGCCCTGCTTGAGGCAGCGAGCGACGTCGATCCGCGCGCGATCTCGCCGCACCTGAACCTCGTGTCGGCCTACGGCCTCCAAGGTAGGATGGACGAGGCGCGCGCCGCGCTGAGACGCGCCATGGCGATCGACCCGGAGAATCCGATCGTGATCCGGCTGGCGAAGCAGATGGGAATGAGAACGCCCTCCGCGGGAGACCCGAGACGATGACGACGAGTCCCACGATGGGGACCGACGTGCCCCGTCGCGAGGGAGCGGAGAAGCTCACCGGAGAGGCGGTCTATCTCGACGACCTGCCCCGAGAGGGCGTGTGGCTCGGAGGGACGGTCCGCGCCTCCGGGCCGCGCGGACGCCTGCGCCGGATCGTGCGGGACCCCTCCTTTCCCGACGATCGGGCGGTCCTCGTCACGGCCGAGGACATCCCCGGCGAGAACGTGATCCCCCTCTTCGTCGACGACCAGCCGGCGCTCGTGGAGAGCGAGATCCGTCACCCGGAGGAGCCCGTGGCGCTCGTCGCCGCGCCGGACGCGGAGACGCTGGCCGTCGCCCTCGGAGCGATCCGGTTGGAGACTGACCAGCGGCCCCCCGTCCTCGACCTCGACGAGGCGCTCGCCGCGGCCGAGAGTGGAGACGCGATCTTCCCCCCCGACAACGTCTTCAAGTGCATCGAGATCGTAAAGGGGGACACGGCGGCGGGGGGCGCGGCGGCCGACGCCGTCGTCGAGGGGGAGTACACGTTCGGAGCCCAGGAGCACGTCTACATCGAGCCGCAGGCCGTTCAGGCGGAGTGGACCGACGACGGGATCGTGATCCGGGGCTCCCTGCAGTGTCCCTACTACGTGGCCCACGGACTCACGCGCGTACTGGATCTTCCGCTCGAGAAGGTGCGGGTGATTCAGACGACCACGGGCGGCGGCTTCGGCGGGAAGGAGGAGTACCCTACGATGCTCGCCGCCCACGCGGCCCTCCTCGCGCGCACGGCGGGGCGCCCGGTCCGCATGGCGTACGGGCGGAGCGAGGACATGCTCGCCACCACGAAGCGGCACCCGGGTCGGGTGCGGCACCGGACGGGGCTGCGGCGCGACGGGCGCATCGTGGCGATGGACATCGACGTGGTCCTCGACGGCGGCGCGTACTGCACGCTGAGCCCGGTCGTGCTCTCCCGCGGCGCGATTCACGCCGCCGGACCTTACGACGTCCCGAACGTGCGGACCCTCGCGCGGGTCGTCGCGACGAACCATCCTCCCAGCGGCGCGTTTCGCGGGTTCGGAGCTCCTCAGACGATTTTCGCGCTGGAGACCCATCTCGATCGCTGTGCCGCGGAGCTCGGCGTCGATCCGATCGACCTGCGCCGGAGAAACCTCCTGCGGACGGGAGGCACGCTCGCCACCGGTCAGGACCTGGGCGACGACGTCGCGGTGGAGGACGTCTTCGAGACCGCACTGGCGAAGACCCGCTTTCTCGAGCGGCGCTCCGAGCACGCGCGGTTCAACGCGGAGGCCAAAGGTCACGAGGGTGCCGACCGGTTCCTGCGGCGGGGCATCGGCCTTTCTCTCTTCATGCACGGCGCGGGCTTCACCGGAAGTGGAGAGGTGACGCTCGCCTCCGAGGTGCAGCTTGTCGGAACCCCCGACGGCACGGTGACCGCGCTGACCGCACAGACGGAGATCGGGCAGGGCACCCGGACCATCCTCGCTCAGACAGCCGCCGACGGCGTCGGCCTTCCGGTGGAGAAGGTGCGGACCATGGAGCCGGACACGGCCGTCGTCCCCGACTCCGGGCCGACCGTGGCGTCGAGGACGGCGATGGTGATCGGAGGTCTGCTCCTCCGCGCCGGGCGCGAACTCCGAGAGGTCGTGGAGCGAAGGGCGGGGCGCGAGCTGCCCGATCCGGAGGAGTTCTGCGCCGAGGTGGCCCGTCTCTCCGCGGAGGGTCCCCTCCAGGTCAGCGCGACGTACTCGCCTCCCGAAGGCGTTCACTGGGACGAGGAGACCTATCGCGGCGACGCGTACGCCTCCTTCGCCTGGGCGTGCGACGTCGCCGAGGTGGAGGTCGACCTCCTGACCGGCGAGACGCGCGTTCTCGGCGTCACGGCCGTGCAGGAGGTCGGACGCGTGATCAACCCGGTGCTGGCGACCGGTCAGATCGAGGGGGGCGTGGCGCAGGGAATCGGCTGGGCACTGCTCGAGGACGTGGTTTGGGAGAAGGGTCGGATGAAGAACGCGAACCTGACGGACTACGTCCTTCCGACATCGGTGGACACGCCTCCGATCGAAGTGGTCTTCCTGGAGCGACCGCACCCGCGGGCGCCGCACGGGGCGAAGGGAATCGGTGAGCTCCCGATGGACGGCCCCGCTCCCGCGATCGTCAATGCGCTGCGACAGGCGATCGGGGCGGAGTTGAGCCACGTGCCGGCGACGCCGGAGCGGATCCTCACCGCGATCCCGGAGGAGGAGCCGGGGTGAGTCGGACCGTCCGCTTCCGCCTCAACGGTCTGTCGGTGGAATCCACCGGTCCGCCGATGAGGTGCCTCCTCCACGTCCTGCGAGAGGACTTCGGATTCACGGGCACGAAGTACGGGTGCGGGGAGGGTGAGTGCGGCGCGTGCACCGTCCTCCTGGACGGAGACGCGGTGACGGCGTGTCTCGTGCCCGTGGCGCAGGTCGAGGGTCGCGACGTCGTCACGGTGGAGGGTTTGGCCGGCGACCCCGAATGCCGCGAGCTCCGGCGCGCGTTTCTGGAGGAGGGCGCCGCCCAGTGCGGCATCTGCACTCCGGGGATGCTCGTGGCGGCCGCGGCGTATCTCGGGGGGGGCGGTGGTAACGACGAGTCGGCCATCCGGGAGGCGCTGGCCGGAAACCTCTGCCGCTGCACCGGCTACGTCCGCATCGTCGAGGCGGTGGCGCGCGCCGCGGCGGACGAGGGACGCCCGGAAAGGTCCGGGACGGAACGTCCGGCGTCCGGGCACCGGAGGGAATCCTGATGCCGTTGCGATCCGACCTCGACGTCGTCTCCCCCGCGACTCTCGCCGACGCGCTCTCGTTTCTGGCAGAACACGCCGACGAGGGCTGGGCCCCGGTCGCCGGCGGCACCGACGTCATGGTCCGACTGGAGTACGGGATCGAGAAGCGGACGCGGTGGATCGATCTCTCGCGCTTCGCCGGCGAGCTCGCCGCGATCGGCGAGGAGGAGGGGCGGATTCGCGTCGGAGGCGGAGCCACGATGACCGCCGTGCGCCGATCCTCCCTGCTCGCGGACGCCTGTCCGCTCCTCGGCGCCGCGGCGGCGACCGTCGGGGCGATCCCCATCCAGAACCGCGCGACCGTCGCCGGAAACCTCGTCAACGCCTCCCCTGCCGGAGACACGCTGCCGGTCTGGCTCGTGCTCGATGCCGAGGTCGAGCTCGCCTCGGGCCGCGGTACGCGTCGCGTTCCCTACCGCGAGTTCACCCCGTCCTACCGGACGACGGTGCGCCGCCCCGACGAGCTCGTGACGGCCGTCCGGTTCGAGCCGCCGCCGAAGGAACGGTCGCGACTCCTGTTTCGCAAGGTCGGCACGCGGGCCGTTCAGGCCATCAGCAAGGTCGTGGTCGCAGGTCTTCTGCGGACCGACGCGACGAACCGGCTCGTGGACGTCCGCCTCGCGTTCGGAAGCATGGCGCCCGTCCCCGTGCGTGCCACGGCGGCGGAGAGGGAGGCGATCGGGCGGGCTCCTTCGGTCGCGACGGGAAGAGCCGCCGCGGAACGACTCGACGCCGATCTCTCCCCGATCGACGATGTCCGATCCACCGCCGCCTACCGGATGAGGGTCGCCCGCAACCTCACCCGAGAGTTTCTCGCCGGCCGGCTCGGCGAGCCGCCGCCCGTCCTCTGACCCGGTTCGAGGAGTTCCGTGGCCGACCTTCGCCCCTACCCCTTCGACGCTCTCGTCCGGAGAGTCTTCCGCGAGCTCGACGAGCGGGGCTCGATCTTCGATCTTCCGGCCGCGAAGTTCTTCGGCGGCGATCCCGAGCGCGATCTCTCCGTTCGCGTCCACGGCCACCCGGCCTCGAGCCCCTTCGGACCGGCCGCGGGTCCCCACACCCAGATGGCCCAGAACCTCGTCCTGGCCTGGCTGGCCGGGGGACGGGTCGTCGAGCTCAAGACGGTCCAGGTGCTCGACGACCTGGAGATCCCCCGCCCCTGCATCGACATGCGGACGATCGGCTTCAACGTCGAGTGGTCGCAGGAGCTGTCGCTCGAGGAGTCCGTCCGTGAATACATGAAGGGGGCGATGCTCGTCGAGATGCTGCGGGAGAGCGGAAGGATCGACCTCGCTCCCGGTTTCGACCGGACGATCTGGGATCTGTCGGTCGGGTACGATCTGGAGGGCATCCGGACCGACCGCGTCCGGTCGTTCCTCCGACGGATGATGGACGCGAAGCCGGTCGTCGAGGAGTTTCGCCGAAGAATCCCCGATGAGTGGCGGAAGCTTCGCGATCTCGACTTTCCGACGCGGCTGTCCGGTACGCTCACGCTCTCCACGTTTCACGGCTGTCCGCCGGACGAGATCGAACGGATTCTCGAGCACCTGATGCGCGAGTACGGCCTGAGCTGCACGGTGAAGCTGAACCCCCTTCTGCTCGGTCCGGAGGAGACCCGCCATCTCCTCCACGACGTCCTCGGATACGAAACCCTCCGCATTCCCGACGATGCGTTCGAGAAGGACACGAAGTGGGATCAGGCAGTCGAGTTCGTCGAGCGACTCGGGGAGACCGCACGGGAGCACGGTCTCGGATTCGGGGTGAAGTTCACGAACACCCTGATCGTCGAGCACCGGGACGACTTCCTCCCCGCCTCCGAGAAGGAGAAGTACCTCTCCGGGCAGCCGCTTCACGTGCTGGCCGCAAGGCTAGTCGAGCGTTTTCGGGGGCGCTTCGGCAACCGGTTCCCGGTCTCGTTCTCCGCGGGCATCGATCGGGGCAACTTCGCGGACGCGGTCGCGCTCGGGCTCCGTCCCGTCACGGTGTGCACCGATCTGCTCCGGCCCGGCGGCTACGGTCGTGCGGGCGGCTACCTGCGATCCCTGTCCGATCGCATGCGTGCCACCGGATCCGAGACGATCGACGAGTTCGTGATTCGCGCGTTCGGTCACGCAGAGTCGGCTCTCGACCGCGCGGTCGGAGTGGTGGGGGCGGGTCGAGAGGTCGTGGGGGACGGGCTCTCGGCACTGGAGCGGGAGAAGGACCTGCGCGCCGCGGTCGGCCAGGCGGTTTTCGAGCGGTGGGTCGCGGAGGCGACATCCCTCAACACGGAGACCTATGCGGAGCGGGTCACGTCCGACCCCCGCTACCGTCTCGAACGGAACACGCGACCTCCGAAGAAGATCGGGAGCGATCTCGAGCTCTTCGACTGCATCACGTGCGACAAGTGCATTCCGGTCTGTCCGAACGGCGCGAACTTCACGTATCGCGTTCCGAAGGGCGCGATTCCCGTGGTCCGGGTCCGTCGGCAGGACGGGGAGTGGGTGCGCATTGAGGGGAAGCCCCTCGTTCTCGAGAGAAAGCACCAGATCGGAAACTTCGCCGATCTCTGCAACGACTGCGGCAACTGCGACGTGTTCTGTCCCGAGGACGGAGGACCCTACGTTGTGAAGCCCCGGTTCTTCGGCAGTCTCGAGTCATTCCGAGCGGCGGACCCCGCGGACGGGATCCTGGTCCGTCGCGGGGAGAACGCGGTCGTCGTCTATGGCCGTTTCGACGGCCACACGATGCGGCTCGAGCGCCGCGCCGGGGAGAGGCGCGCCCGTCTGTCCGGAAAGGGGTTCTCGATCGGATTCGACCCGGACGATCCTCGGGCCCATCTCGAGGGGAACGCGCAGGTCGAGGTCGATCTCACCTGGGGCTACGTTCTCGACCGGATCCGACGCGGCGTGCTCGAGGAAACCGGTATCAACTGGGTGAAGGGGCTCGTCGACTGAGATCGTTCGACTTCCGACGACCGCCCGGCGCGTCGCGCCGCCCGTTCCGTCCGACAGTCCTTGACACCGGCGTTCCGCCAGGGATCATTGCGAGGGAACGCATCCCCTGGCAGAGGCTGGTGAGACATGCAGGCTGGTCTCGACCGGAACGCGATTCTCCGACTCGCCGAGCGCGACACGCCCGCCATGGTCGGCTTCCTGCGCGACATGATCGCCATTCCCTCCGAGAGCGCGGAGGAGCGTCAGGTCGTCGAGCGGGTGATGGCCGAGATGGAGCACGTCGGATTCGACGAGGTGCGGGTCGATGGACTGGGCAACATCCTCGGACGGATCGGGTCGGGCTCCCGCGTCCTCGCCATGGACGCGCACCTGGACACCGTGGGGGTCGGAGATCCCTCGACCTGGAGTCGCGATCCCTACGCCGGTGAGGTCCGTGACGGGGTGATCTACGGCCGGGGCGCCGGGGACCAGGAAGGCGGGATGGCGGCCATGGTCTACGGGGCGAGGATCCTGAAGGAGCTGGGGATCGGCGGCGAAACGACGGTCTGGATCACGGGCACTGTGCTGGAAGAGGATTGCGACGGTCTCTGTTGGCAATACCTCCTGAAGGAGAAGGTCATCGAGCCGGAGGTCGTCGTCATCACCGAGCCGACGGACCTCGGCGTGTGCCGGGGCCAGCGCGGGCGCATGGAGATGGAGGTTCGAACCCAGGGTCTCTCCGCGCACGGATCGGCCCCCGAGCGGGGTGTCAATGCCGTCTACAAGATGGCGGGCATTCTCGCCGACGTGGAGAAGCTCAACGAGCGTCTGGTAGACAGCGCGGACCCCTTTCTGGGCAAGGGCAGCGTGACCGTCTCCGACATCCGCTCGACGTCGCCGTCGCTCTGCGCGGTCGCGGACAGCTGCACGATTCACCTCGACCGGAGGTTGACGAGGGGCGAGACGCTCGAGAGTGCGGTCGCGGAGATCGAGGCGCTCCCCTCGGTGCGATCGGTCGGAGCCACCGTCACCGTGCTCGACTACGCTCGGGAGTCCTGGACCGGCTTGATCTATCCCACGCGGAAGTACTACCCGACCTGGGTCCTCGAGCAGGAGGATCCGGTCGTCGCCGCGGCGGCTCGGGCCGCGGAGCTCGTTCTCGGCCGTCCGGCGCGGATCGACAAATGGGGGTTCTCCACGAACGGGGTCGCCACCTGCGGAATGCACGGCATCCCTACCGTCGGGTTCGGGCCCTCGCACGAGAAGTGGGCTCACAGCCCCGAAGATCAGTGCCCGGTGGACGATCTCACGAAGGCCGCCGCGTTCTACGCGGCGTTCCCGCAAATCTATCTCGAGACCGTCCCCCGGTAGGCGCAAAAGGGAGAGAAGGAGAGCCATGCCGCACGCCGGTATCCAGGAGAAGATCCACCGCCTCTCCGGCACGCCGAACGATCTTCACGATCGGGACGTTCTTCTCACCTGGGAGATCTCCGACACCGGCATTCGGAGTCTCGTCCGGGGAGCGGAGATCCTGCGGGATCTCCACCGTGCCGGTCTCTCCACCCGTGTGTTCGAATCGGGCCTGGGGGTCTCGATCTTTCGCGATCAGTCCACGCGCACCCGCTACTCGTTTCGCTCCGGGTGCGATCTCCTCGGCCTGATGACCGAGGAGCTCGACGAATCCACGTCGCAGATCGTGCACGGCGAGACGGTACGCGAGACGGCGACCATGATCTCGTTTCTCACCGAAGTCATCGGCATTCGCGATGACATCTTCCTCGGAGAGGGACATCGCTACATGCGAGACGTGGCGGGGTCGCTCGACGACAGCCGTCGGGAGGGGGTGCTCGACCACCGCCCGGCGGTGATCAATCTCCAGTCCGATCTCGACCACCCGACCCAGTCCGTGTCCGATCTCTGCCACCTCGCGGAGCACTTCGGCGGCCTCGACAACCTGCGCGGGAAGAAGCTCGCGATGACCTGGGCGTACTCACCGAGCTACGGAAAGCCGCTCTCGGTTCCACAGGGGGTCGTGGCGCTGATGACGCGATTCGGTCTGGACGTCGCTCTCGCTCATCCGAGGGGATACGGGCTCGTCGAGGAACCGCTGGAGAGGGCGCGGACGTTTGCGGAGGCCTCGGGCGGGACGTTCCGCACGGTCGAGTCGATGGAGGAGGCCTTCGACGGCGCCGATATCGTCTACCCGAAGAGCTGGGCTCCCTACGAGGTCATGGAGGAGCGGACGCGGCGGCGGCGCACCGGGGAGACGTCCCGACTCGACGAGCTGGAGAGGGAATGCCTCATGCAGAACGCGAAGCACATGGAGTGGGAGTGCACCGAGGAGATGATGGGTCGCACTCGGGAGGGGCGCGCTCTCTACATGCACTGTCTTCCCGCCGACATCTCGGGAGTGAGTTGCGACGATGGCGAGGTCGCGGCCTCCGTTTTCGAGCGCCACCGGCTCTCGACGTATCGGGAGGCGGCCTGGAAGCCCTTCGTCATCGCCTCGATGGTCCTCGCCACGCGGTTCCGCGAGTCGGCGTCGGTTCTCTTCGAGTGCCTCGACCGCGGAAGGGCCCGCCGACCGCTCTGAGAAGGGTCCGCCAGAATCGGCGTCTCTGACCCACTATTTACCAACCTTTTGTGGAAAGTCCCCGCGGCCTCGGCGCCGGGGCCGGCGCTCGGGGGGACGGCCTTGTATTCGCCCTTGGCCGCCAGTTAAGCTGTTCATTGGCTGAATGTGGGTACGAATACGAGCCCGGGCGGCCGACGCGTCCCTGATCAACAGGGCCGAAACCGGGCATCTTCTGCCTCGTGACGGGAGTCATGAGTCGATCGGAGGAATCGTATGTCATCTCGATACCACCGGAGAAGTCATCGTAGGAACGCGGGCCTCGCGTTGCTCTGCGGAGGGAGTCTCGTCCTCCACGCCCCTCTCGTTCGCGCCGGGGAGACTCAGATCACGAGCGATCCGGCGACGGACCAGCGACCGGCCTGGTCTCCCGACGACTCGACGTTCGTGTTCGACTCCGATCGATCGGGAAATCCGGATCTCTGGCTCGTACCGAGCGCGGGAGGCGCCGCCACCCAACTCACCACCAATTACCTGCTCGATCGTCACGGCGACTGGTCGTCCGACGGGACGACGATCGCGTACAGCGGCCGGGAGTCGGGGGGAATCCTGAATCCGGACATCTGGACGATCCCGTCCGGCGGCGGCTCTCCCACGAAACTCGACTCGGATACGCTGACCACGGACAGGTTTCCCGCTTACTCTCCCAGCGGAACCCAAATCGCGTACACCAAGGACGGCGACATCTACTTGATCCCGTCCGGGGGCGGAACCCCCGTGCAGCTCACGACGAATGCGGCGACCGATCAACACCCCACGTGGTCGCCGGACGGATCGACGATCGCCTTCGTGTCCGATCGGAGCGGAAACCTCGACATCTGGACCATCCCGGCCTCGGGAGGAACCGCGACCCAGGTCACGACGCACGGTGGGAACGACAGCGCCCCCGACTGGTCCCCCGCGGGCGATCGAATCGCGTTTCACACCGACCGCAACGGGAACAACGATCTCTACCTCATCTCGGCGACGGGAGGCACCGCCATCCAGGTCACCTCCGGCTCCGTGGCGGACAGCCAGCCGGACTGGGCCAACGGGGGCGCACGAATCGCCTTCAACCGGGATGGGAACATCTGGATCTACACGTTCCCGGTCGATCTCTCGCTCGTGAAGACCGTATCCGATCCGGCACCGAGTCAGGGAGCCACGATCACCTACACGATCGCCCTGTCCAACGCGGGACCGGACTCCGCGACCGGCGTCGCGGTGACGGACGTTCTTCCGGCGGGCGTGACGTACCAGTCCGCGTCCGCGACTCAGGGCACCTACAGCGCGGGCACCGGCGTCTGGACGGTCGGGGCCATGGCGGCCTCCGACGCCGATACGCTGACCATCACGGTCACGGTGGACGTCGGAACGACCGGGACCACGATCACGAACACGGCGAGTGTGACCGCCGTGGATCAGCTCGATCCCGACTCCACGAACGACTCCGACGGCGCCGACATCTCGGTCCAGGCGATCCTGGCCATCACGTCGTCCGCGAACCAGATCTTCGTCGTCGCGGGTCCGACCACCGCCATCTCCCCGATCCGGATCGTGGACGACGGCACCAGCCCGACGGTCACGGCCGCGAACGACCTGAGGGTCCGGATACCGTCGGGATTCAACATGGACTGGGACACTGCGGACGTGACCGCCACGATCGGCGGGATCGCGGCCGCGAAGGTGTCCGGAACCGTCACGTATGAGGACGCCGGAAAGACGTTGGTCCTCGAGGTCACGAGCGACTTCGCCGCGGCGGACCAGATCACCGTGTCCGACCTGAGCTTCACGAACTTCACGGCTCCCTCGGGGCCGAGCTCGCTGGAGCTCGAGGTCAACAACGACGGCGCCGTCTCGGCGACGGACGACAAGACGATCGAGGTCTTGGCCCCGAACGCCGTGCTCGAGGGTGACCTCGGTCCCGAGTCCTTCGCGCTCGGAGCCGCGCGACCGAATCCGTTCCACGAGAGCACGATGATCGAGTTCACCGTCCCGGTCGCCGGGAGCGTGGAGCTGACGATCTTCGACATCACGGGGCGTCGCGTGAGGTTCCTCGTCCGCAGCGAGGTTCAGCCGGGCGTCCACCGACTTGTCTGGGACGGGAGGGATCAGGACCTGCGTCGCGTCTCCGCCGGCGTGTACTTCGTTCGCCTGGAATCGGGTTCGTTCGAGGCCACGCAGAAGCTGATCCGCGTGCGTTAACGCGCGACGGCGGACAACGCGCGACGAACCGAGCCCGCTCTGCGGCTCGATGGTCAAGGCACGGAGCTCGGGTGGTCCGAAGCGCCGGATCAGGATGAGGAGGACGACCTCGCCGGGAAGATCGGCGGGGCCGTCCGTTTTCAGTTTTCAGTCTCGGTATCAGTCTCGATTGCCACCGGGGCCCGCTCTCGTCGAGCCGCGGAGAGGCGCCGGCTCCGTCGCCCGTCTCGCCCATCCCCACCGCGGGACTCTCGTCCGGTAGCCGGTGTACTCCTCGCCGAATCTCTGCTGGAGGTCCCTCTCCTCCTTCCGAATCCAGAGATCCACGAGGAGGAAGAATAGACACGAGAGGAGAAGCCCGGTCACGGAACCGAGAAAGAGGACCCACCCCACTGCCAGTGCGAGGAGGCCGAGGTACAGGGGATTTCGGGAGCGAGCGTAGGGTCCGGTCTCGAGGATGTGGGCCTGCGGACCGATGCGTACGACGCTCAACCTATTCGCGTAGAAGGTGTACGAGGCCCATCCTCGGAGGGCGGTTCCGAGGAGGAGCAGCAGTATGCCGGTCGCCGCGCTGGCCGCTGAGCGGTAGCCCGCG
Organism: bacterium; assembly: GCA_025774805.1. Classification (GTDB taxonomy): domain Bacteria; phylum ARS69; class ARS69; order ARS69; family ARS69; genus JALGZR01. Next base: position 28,448 of record JALGZR010000091.1, read on the forward strand.
ATTCCGAGCCTCGAGTCCACGAACGCCGAGGCCCACGCCCCCCCGTACAGGACCAGCAGCCAGTAGAGGGTGAGCGAAAGGGTCTTCAGGTACACCACCCCCACGATCCCTCCTCGAAGAGATCCTTCCCGGAATCGTGCCGGCCACGGCCGGGCGTGGCGAGTCGCGCGAGCGATTTCGCCGGTCGCTTTCATTCTCAGAACGGGAGTCGAACGATGTCAACGGGAGCGGGCCGGCACAATCGACAAGGACGCCGGTTTCTTCGGTTCCCCCGTCGGCATCGATCCGGCATCGGACTCCACGACCCGTCGTATGACGTCGCCCGGAGGGATTGCGCGAGAGTCCGCGCCGGAGTGCGGAGTGCCGATCCGGGCACCACGGAAGAGGTCGGGCCCGGGGGCTCGGGTGCTTGATCGGGGTGGCCCTGTTCACCATGGGGTCAGAGTTCGCGTTGGGAGAGGGGACCCGGACCTGCGCCTGCGGAAGGCCGCGGCGAGGTAGTGGACGCTCCCCCGCTCAGCTGCCGCCCCGCCATTCCGCCGCCGTAACGCCCTGGAGGGCAAGGTGTTGACGCTTGGCGCGTTTCGTTTCGCTGGCCGGTCTGTCCGGCGGCGAGCCCGAGTGACAGGGTAGACTTCAGCCTAGCCCCTTTCGACGTCGCGCTTCCCGTTCCAGAGTGGTCGGCACAAAGTCGAAGGTGTCCAACAGCCGCTTGTGATCCATCGGCACCTCAGCAGCCATTTCCGGAGGGAATCTGTTCAGCAGGGTGAGGGCCGAGGCGATGTACTTGAGGAACGGGAAGGCCCATCCAAGCTGGAAGAAAGCGGTTCTGATAGGTGCAAGTGGGATCTTCCTGAACCGAATGGGCCGACCCCAGACATCGCCGATGCGGCGTGCTGCCTCGGGTAACGACATTGCCTCGGGTCCCGTCAGACGAAAGTGCATGCCCGACAGGTCGTCGCGCACAACGGCTTGAGCCGCAACGGTTCCCAAGTCGGACGGCGAGAGCGTCGGGATCGATGGAGGCCCTCCTCCGGGAACGATCATGACATCGCTCCGAATGAAGGCGAAGAACAACTCCATCGACGGTGCACAACCCAACACCGTCCAGTTGAGGGGTGAGTCGGCGAGGGCGGCTTGGACGTCCAGCTGGGGTCGGGCAAATTCGAGCAACCCTAGCGGCTCGACGAACTCCCGCCGCACGTCGTAGCCAGAGAGGTAGACGAAGCGTCGGGCACCCTCACGCTCGGACCGTTCGATGAGCGCGAGCACAGCGTCACGTTCGATTGCAATCCGCTTGCGGATGAGCTTCTTGGTCCCCGCAGATACAGAGAGGATGATTGCCCGTGCGCCTTGGAGCGCGGGCGAGAGCGACTCGACATTCGTAATGTCTCCCTCGATGATCTCGGGTTCGCTCCCCACGATGCTCCGTGCGGCCTGCGCATTCCGGCTCAGCAAACGTACCCGCTCGCCGACCTGCAAAAGGCTCCGGACAATGTGGCGACCGTAGTGGCCCGTGCCGCCGATAATCAGAATGGGACGCTCGCGGCCCATGGTGCGCTCCCTCCCCCAAACTGAACGCTACCTTACCGATCCGGGTCGTTCAACCTTGTCCTGATAGCGACTCATTAACTCCCGCCGCAAGTGAACTCAGGTCGTGTCCGCCCACCCAAAGGGGGGCGAGCGCGGCGGGGCAGCGCAGTTTCATCAGTGGCCAACGTGTCCGACGGTCACGTCGACTACGCACTATCGCCCGTCCCTGTCCAGGCACCTCCTCCGGCGGCGAGAGGGGCGGGGCGGAGCAGGACGGTGGTAAGGCGCCTACAGACCAGGCGGTCTGCCCGCGTCGGACGGCTACCTTCAGCGCATCCGTCTTCGCTCCGACGCCGAACACGTGACCCGTATTGAGAGTTCGGAGGTAGCGAAGCGGCCTCAGCCCACGATGCGCAGCGCCAGGTAGGGCGCCAGATTGAAAAGCATGATCGCTCGTCGAAACGCTCCACGGAAAGGCTGAACCACTTGCCGTGATAGCCGTATACCCAATCGTGTGCGAGCCTAATCACCATCCACCAGAGCAACAGCATCACCCAGTTAATGATGGTGCACCACCCCAGGGCGTCCCGGATTACGTCGAGAGTCATCGTTCATCCTCCCTCTCACGTGAACGTGGTCTCGCGCAAGGTCCTATGGCAGCAAAGTCCATGATCGAGGGAAAGGCAAGTCATACTGAGGGCTAGTCGCCACGCTACTCCTGCCGGCCCGTCTTCGTGGGCGAGAGGGGCGGTGCGGTGCAGGATCATCGGTGGTCAGCACGTCCGATCGTCACGTCGACTGCCCACCACCGCTTGTCGCCTTCTGGGCTACCTCGTCCGGCGGGCGAGAGGGGCGGGGAAGAGCAGAAAAACGACGACCTTCCGAGCAGACTCGCCCTCGATCGTCCTGAGTCGCAGAAAACACATGTCCCGCCAATGCACGACCGTCGCCGGCCGCGCCCGGGCTCCAATGCACAACATGTCGCCCCGGCCCGGCGCGTACTCCCTACGCTTGTTCCGACTTCCTCATCCGGCTCTGGCCCCAGAAGAAGACACCCAGTCCGGCAAGGAATACGCCCAGACCGATGGGTCCGGGCCAGAACAGGATCAGAAACCAGAAGAGCCACTCAGGCATGTCGCGTTCCTCCTTCGAAGGTGTCCATATCTGAACCCGAATCCACTGATCACGTCCAGCGCTGCGTTTATGGCCGGGGGGCGAGAGGAGTGGGGCGAAGCAGCGGAACGGCCGCTCATAGACATCCGTCGATCATCGCCTTCGATCTGCTGCTCGTCCGGCGTCGAGAGGGGCGGGGCGGAGCACGACCATCGGTGACCGGCGCGTCCCACCGTTCCATCGACGACGAACCACGGCATGATGGTTCCCGGGCCCGCTCGTCCGGCGGCGAGAGGGGCGGGGCGGAGCGGCATCATGGCCGACGACCGAGGCCGCAGGACTAAGGCTTCCGGCGTCTCGCCTCGCTTGCCACCAAGTACTCCGAGGCCATCGTGACGAAGTCCATTGGCTCGGGTTCCGAAAGTATCGCTGGGTCGAGCATCCAGATCTCACACAATTGATCTAGGGGCCGGCGATCGTAACTCTCGTGGGTAGAGCCTTCTTTCCACGGCGTTGATGCGATCACAAGTGTTGCCTGGATTATGGCCTCGCGCAGCGCTGCGTCATCCCTGACGTCCCGCGCGCGCGCCTCAATAAGATCCGCGTTCTTCTCGGCAAAGGCCCGGGCCTCATCATTGGACGCCGGCTGTTGCAGCAGGTGATTCGTGACCGCTCCGGCAAGCTTGTCGGCAACGTCATCTGGGTGGTGAGCCGAGAATCGCCCTTGCAGCCTGAAGCCGGTGCCCATCATGACCATGTCGATTCCTTCACCCACATCCGCCGCACCTGGGATGGATTCGCCTAGACCCTATAGAGCGACCGGTCTCCGAGTCCGTAGAATCGCGGGCTATCAGTCGGGTACGGCTGAATACCGCATACGGATGGAAGGAGACCGGTCATGGCGAAGCGTATC
>JALGZR010000009.1 GCA_025774805.1 bacterium
CGTCTCCGTCCTCATGCAGCAGCGTCACGTTGAAGTCCCAGCGTCCGGCATCGGGAGCCGACGACGCGTGGGCACGGTGGCAGGTGAGGCACATGATCTTGTCTGATGCGGTCGGACCCAGCGTGGAGGAAGTGGTATTCGTCGAATCCGCGGACTCGAACGGAACCGCCGCCAGATACGCCGTGGCCTGGGTGCCCCCGGTGATGTCCTCGGTGCCGTTGTACAGGTTGTACACGCCCGCGACTGTGCCGCCCAGCGTGGCGCCCGACTTGTGGATCAGGTCCCCGTCGGGATTGGCGTGGAAGTCGTTGTGGCAGTTTCCGCACCAGGCGCTCACGCCCGAATGGTAGGCCGTGTGGTTGTTGTTGGCCTCGGAGCCGAAGAAGATGGAGATTCCCTCCGCCTCGGGAGCATCGTTCAGGAACGTCGCGACGCCGTCCTGAACGTTGGCGCCGGCACCATAGAGCAGACGGAAGTTCGTGTTGCCGTGAGGATCATGGCAGCTCGTGCATCCCAGCGCCGTGGAGGGGAAAGTTCCTCCCGGCGCGTTTCCCGTCAGCGTCCCGTCGGGGCCGACGTTCTTGGACGGCGCGTCGATGTTGTGACCGGCGGCATCACCGCTGATCCAGTTCGCCGAATCCGCACCGGCGTGGCCGTCGTTCAGATTGTCTTCCAGAAGGAAGGTGAAGTTCCCGGCGCCCTTCTCGGGCGAGGGGGCCATCGGATCCGCGGCGAACACCGCGCCGAGCCCTTCGGCGTGGCACGAAAGACAGACGTCGCTCGGCGTCGCGTCCTTCAGCAGATACGCGTTGCCTCCGTCCTCGTCCGGATCCACGAGCACGCCGTCTTGGCTGTTGTGCATCGTGTGGCAGCCATTACAGTGCGCGACACCGGCGTCGTGGAAGGCGAATCCAGTGCTGGCGAGGGCAAAGCACCCTCCCAGGGCGAGTACAAGGGCTTTCCGCATTGAGCACCTCCTCATCGGGATCAGGTCTTCCCTTGTGGTTGCCGAGCCGACCTTGCCTGCATGATGCCTGCCGCGATGGACTCGGGCATGCGACAGACCTGAATCTTGCTTTGGAATATCTGGCCGACGTAGATCTGGTCGTGATCGTCGGCCGCCAGGAGCGTGGGGTGGTAGAACCAGCCGGGGGAGGATCCCTTGCCGCCGAACTCGCCGAGGAACTTCCCGTCGAGCGTGAAGCACAGGACGTTGAAACGGTGCTTGTCGAGCACCATGACGAGGTCGCCGTCCTTCACCGCAACGCTCACCGGAAAGTTGAGCTCCCCGACGTTGTTGCCCCGGTAGCCGATCCCCCCGAGACGCTTGCCACTCCGGTCGTAGAGGTGGACCGTGCCCAGCGAAGAGATCGGAACGAAGATCGTCTCCCCGCTCACCTGGATCGAACCGAAGACCGCCTTGCGCCTCGCCTCCTCGGAGTGATCGGCGAGCAGCGGGAACGCGCTCAGAAAGCGGCCCGTGCGATCATAGGAGCAGATCCGCGCGCGCCCTCGATCGAGAACCAGGAGATCGTCGTTATCGCCGATGGCCAGGGAGTGAATGTCCACCGGCGGCCCGTCCGGCGTGTCCGAAAGATCCAAGTCGGTCAGGAACTGCCCGTCGTAGTCGAAGACGGCGACCTTGCGGCCGCCCCGGATCGATCCGAGGACGTAGATGTATCCTTCGGAATCGACCGCGACGCCGACGGGGCTCGAGAAGTGATTCCCCCCGGGGAACGCGTGCTTGTAGGTCCCGAAGCAGTCGAGAATCACGATCCGGTTGTGCCCCGTGTCGGCGACCAGCACCTCGTGAGCGGTCCTGTCGACGAAGATCGCGGCCGGGCGCAGAAACGCGTCGGCGCTGCCGGGCAAGTCGAGCTGCCTCATGAACTCCGCGGGAATGGAGATGGAGGCCGAAGCCTCCGGGCCCCCGGTTGCCACAATGAGGCCGAGAGCCAGCGCGACGAGGCACCCGGTCCGCGTCCCGGAGACCGGGACGAAACGCGAGGGGTCAGGAGCCGAGATCTTGTCGCCGGGATGCATTCAGGGCTGCTCTTCGGGGAATCGGATTGTGAATCTCTTCACATGCGTTAGCATCCTTTATGCCAAACCGCCGCGTCGCCCCGTCTTTCCCGATCGTACAAACCCTTGAAAATGCTTGAATTATCGATTCCTTCCAGCGACCCGGAGACGGTTTGTGGCGACCGGGACCCGCCGCGCGCCATATGACGAGAAGGGTGCGCCAAATGGCGCTTTCGGAGGGCGGAAGAGGCGCAGCGGACGATCATCGGATAAGATCGAGTGGGGCGTTCGCGAATCCCCCGCCGGGTCCGGGAGCGAGCACCCCGACCCACCGGAGGAGCCATGCCGCAGGCCGACGGGAGTGGAGGGGTCTTTGTCGTCGAGGACGAGCAGCTCCTCCGGTGGGGGCTCGTGACCCAGCTCCGCCGGGCGGGATTCGAGGTCGAGGGGTGCGAGAGCGCCGAGGACGCCCTACAACGCATGGAGGAGAAGCCCGCCCGCGTCGTGCTCCTGGACATCCGGCTGCCCGGAATGGACGGGATGGAGTGCCTCCGGATCCTGCGGGAGAAGTACCCGGGCACCGCGGTCGTCATGATGACGGGGCACGGGGCCATCGAGTCGGCCGTCGAGGCGATGAGGCTGGGAGCCTACAACTACCTCACGAAGCCCTTCGACTCGCGCTCCGTCCTCTCCATGGCCGATGCAATCCTGGGCGCGGCCGAGTCGGTTCCCGCGCCGGCCCCGGAGACAGCTCGGGAGAGGACCCGGACGACGGTCGAGCCGGAGGCACCGCCCGGCCCGCCGGCGGGCTACCGCATCGACAACCTCATCGGGAGCTCACCCGCGATGGAGCAGATGCGGCGCCTCGTACTGAAGGTGGCGCGAAGCAGCGCCAATACCGTGCTTCTCACGGGGGAGAGCGGCACCGGCAAGGATCTCGCCGCGCAGATCATCCACTACTCGAGCCGACGCGCCTCGAAGCCCTTCGTCCACGTCAACGTCGCGGCCGTTCCGTCGGCGCTCTTCGAGAGCGAGCTGTTCGGTCACGAGAGGGGGAGCTTCACGGATGCCCACGCCCAGAAGCAGGGCCTGCTCGAGCTCGCCGGCGGCGGGACGATCTATCTCGACGAGATCGGAGAGCTCACTCGAGAGGTTCAGACCAAGCTGCTCCATTTCTTGGAGCACCGGTCCTTCCGGCGCGTCGGCGGCGTGGACCCCCTGCAGGTCGACATTCGGGTCGTCGCCGCGACGAACGTGGACCTGCGGGCGAGAATCGCCGCCCAGGAATTCCGCGAGGATCTGTACTTTCGTCTCCGGGTCATCCCGATTCACATGCCCTCGCTCGAGGGAAGGGAAGACGACGTGCTCGAGCTGGCCGAGCATTTCCTGGCCCGGTTCAACCGGCGTCTCGGGAAGCACTTCGTGGGCTTCGACGCAGAGGCCCGCAGAAAGCTGCGCTCCCACCGCTGGACCGGAAACGTCCGGGAGCTCAGAAACGTCATCGAGCGCGCGGTGACCTTGGAAGACGGGACCCGAGTGGAATCGTCCATGCTCGTGTTCGATGAGGGACCCCGAGCGGCAGATACGCCGGAGAGCGCCGGCTCGGGCGAGCTTGTCGCCGGTACCGGCGGCCTCAAAGAGGTGGAAAAGCGGATGCTGATATCCGCCCTCGATCGGACGAACTGGAACCAGGTCCGCGCGGCGGAGATCCTGGGAATCGGTCGCGACGCGCTGCGGTACCGCATGCGAAAGCACGGGCTTCTTTGAGGGACAAAAAGGGGAGCCGGAAGGTGTTCGACAAGTCGAAGGGTGTCCCACTCCGGGCACGAGGTTCCAGGGGGAGGAATGCGCGCGCACGGAGGGTGGCGCTGGCCGTGGCGTTCGGTCTCGCGGCGGGGGGATGTGCGCGGGAGGAGCCCGCCCCGAGCGGGGAAGGCGGCGACGAGCAGATCATCCGGGTTGCGGGCTCGGATGACGTCTATCCACTCGCCCGGGCGCTGGCGCGTCAATTCGAGAACAGTCATGCCGGCCATCGAGTCGTGTTCACGCCGCCGGCGCACACGCGCGGGGGGGTCGCCGCAATCTCGGTCGGCGACGCCGACATCGCGCTCGCTTCCCGACCCCTGACGATGGAAGAGAAGGAGACGGAGGCGACGTATCTTCACCTCGCCCACGATCCGCTGGTCTTCGCCACCCATCGCAACGTGAAGGTCGGGCGACTCACCCGCCAACAGCTCCTCGACATCTACAGCGGCCAGATCTCCAACTGGCGGGAGTTGGGGGGGCACGACGCGCCCATCACGGTCCTCGACCGTTCCGAGCACACGTCGCTCAAGGTGATCCTCCGGAAAGAGCTATTCGACCCCTCCTTCGCCGTCACGCCGAGCGCGCTCGTCCTGGAACGTCCCGAAGACGTCATCACATCGCTCGTCATGGTCGAGAACACGATCGGCTACCTCTCGTTCGGCAACGCCCTTCTCGAAGGTGTCGCGGTCAACTTCCTGGGAATCGACGGGGCAAGGCCGTCGCCCGAGAGCCTTCGGAAGGAACACTATCCCTACACGCGCCCGTTCGGGTTTCTTTTGGGGCCGGATCCCAGCCGCGCCGTCATGCGGTTCGTCCAGTTCGTGTACGGGGAGGAGGGCCAGCGAACGATCGAGGGCCACGGCTTCACTCCGGTCACCATGAACCTCATCATCGCCGTGCTGCCGGAACAGGACCTCCTGGCTCAGGAGCAGCGGTATGCTCCCCTCGTGGAGTACCTCAGCCGACAGTTCGGCCTGCAGACGACCGTGACGCTCCGGCTCCTGCCGAACTACGGGGAGGTGATCAAGGAGTTCAAGGCCGGCCGGATCAACGCGGCTTTCCTGGGAAGCCTGGCGTTCGCCCTGGCGTACGCGCAGGCCGGCGTGACTCCGATCGCCCGTCCGGAAAAGGACGGGGTCTCCCAGTATCGAGGCCTCATCGTCACGCGAAAGGACAGCGGGATCAGGAATTGGGCCGACCTCCACGGCAAGTCTTTCGGTCTCGTCGACACGGCGACCACCGCCGGATACCTCTACCCGCTTCTCTACTTCCGAGAGCACGGCGCCGGGCGCCCCGAGGACCACCTCGGTTCCCTCGTGTTCACGGGTAGCCACGACCTGCTGTTCCTCAAGGTGTACGAGGGCGAGCTGGACGCCGGTGCGGCCAAGAATCTCATGTTGGACGAGGTGGCGAAGAGGCGCCCGGAGGTCAAGGAGGAGCTCCGGATCCTCGCCGTCTCGCCGCCGGTGCCCAACAATGCTTTTGTCCTCGGACCGGACGTGGGTTTTCCGTGCTACAAGTGTCACCAACTCGTTCCCGACACCGGAGTCGAGGCCGCCGCTCTCCCTCCTCGCGAGCCGGAGGAGCTCTACGAGTGGATGACTGGTCTACTTTTGAGCCTCCACGAATCTCCCGGGGGTCCCGAGGTCCTGGAGGCGCTGGGCGCGGATCGGTTTGTGAGGACCACCGCGCGGGACTTGGACGAGGTCTTCCGAATGATCGATCAGGCGGGCTTGGATCCTCGAGACTATCGTCCCTGACCGGACCATGAAGCTCGAACTCGATCTTCTCGGTAAGGGGCGACTCTCCCGCCGGCTGTTGGGCGCCTTCTTCGTGATCGCCGCGGTCCTGGTCGGGGCCGGGATGATGGTCGCGGTCCAGATCACCGGTCGGAGCCTCGAGGCGCGGGCGAAAAGTCAGCTCGCCTCGGACGAGGGGATCGTTCATCTCGTTCTTCGCGATCTCGAGGAGCAGGTGACCCTCTACAGCGACTTGCTCGCGGACGCCGAGATCCTCACCGAGCACCTCGATCATCCGACCGACACGCGTTCGCTGACCATCTCTCTTCTCAGCGGCGCCCGCCGCGCGGGGATGCGCGTGCATCTTCATCGAGAGGACCCTCCGCGGAGCGAGGCCGGCGCGGATGTCATCCGAAAGGGGTTCCTCGGCATTCGCTCCATGACGCTCACGCGGGGCCCCGCGGGAGACTCCTGGCTGGCGGGGATCCAGAGCGTGGCGCCCGTCGAGAGCAGCGCGGGGATCGAACGCGTCGTCGCTGTATCGTTCCCGCTCACGCCCGCGTATCTTCAGGAGATCCGGGGGCGCATCGGATCCGACATCTCCCTGGTGGTGCTCGGCGATCGCGTGATCTCCACGCTCCCGGGGTCTGATGTCGCGACGCTGATGTCGCACCTCAGGGAGCTCGACTCCGTCGAGACGGCGGACCGCCCGTTCGTCATCGACACCGCCTCCGGCTCGGGACCGGTCAAGACGCGGGTCAGCCCCCTTCACATCGGCATGAGGGAAGAGGGGCTGTTGCTCCTGACGATGCCCATGAGTCATCTGCTGACGGCAAAACGGACGATCTTCCTCCGGGGTCTGCTCGTCACCGCCCTCCTTCTCTCCGGCGCGAGCCTTCTCTACCACTCACTCATTCGACGGGTCACGACGCCCCTGGAAAAGCTGTCGGAGGCCACGCGCGCCATCGCCCGCGGCGATCTCGATCTCCGGGTGGACGTGACCACGCGCGACGAGCTCGGGAGACTCGCCACGTCCTTCAACGTGATGGTTCAACGGTTGCGGCAAGCGCGCCGGGAGATCGAGGACTGGAACCGGACGCTCGAGCGTCGGGTGGAGGACCGCACGAAGTCGCTCCAAATAGCCCAGACGCAACTGGAGGGTGTGAACGCGCAGCTTCGCCGGGCCCTGGAGGAGCTGCGGGAGACGCAGGAGCAGATGATCCAGACCGAGAAACTCGCCGCGGTCGGCCAGATGGCCTCGACGATGGCCCACGAGATTCGCAATCCCCTGTCGGGCATTCGGGCGGCGCTCGAGGTGATGGCCCCCGAGTTCGGGGACACGGAGTATGCGGAGGTGCTCGAGCAGGTCCTTCATCAGGTGGACCGGCTCGGACGCACCACGACCCAGCTCCTGAGCTTCGCGCGTCCGGCCGAGCCGCAGCTCGCCCCCACCCGTCTGAGGGAGCTGATCGAGAGCACCTGCTTCCTCGTGGAGGGCCAGGCCGAGAGGCAGGGCGTGGAGATCCGCACGGATCTGCAGCCGCCGGATCGCGCGATCTTCCTCGATCCGCAGCTCACCGCGCAGGCCTTCCTGAACATCGCCCTCAACGCCCTGCAAGCCATGGAGGGAAAGGGGGCGCTCACCATCCGCTCTCGGTGGCACCCCGACGAAGAGGCGGTGAGCATCGCGTTCACCGACACGGGACCCGGCATGCCCGCCGACGTTCGCGAGGAGATCTTCACTCCCTTCTTCACGACGAAGCGCCACGGGACCGGACTCGGCCTCTTCGCCGTGAAGGACATCATCGAGAGGCAGGGAGGTGACGTGTCGGTGGCCAGTGCCCCGGGGGAAGGCACGGTGATTACCGTCCGGCTTCCCGCCAAGGACGGTGCGGCACCGGCCTAGCCTGCACACCTCACCGGCCCCTGCTGTGGCAGCGGCTCGCCGCGCTTCGTCGTTGGGGCACCTCCGCCCTGCGACGGGGCTACGGCCCCGCCTCGGGCGAAAGCACCCCTCATGGTCCGAGCGCGCTGAAAGGGCGCTTTTGTCGAACTTCCCAACGCCCTATTCTAGTATCTTTGATTCGAGCGAGCTGCCGGAACAGGTACGGCACACATCGTCTACCATCTACCTGCCGGAGGTCCGCCATGCACGAACGTGACGCACTCGTCCCCCTCGTCGCTTCGCTCGCCTCGCTTCTGCTCACCGCGCCTTCCCACGCCGCGACCTGGGTGATCCACCCGGACGGCACCGGGGACGCCCCGACGATCCAGGCGGGGATCGACGCGGCGGTAGATACGGACATCATCGAACTGGTCGACGGGACGTTTCTCGGCCCGGGAAACCGCGACATCGACTTCGGGGGCAAGGCAGTCACCGTCCGATCCCAGAGCGGGGACGCCACCGTGTGCATCATCGATTGTCAGGGCACGCCCGCGGACCCGCACCGGGGATTCCACTTCCACTCGGGTGAGACGGACGCGTCCGTCGTGGAAGGCTTGACCATTCGCGGGGGCTTCGCCCCCGGCGTCGATGCCTCCGGCGGGGGGATCCTCTGCGAAGCCTCTTCCTCTCCGCTGATTCGCGCGTGCGTCCTCACCGAGAACGAAGCCGCCAACGCCGGAGGCGGCCTGAAATGCGCCACCGGAGCGAGTCCTCGGATCGAGACCTGCACCCTCTCGGGAAACACCGCGATCGTCGGCGGGGCCGCCGACTGCACCGATCCGGTCACCTTCATCGATTGCCAGTTTCTCGACAACATGGCCGGTCAGGTCGGAGGAGCGCTCCGGATCGAAGGGGGCGCGACCGTGAGCGGTAGCACGTTTGCCGGCAACCAGGCAGCTTACGGCGGCGCCTTGGACTGTCTCGGCAGCACTCCCACATTCGACTTTTGCGTGTTCTTCGAGAACTCGGCCGAATTCGGTGGTGCGATCTTCTGCCCTCATGTTGCGTGTCAGACGACACTCACGAGTTGTACGCTCGCCGGCAACTCCGCGACCTACGGTGGCGGGATCTACTCGATGTCCGCGGCCGGTCCCGTTGTCCGGCAGACGATCGTCGCGTTCAGCACCTCGGGAGCGGGAGTCGAATGCTTCATGGAAGGCGCGGTCTCCCTCCAGTGCAGTGACGTCTTCGGGAACGCGGGGGGCGACTGGGTGGGCTGCATCGCGAGCCAGGCCAAGATCAACCAGAACTTCTCGGCCGATCCCCTGTTCTGTGACCTCGCCGGCGGCGACCTCGGCCTTTTCTCGAACTCTCCCTGTCTGCCGAGTCCGCCGGGGGAGGGTCCGTGTGAATTGCTGGTCGGAGCGTTCGGGGAAGAGTGCTCGAGTCCGTCCTCAGCGGATGCCACGCAGGAGATTTCGAGCTGGGGTCGGGTCAAGCTCCGCTACCGGGGCGAGGGGCGCTGAGGCGGCGCACCGCTCGTCACCGCACCGTTCTTCACTGCACGATGTCCGTGGTCTGTGTGCTCCGGAAGCTCCCCGCTTCGACCACGGCGAGGGAGACGGCCACGGATCGCTGCCGCGAGAGGCGCCGCGCCTGGTGAGAAATGCAGGCTAGTGGCAGTCGGTGCAGACCTCACGGTCGGCCTTCGCCCGGACGTGAACTCCCTCGCCGTGACAGGCCACGCATTCGAGCTCCGCGTCGTCGAGATGCGGGGTGTGGTCGAAGTCCCCTTCCTCCGTCGAAAATGTCCGCCGCCGGATAACGGAGTGGCAGTCGATACAGTCCCGCTCCTGATCTCCGTGGTGGCAGGATGAACAGGCGTCCCGTTCGATCTTCAGCGGCTCCGCACCCGTCGCGTCCCGCTCCTCGTGCGTCGTATGACACCGCTCACAGCGGAGTCCCTCGGTGAGGACGTGCGGCCGGTGGGGGAAATCGGCGCCGAACGCCTTGACTCGCCGCGACTCGACCCCGACGTGGCAGTCGAGGCACGGCGTCTCGTAGGGCGGGTCGGGCCAGGGGCTCGGAAGGCCGTCGAGGGACCTCTCCCGGCGGGCCTCGTTGATCTGGGAGTGGGCGGCCTCCAGCAGCGCGAGGCTGTAAGGCAAGTTGTGGATTCCCCGGCCCTGTTCCACCAGCTCGAGATTCGCTCGGGCATCGGCGAGAGCGGCAGGCGGCGACGAGCCCAGAAGGCGGGTTGTCTCCTCGAGCTGCCGGCGCGTCGCCGCGCCTCTCTCCTCGAGCGTCTCTTTCCATCCGCGGAAGACGTTCCGGTAGGTGGGCCCGTGGCAGCTCATGCAGGACACCTCCCCGGCCGTGGCGCCGACGTAGGTGGGCTCGAAATGGCACCCCTCGCAGCGGACCCCGGCCCGGTACATGACGTCCGGCGAGGGGGGAACGCCCTTTCCGCCCAGGCCTGCGTAGAGGTCCCGTTGGGGGGAGTGCCGGCTCCCGTGGCAGGTCGAGCACTCGGTCCGGACGACCTCCAGATGCCGGGGCGCGACGTGTTCGATCTCCAGGTGGCAGTTCGTGCACTCCACCTTGTGCTCAGTGACGTGGCTCCGGTGGAGAAGATCCCCGTTCTCGTACTCCGACAGGCGCTCGGGGTCGTTGTGACACGTGAGGCAGCGCTCCCGCGGGACCTCGCCATCTTGCGGCCCCGGGGGGGTGTGGCAAGAGAGACAGTCCATTCCGAACCGGGTGACGTCGGAGTGATCGAACCGGAGCCCGTCCGCGTCCACGATCCTCTCCGGCGTCTCGTGGCACAGCGTGCAGCGCGCCGTGCCGGTTCCCGCCGGCTGGCCCTTGAAGTGGCACAGAGTGCAGGTGGTGGTCGTGACCGTGATGTGGCTGCCCTGAACGATCTGAGAGTGACACGACGTGCAGCGCAGTCGCTTGCCCCGCCGGAGCTCCGCCAGGTGGGGGCCATGGTCGAAGAGCACGTCGCCGAAGAGCTCCTTGCCCACCAGGAGTCTGCGCTCGTGGCACTCGAGACAGGCGGCGTCGTCCACCTCGGCCCACGGGTTCGTGCCGTACGTGCCGGTGAAGTAGCGAGCCACCATGGACACGGCCTCGTACTTCTTGCGGAACTCCGCGGTGATTCCCGGCGGGATGTGACACTCGACACACGCGATGTCGGCGTGGGTGGACGTCTTCCACGACTCGAAGTACGGGGCCATGACGTGACAGGAGCCGCAGAAGGACGGAGTCGAGCTCATCTCCATCGCTCCGTAGCCGAGGATGAGTCCGATGCCGAGCAGCAGTCCCACCGCGTAACCGGCGACCGTGAAGCGTCTGAGCTTCATCCGGACTCGCCGCCTCGCGCCAATCGACTCCGGTAGAAGACCAGGATCGCGATCGTCATGAGAACGTAGAACCAGAAGACGGCCAGGCCGACGTGCTTCGTGCGGCGATCGAGCTTGCCGTAGATCTCGTGCTGGACCTCCTCGCCGATCGAGCGCGCGCGCCGGGTGACCTGCTCCACCGGTTCGAGCGAGACCGTATGGATCAGGGAGAGCGCCTCGGTCACGAGGGTGCGCGCCTCTCCGATCCGACTGAGATGATCCTCGATCTCCAGCGCCTCGCGCTCGGCCCTGACCGTGAGGGCTTCCGCCCGGTCGATCTCGTCCGTCGCGGAACGGATCATCATCCGGAGCTTCTCGCCCAGAAGAACCTGATCCGATCCGTCTCCGTGGCACTCGGAGCAGAGCGATTCGAGACCATCCATCGCGAGGGGTCGGATGGCGTGGTGCGAGTGACAGGAGGAGCACTCCGGGACCCCGGCATCGGCCATCAGGGGATAATGATCCCCCTCGAGAAAGGCCCGCCGCACATCCACGTGACAGGCGCCGCACACCTTCTCGGTGTCTCCGATACCCGGGGGAGTGGCGCCGTGAACGCCGTGACAGCTCGTACACGTGGCGGCGGCCAGGTTTCGGCCGTCGAGCAGGGAATGTCCGTGCACACCCTCCCGGTAGTCGTCGATGACGCCGATGTCGAGCTCGTAGGGCTCCATCAGGTTATCGTCCGCGTGGCAACCGCCGCAGGTGGAAGGCAGGTTCGAGGGAAAGACCCGGCTCGCGGGGTCGTCGGGAGCCAGAGTGTCGTGGGCACCGTGGCAGTCGGAGCAGACGGCGGTCCGGTCGTCACCGCCGGCAAGCGACCGGCCGTGCTGGGAGGTCTGGTACACGGCATACTGATCCACGGGGAGGTTGTAGGCCCGCATCTTCTCCAGAACGGAGTGGCACTCCGCACACAGCTCCGGGATCCCGCTGCGGTGGGACAGGGGTCGGAAGTCCCCGGCGTGGGCCGCATCCGTGTCCCGGGTGTCCGGATTTCCGCGATGACAGTCGGCGCAGGAGACCTCCTCGCGCGCGTGAATGCTCTTCTCGAAGGAAACCTTCTCCCGAGGATGGCAGATACCGCACTGACTCTCGGCGGCGGTCGAGATCCCGACCGACGCCAGAGCGACCCCGGACAGGAACAGTACGTGGAGCACGAGGGAGTTATTTCTCATACCGCTCTTGCGCCGTAGTAAGTCAGCAGGATCCATACGATCAGGGCTATCAGGCCTCCCCCCAGGGCGACGGATCGGGACGCGGTGCCCTCCCGGGAGCGATCGAGAAACGGAAGGGCCAGCAGCGCCAGAAACACGAGAAAGAGCAACAGACCGACCAGCCACGAGGGAAGGTATCCGGAAGTCCACTGCAAGAAGCCGAACGGCGCGAGCAGGTACCAGGGAGGACCGACGCCGGGGACGGTCGCGTAGAGATCCGCCTTGCCGAGCAGGGGCCTGGGAACCAACACCGCCAAGCTGACGAGCAGCCCGAACAGGAGGCTGAGGAGGATTGCCAGGTTGATCAGGTGACGCCGGAAGTCCGTATCCCCCCGAGCCCTGCTCCTGCCCGAGACCTCGCTCAATCCGACCCGGCGTACGGAGGAGAAGTGGAGGTAGATCAAGCCGACGGCGAGAATCGGGAGAACCGCCACGTGAAGCACGTAGAATCGGATCAGCGTCAGATCCGAGATGTGCGTGCCGTCGCCGCCGATCAGGGCCGAGATCAGGGGACCCCAGAGAGGGACCGCGCGGATGATCTCGAGCGCCCGGACGCTGGACCAGTAGTCCTGGGCGGTCCACGGCAGCAGCCGGCCCGTCAGATCGGAGTGCAGGCAGACCACCAACAACAGGAAGCCGAACACCCACATGAGCTCCCGAGGCGTCCGGTAGACTCCCTGAAGGAAGAACCGCAGAAAGCGTAGGATCAGAACCCCCACCAGAAGCTGGGCGCCCCAGTAGTGGATCTGGTGGATGAACCACCCGAATTCCACTTTGCGCACGATCGTGCCCAGGCTCGCGTGCGCGGTCTGCGGGGTGGGCAGATAGTAGAGGGCCAAGAGAGCTCCGGTGACGATCTCCAGCGTGATTAGGACGACCACGATCAGTCCCAGAACCCGCGGCCAGCGACCGTAGGAGGGCAGAGCTCGGTCGCGGGCCTCCGCGATGGCCTCTCGGATGCCCTTCCGACTGTCGAGCTCCGCGTAAAACAGCCCGTAGCTGGTGAGCAGTGAGAGGATCTCCGTGAGGTTCAGACGGCGCGAGAGCCAGTCCAGAACCCCGGAACGCTCGTTCTCCACGATCGGCCCCCGGTCCCTCCTAGAGGTGCACGAAGATCTCGCCCAAACGGGTCTCGACGCGGTGCCGCCTCAGCGGCCCCGGTGGCGGGCCCTTGAGCACGTTGCCGTTGAGGTCGAAGGCCCCGTCGTGACAGGGGCATTGAAGCAGCCGCCGATCACCGTCCCACGTCAGGACGCATCGCAGATGGGTGCAGATTGCGGAGAGTCCGATCAGGCGGTCTTCACCGGTGCGGACGACGTAGATCGGCTCCCGACCGTGGCGGACGAGCTGGGCGTGGCCGACCGGGAGGGAATCGAGCGGCCCCACCCGGATGATCCGGTCCGCCAGGCTCTCCCGGGCCCGCGGGGGCTTCAGGAAGGCCGCGACCACCCACAGAAAGCCGAACCCCCAGAGCGAGAGAAAGCCCCCACCCAACCAGCGCAGGATGCGCCGCCGCCGGGGCACCGGAGCCTCGGCGCTCTCCTCCCGATCCCCGGGACGCCGCTCGCTCCCGCTCCCCTCCGATCGATCCCGTGAAGGCTCCACTCGGTCTCCACTTCCCGGGCATCACCTGGCGGCACCTGGCGGCGCGCCCGCCCGATCCTCCCGTGCTCGTGCGTCCGGGAGCGGGCGACATTGTCTCGATCCCGCGTCGGCCAAGTTACCGGCTCGACGAGTGGATCGGCAAGCGGAAGCGGATCACTCCGGCGGCGGGGTGGGCCCCGCCTCTCGGCTGAAGAGGCGCCGCAGAAGGTAGAGGTTCATCCGACGCTCCTCGCTGGATTCGGCCTCCTTCAGCCGGGTGACGGAGCGACGCAGGAGAGTCTTGACGTATCGCTGGAGGCAGGCGTCGACGACGGATTCGATCTCGTCCGAGGTTTGGCGCCGGATTCTCCGGAGCTCAATCTCCCGCAGCTCCTCGAGGAACGCTTTGAACTCCTGAAGGGTCGGACGCAGCTCAAGGTCGCGGATCCACTGCTGGAGCTCCTTCAGCTCCTCCTCGATCAGCTTCTCCGCGTTCGGGATCTCCTTTCGCCGCGCGGCCAGATTGCTCTGCACGATCTCGTTCAGATCCTCCAGGCCGAACAGATAGACGCCGTCCACGCCCGCGACGTCGGGGTGCACGTCCCGCGGAACCGCGATGTCCAAGATGAAGAGCGGCGTCCCTCTCCGCTCCGCCATGGCCGCGCGCACCATCTCCGGGAGAATGACGGGTTCCGTGCTTCCCGTCGTCGTCAGGACCACGTCGGCCTCGGCCACGGCGTCGGAGAGCTCCGCAAAGGAGCGGGCTCGAACCTCGAGATTGCTCTTTCCGTTCAGCTCCCGGACGAGGGATCGACTGCGCTCTTCGCTCCGGTTCACGATCGTCAGGTTCGCGATTCCCTGCCGGAGGAAGTGCCGGGCCGCCAGGCCCCCCGTCTTGCCCGCCCCCACGAGGAGGGCGCGGCGCCGGCCCAGATCGTCGAACAGCTTTCGGGCGAGCTCCACGGCGGCGAACGCCACGCTGATCGCTCCCTCCCCGATCTTGGTCTGGGTGCGGACCATCTTCCCGGCGCGGAATGCTCCCTGAAACGCCCGCATGAGGATCGGCCCCAGAGGAAGGGTCTCTTTCGCCGTCCGGTAGGCGTCCTTGACCTGTCCCGCGATCTGGGGCTCGCCGAGCATCATGCTCTCCAGACCCGCGACCACTCGATAGAGGTGGCGGAGGGCTTCCTCTCCACGGAGGTGCTGACCGTGAGGCCCCTCGAAGTAGGAGCTGTCGATCCCGACGCGATCGAGCGCCGCTCGCACGCCGTCCGCGATCGGCGCGCCGTTCGCGGTCTCGACGTAGATCTCCGTCCGGTTGCAGGTGCTGAGCACGATGCCGGCCACGATTCCGTCGGCTTCCGCGATCGTCTCGAGGAAGGCCCTCACCTGGTCGGAGCTCATGGCCACCCGCTCCCGGATCTCCGTGGTCGCCCGATGGTGGTCGATCCCCCAGAGCTGGACCTCGCCCTGATGCCGAAGAGACTCCCCGTTCCCCGGAGTGCCCGCTCGGGTGCTGCGCGGTTCCGTCATCACGCCTCTCCGGTGGTGAATTCGTGGAAGCTCGACGCGAAGTGGTCCACGAGGCCGATACCGCAAACCAGGGCGAGAAAGGCGATGATGGAGAGGATGTTCATACGCCTGCCGCGCCAACCGAACCCTCGGTGGAGCACGAGGCCCGCCGCGTAGAAGAAGAAGACCGTCCAGGAGGCCAGGATCTTCGGATCCAGATGGGACAGGGGAACCGGGGCCTCCCATTCGACCCGGTTCGCGAGGGAGGTCAGCCACACGTGTCCCGTGAGCAGGCCGCCCAGGAGGAGCGGCACGCCCAGCTGAACGGCCCCGACGCTCATTCTCTCCAACACCTCCAGGGAGGGAAGGCGACGGAAGAAGAGGCCGAAGTGCCGGCGGGAGAGCTGGCGGGCCTGGATCAGGTAGAGAAGGGAGTACAGGAATCCGATGCTCAGGGCCGTGTACGCCAGAAGGACGAGGACCGCATGTCCGACGTAGCCGGGATCGTGAAGGAGCGGACTGTCGGGCGTCTTCGTCTCGAAAAGGAGGCTCGAGAGGAGCTGAACGAGCAGCGCGAGCGCGATGACCTGATAGCCGGTCGCCCGGACTTTCAGGCGCGCCTCCACGATGGAGTAGATGGCGAGGATCGAGAGGGCGAGCAGCGAGAGGAACTCCGACGTCGTAGCCATCGGAAGGCGATGCCAGGCGGCGACCCGGGCGAGCACGACCAGGACGTGAAGGGCGAGAGTTCCTCCGAGTACGCGGCGGCTCCACCGCGCCGCCCCGCCGTACGCGCCGAGGAAGATCCGGAGGTAGACGAGCCAGAGGGCCAGGTAGGCGATCGGGAGCAGAGCGTTGGACCACCGGACGAACGCCTCCATGTCAGTCCTCCTTCCCGGCGGGGAGTCCGAGCCAGCCCAGGACCTCGCTCGCGATCCTCTCGGCCTCGGCCACGCAATGGTTCACGGACACGCCGCGGTAGGAGCTGCCCGACAAGAAGAGACCGGGATATCTCGACCTCGCCGCGTCGATGGCGGCCAGTCTCGCCACGTGCCCGGGCTCGAACTGGGCAATGGCCCGCTCGTGCCGGATGATCCAGTTTCGTTCCGGACTCGATCGCAGGCCGTAGAGCCCGCGTAGCTCGTCGAAACAGAGTCGGGCGAGGGATTCGTCGCCCTGCTCCACGACCTCCGGGTCTTGCGCGCCCCCCACCATGCAGCGGACCAGCACTTTGTCCTCGGGTGCCCGGCGCCGGAAGATGCTCGAGGACCAGAGCACTCCGATCAGTCGGCGGCGCTCGGACGACGGGATCAGCATCCCGAACCCGTTCAGGGGATGGCTCACGTCGCCGCGGGCGAAGGCCAGGGTCACGACGACCAGCGGGGCGTAGGGGATTTCACCGAGAAGCCGCCGGAGATCGGAATCCGGCAGATGGTCGCGCGCTCGATGGGCCGGGGAGGTGTCTACGATCGCGTGGAACGGACCGCACTTCTCCGCTCCGGCGCATACCCACCACGCGCCTTTCTCCCGGACGAGTCGATCCACTGCGAACCCGGTGCGGAGCGATCCTCGGAGGGAGTCTCCCAGACGTTTCGGCAGCGTTCCCATTCCCTCCCGGAAGCTGCAGAGCGTGCCGCCCGGGCCCACCGCGGAAGGACCGGATCCGTTCTTCCGGCGCTCGCGGGACAGGCGGATCATCGCGCGGAACAGACCCCCGTAGTCTCGCTCGAGCTCGACCATTCGGGGAAAGGTCGCGGCCAGGCTCAGCCGGCGCGAGTCGCCGGCGAAGATCCCCTTGACCATGGGATCGAGAAGCCGCTCCGCGAACGCGCGCCCCAGGCGGCGCCGGCCGAAGGCATCGACGGTCTCGTCCTTCTCCGGATCCGTCCCGGCCTCTCCGAGACCTCGGCGCGGGGGCAGGATGATCTCTGCCGCCATCCGGAGCTTCGCCCCCGGAGACAGAACGTCGGACCGGAGGAACGCAATCGGGGAGAGCGGCACTTCCCGCAGGCGACCGCCGATCAGGAGAAACCGGTGCCGAGCCGAGTCTTCGCTGGGAAGAAGGTCCTCGCGCAGTCCCAGGCGGTCCACGAGCCTCAACGTCGCGGGCTCGTTGTCGAGGAACCCGTTCGGGCCCCACTCCAGGTGATAGCCCTCTTCGTGCAAGGTGCGCAGCTTGCCGCCGACCTCGCCGTCCCTTTCGAAGACGGTCACCTCGATCTCGTGACCCCTCCCTGCCGCCAGAGCCTCGAGTTGGCTCGCGGTGCTCAATCCGGCGATTCCCGCGCCGACGACGGCGACCGCAGGCGGGCGCTCAGGCATGGGCCCGCTCCCGCTCCTCGACCGCCGGTGCCTCCCCGCCCTCGAACGCGACCGTCACCAGGTGGTCGGCCAGGGACTTCAGCCAGCCCGCGTCCAGGTTCAGCGCCTCGCCGCGGACGAAGTCCTCCACGCCCAGGCCCCGGGCCTCTCCGGCCAGCCACTGATCCAGCTCCTGTAGGGTCTCGATGTGCTCGCACGTGAAGCTGACCGGAATCACGAGCAGCCGGCGGCACCCCCGGACCACGAGGCGCCGGGTCTCTTCCAGGACGAACGGTCCGATCCATCGGATGGGGCCGACCTGGCTCTGGAAGGCCAGGAGCGGACGAGCGGCGCCCATCACCCCATGCCACCAGCTCCCGATGTCGGCCAGGCGGGAGGAGAGGTGCTCATGGACGCCGGCCACGGTCGCACGCGTCTGGGAGAGGTAGGGATCGCCCTGACGAATGAATCTCTGGGGCAGCGAGTGAGCCACGAAGAGAAGGGCGCACTGCTCCGGGGCCACGCCCTGCCCCGCCCAGCTCCGGAGCGCCGGCTCCGCTCGGCCCGAAAGAGCGGCGAGGTATCCGGGCAGGTCGTGCCATTCCGGAATCACGTGGACGGCGGCGTCGGGGGCGAGCTCCGAGAGAGCGCGCAGCACCTTTCGAAGAACGGTTCCGGTGGTCGCTTCCGCATACTGCGGGTACATGGGCAACACCAGGTACTGTCGCGCTCCCCTCTCCCACAGCGCACGGACGGCCTGCTCCGGGAACGGATGCCAGTAGCGCATGGCCGGCTCCGCCTCGAAGGGAAGACCGCGGTCGCGTGCCAGCTCCGCGAGTCGCTCGCCCTGTTTGCGGGTCCACTCGAGCTGGGGGGAGGCGCCCCCGTAACCCAGGGAGAGATAGCGATCGCGGACCTCCTTCGCGCGGCGGAAGACGAGCCACGACCCGATCACGCGTGAAAGGGGGGTTGGGAGAGGCAGAACGGCGGGATCCGCGAAGAGATTGCGGAGGAAGGGAGCGACCGAATCCGGTCCGTCGGGCCCTCCCATGCCGCCGAGGATCAGTCCCGTCTTCTTGTCCGCGTCGAGAATCGCCCGAGGGACCGCGTGCTTTCGCGCCGGCCGCTTCCTCGTCATCAGACCGTCCTCGAAAACACCGGCTTGCCCCCCGTGGGATCCAGATACGCATCCAGCTCCATGCAGAGGTTCCGGAGAAAGAACCTTCCGGTTTCCGTCACGGCCACCCGATCGGTCTCGAAGCGGACGAGTCCGTCCTTCTCGTAGGGCCGCAGCCGCTCCAGCTCCTCACGGAGTGCTTCGTGGAGCCTCACTCCGAATCGCGCCGAGGTCAGGTCGAAGGGGAGCTCGAGGTTGCACATCAGGTTCAGAATGGACTCGCGCCGGAGCAGATCATCCGGGCTCAGACGATGCCCGCGAACGACCGGGAGCCGATCGGACTCGAGCGCCTGCTGCCATCCGTCGAGACTCGAGTCGTTCTGGACGAAGCGATTCGCCAGGTCCCCGATGCCGCTCACCCCGAAGGCCAGAAGGTGCTCGGCCGGTCGGGTCGTGTATCCCATGAAGCTCCGGTGGAGCGAGCGCCGTTGGAGCGCGACGGCGAGCTCGTCGTCGCTCCGGGCGAAGTGATCGAGGCCGATCCACTCGTACCCGGCGGCCTGGAACCGCTCCACGGCGAGCTGGAAGAGACGGAACTTGTCGTTCGGCGCGGGCAGGAACGTCGTGTCGACCTTCTTCTGGTTCGGGCGCACCCAGGGGACGTGGGCATAGCTGTAGCAGGCCACTCGGTCCGGCCGGAGCTCCAAGATCGTGCTCAGGGTCCGCTCGAAAGACTCCGGGGTCTGGGCGGGGAGACCGTAGATGAGGTCGAGGTTGACGCTCTCGAAACCGGCGTCCCGGCAGGCGGAGTAGAGCTCGCGGGTGGGGTGCTCGTGTTGGGTCCTTCCGATCGCCTTCTGGACCCGGCGGTCGAAGTCCTGGATCCCCAGACTGATCCGATTGAAGCCGAGCTCTCGGAGAAGAAAGATCTGCTCCCGCGTCGCGATGCGGGGGTCGATCTCGATGGAGATCTCTCCTTCGGGCTCGATCTCGAACGCCGAGCGGATCATTCCGAACGCGCGGCGGAGCTGTGACTCGTCCAGGTAGTTCGGGCTGCCGCCGCCCCAGTGAAGCTGGACGACACGGCGCTTCCGTCCGAGGAAACTCGTGACGAGTCCCAGCTCCCGTTCCACGTGGTCCAGGTAGCCGTCGATGATCTCGGGGTCCCGGGACACGATGGAATTGCAGCCGCAGTAGTGACAGCGGGCCAGACAGAACGGGAGATGCAGGTAGAGGGACAGCTCGTCCTCGGGGAGCCGGGCGAGATCCCCGAGGGCCCGGCGATACTCGGCATCGCCGACCTCGGGTGTCCAGACGGGCACCGTGGGGTAGCTCGTGTAGCGAGGCCCCGGCCGGTCGTACTTGGAGAGGAGCTCGGTGGGGACGGCGACGCTCACGCTTCGACCTCCGGACGGTGGCCGCGGACCGTCTCCACGAGCGTCTCGACGGCCTCGATCGGTGTCGTCGGCAGGATGCCGTGTCCCAGGTTGAAGACGTGCCCCGGCGCCAGGTCTCCCGCGCGGCAGATCTCCCGGGTGCGGCGACGGATCTCGTCGCGGCTTCCGTAGAGCACGGTGGGATCGAGATTGCCCTGTACGGGAAGGGAGCCCGTCTCGGCCAGCGCCGACGCGAGGTCGAACGTCCAGTCCAGTCCGAGGGCGTCGGCTCCGGATCCCACCATCTGCCGGAGGTACGGCGCCCCGCCCTTCATGAAGAGGACGCGCGGCACGCCGGTGCCCTCCAGCGACTCGAAGATCCGACGCAGTCCGGGCAGGACGAGGATCTCGTAGTCCGCGGGGGTGAGAATTCCCGCCCACGTATCGAACAACTGAACGGCGTCGACCCCCGCGCTCACCTGCATCCGGAGAAAATCCGCGATCTGATCGGTCAGCTTGGCGAGAAGCCTCCGGAGGAGATCGGGCCGTCCGTAGAGCATGCTCTTCAAACGAACGAAATCCTTGCTTCCACCACCCTCCAGGAGATAGGCGGCGAGCGTGAAGGGGGCACCGGCGAATCCGATAAGGGGTGTCGTGCCGAGCTCTTCCCGCAGCGTCCGGATGGTGTCGCCCACGAAGGCGAGGTGCTCCCGGGAATCGACGATCCGAAGGGCGTCGACGTCGTCCTCGGATCGCACGGTGTGCAGCAAGCGCGGTCCCCCGTCGGTGAGCTCGAAGGGAGCGCCCATGGGCTCCAGCGGAACGAGAATGTCGCTGAAGAGGATGGCCGCATCGAATCCGAAGCGTCGAATCGGTTGCAGTGTCACCTCACTCGCGAGCTCGGGGGTCTGGCAGAGCTCGGAGAACGTTCTCTTTTCCCGGACCG
Organism: bacterium; assembly: GCA_025774805.1. Taxonomy (GTDB): domain Bacteria; phylum ARS69; class ARS69; order ARS69; family ARS69; genus JALGZR01. The sequence continues at coordinate 20,904 of JALGZR010000009.1, forward strand.
CCCGATACTCCGGCAGATAGCGCCCCGCCTGTCTCATGATCCAGATCGGGCGACGCGACGTGGGCTGGCCGCGGAGTGCCGCGAGGAAGGGAGGAGTCACGGTGCCCGCCCTCACGCCGTCATCTCCTGAGCGAGGCGCGTCAGCGCCCGGCGCGTCGCCTCGCCCGTGGCGAGGATGTCCCGCTCCGAGTGCGCCGCCGAGACGAATCCGACCTCGTAGCCCGAGGGTGCGAGATAGATGCCTTCCGAGAGCATGGCTCGATGGAAGGCGCGATAGGCCGACATGTCCGTCTCGATCGATCCGAAGGAGCGCGGCGCGCTCTCCTGAAACGTCAACCAGAAGAGGGAAGCGACACGAACGATCCGGGCCGTGACGCCGCTGTCCCGGATCGCCTCCGCCAGGGCTCTCTCCAGGAGGGCGGCCTTGGACTCCAACTCCTCGTAGAAACCGGGCCGTCCCGTCTTCTCCAGGGTCGTGAGCCCGGCCGCCATCGCCACCGGATTTCCGCTGAGCGTGCCCGCCTGGTACACGGGCCCGAGCGGGGAGACCGCGGCCAGGATGTCCCCTCGGCCGGCGAAGGCACCGACCGGCATGCCTCCTCCGAGAATCTTCCCGTAGGTCGCGAGATCCGGCCGGATGTCGAGCGACAGCGCGGCCCCGCCCGGGCCGACCCGGAAGCCGCTGATGACCTCGTCAAAGATGAGGAGCGCGCCGTGGTGAGCGGTGAGCTCGCGGCAGCGCCGGAGGAACTCGGGAGTCTGGACCAGAAGTCCCGCATTCGCGGGAACGGGCTCGATGATCAGAGCCGCCACCTCGTCGCCGTGCTCTCGGAAGAAGCGGTCCAGCGCGGGCTCGTCGTCCAGAGGAAGTACGGCGGTGTGACGTGTGAAGTCCGCGGGGACCCCGCCGCTGGAGGGGGTCCCGAAGGTGGCGAGGCCGCTTCCGGCCTCCACCAGGAGACTGTCCGCGTGACCGTGGTAGCAGCCTTCGAACTTCACGACGAGATCGCGGCCGGTGAATCCCCGCGCCACGCGAATCGCGCTCATGACGGCTTCCGTGCCGGAGCTCGTGAAGCGGATCTGGTCGAAGATCGGGACCCTCTCCAAGACCGCCTCGGCCAGCAGGACCTCCCGGCGGCTGGGCGCGCCGAAGCTCATTCCCTCGGCCACCGCGTCCCGGACCGCCGTCACGACGTCGGGATCGGCGTGTCCGAGAATGAGCGGTCCCCAGCTCTGGCAGTAGTCCACGTAGCCTCGCCCGTCCTCACCCGTGAAGCGGCTGCCCGCCGCCCGGGCGAAGAAGACCGGGTCTCCGTCAACCGCCTGGAACGATCGGACCGGGCTGTTGACCCCGCCCGGCATGACGCGGCGGGCCCGCTCCCACCACGCGCTGTTTTCCGCCCGACTCATTCGATCCACCCCCTGCGAAAGGCCTCGCGGTCTTCGAAGGTACCTCGCCAGGGGATTGTGAGTGTCACGGGATCGTCACGGAGCGCGGCGAGCCGGTGAAAAAAGCGGGCTCGGGGATCAGAGCGCGAGGCGATAGCCGGAGCCCCGGACGGTCAGAATGTGTCTCGGGTCGGCGGGATCGGGCTCCAAGATCTTGCGGAGGCGGACGATGAAGTTGTCGACGGTCCGCGTCGTCGGGCTGGCGTCGTAGCCCCAGACGCGGTCGAGGATGGTGAACCGATCCACCGGTTGACCCTGCCGCTCGGCGAGGAGACGGAGGATCATGACCTCCTTCTCCTTCAAGGTGAAGCGACCTCGGGGCGTATCGACCTCGAACGTCTCCAGGTCGACCCGACTGCCGCCGATCTCCAGGACGGTCGGCGTGGGCGTCTCCCGGTACCACTCCTGGCGACGGAAGATGCCCTTTATTCGGGCCAGAAGCTCGCCCAGGTTGAACGGCTTGGTCAGGTAGTCGTCGCCGCCCTCCTCGAGGCCGCGGATTCGATCCTCGTCCCGGTCGCGGGCCGTGAGGAAGAGTACGGGGACCCGGTCTCCGGCCCCTCGGAGGCGGCGGCAGAGCTCGAAACCGTCCATTCTCGGGAGCATCACGTCGAGGAGGATCAGGTCGATCCCGCCCCGTTCCCAGTAGCGAAGCCCTTCCTCGGCGGATCGCGCGAGAATCGGCTCGTGACCCTCCAGCTTCAAGTTGATCTGCAGGCCGTCCGCCAGGTGCTCGTCGTCTTCCACGATGAGGATGCGCTTCCTCACGGTCTCTCCTCTTCGTGCACGGGAAGCAGCACGATGAAGGTCGAGCCCTCGCCCTCCCGGCTCTCCACTTTCAGCCGACCTCCGAACGCCTCCACGTTTCGCCTCGCGAGATAGAGCCCGAGCCCCGCCCCGCGCGTCGGCCGGTGGGAGACATCGCCGGATTCCTCGATCCGGTAGAAGTCGTGAAAGATCTTCCTCTGGAACTGCTTGCGGATGCCGGGACCCCAGTCGCGGACCGAGAGCCGATGCCAGGAATCGGCCCGGTCCAGGGTGACGGAGATTCGGGCCGGAGGGGGCGAGAACTTCATCGCATTGTGAATGAGATTCCGCAATGCCACGCCGAAGGCGGGCCGCTGGCCGAGGAAGTACCGGCCGTCGGGGAGGCGCGTCTCCACCTGCGCGCCCTCTTGGTCCAGCAGCTCTCTCATCTCGTCCAGAACCTCCCGCACCACGGCCGCGAGATCGAGGGGCTCGAAGGATCGCGAATCGATCTTGCGGTCCCGGCTGGCGGCCAGCACCTGCTCCACCAGCTGCTCGAGCCGCCGAAAGTTCCTCATCATCCTCTGGTGGATCCGCGATCGATCCTGCGGTTCGAGGTCGGGGCGATCGAGCGTTTCCGCGTAGAGCTGCAGGCTGGCCAGCGGCGTTCGAAACTCGTGGGTCACTCCGGCCAGAAAGAGCTCGCGTGCCGTCCGGAACCTCCACTCGGCCCGGTAGGCCAGGGCCAGAACCGTCCCCACCGCGATCAGAAGACCCAGGAAGAAGATGCCCTCGTAGAGGAACATCCGCTCCCTCCGCCCGGCCTCGTATCGCACACGGTCCTCGACTCCGGGGTCGACCTCCAGCGCGGGCCCCTCCGGCGTCTCGCGGAGAACGAGGTCCGGGAAGTGCCTCCGAAGAAACGCCGCGGGGTCCTCCCGAAACGAATCCTGCGTTCCGAGCAGGACGGTCGCGACGGTTCGTTCCCGCTCGAGGCGCTCGAGGCGGTCCTCCTCGTAGCTCCGCCCTTCCCGGCCGAGGAAGATGACCCACCAGGTTCCCTGGGCCACGAGAAGGACCAGGAGGAGGCCGTAGAGTAGGCGGAGAGTGGGCAGATATCTCATGACCGAGGGCTCTCGGCGGGGACTTTGCCCATCTTCACGCGAATCGACATCAGGATCTCGACGACCACCACCGCCGAAGCCGTGCCCCGAGGAACTGGCCCGCGACGAAGGCGCTGATCAGGACCGGGAAAGTGCCGACATGCCAGCCGAGTCCCGCCATATGACGGAGCCCGACCACGAAGGGAACGGGAGCGTGAACGGCCACGAACCAGAGCGGGGAGAACCGCTGGGCGCCGGCCCTCAGAAAGCCGAAGGGAAGATTGAGTAGCAACACGCCGAGGGCTACGGCGCTCAGTTCCTGCATGTTCCGGGGTCCGACGTCAGGGGCGGTGCTCCGCCGGGCATGGTACCATTTCTTGCCGGTCCCATGCGTCCGGAGTAAGATAACGGGTTCTTCCGTTGCGCATTTGCCTCGCACGGGTCTTCCCTCACCCACAAGTCGACAGGCGCGCTCGCAGACTGTCCGAGGCGTATCCAGGTGCATCGAGGACCACGCACGCGGCTCATCGTTCTCCTGATCTTCTTTCTCTCCGGGATATCAGGGCTCGTCTACCAGATCGTCTGGACCCGGATGCTGGTCCTTGTCTTCGGCAACACGCTGCTGGCCACGAGCACGGTCCTGAGCGCATTCATGGCCGGTCTCGCCGCCGGGAGCTTTGCCCTCGGTGAGCACATCGATCGCAAACCCCGCCGTCTGCTCAAAGTCTATGCGGTTCTGGAGGCGGGCATCGGGATCTTCGGTCTCGTGTTCCCCTTTCTCTTCACCGTCGTGGCGCCGCTCTATACAACCGTCTACCAGAGCTTCGGCGGGAACCTCGCGATCGCCAACCTCGTCCGATTCCTCGTCTGCTTCCTTCTAATCCTCCTTCCGACGTTCTGCATGGGCGGGACTCTTCCGGTCTTGCTGAAGCACGTTGCCGAGAGATTCGGGAAACTCGGCTATCAGGTCGGCTTCTTGTACGGTCTGAACACCGCCGGCGCAGTCGTGGGCTGCGTGGCCGCCGGCTATTGGCTGCTGGGAACGATGGGACTGCAGCGGACGACATGGATCGCAGTGGCCATCAATCTTGGTGTAGCGGTCATTGCGTGGCTGCTGCCGGAAAAGAAGATCGAGATCGGGACCACGGCCACCCTCGGACGCCGACGGGAGCTCTCTCCGACCACCGGGCACCGCTACCCGAGACCGGTCGTGACCGCGGTGCTGATCGGCATCGCCCTCTCAGGATTCTGTGCCCTGGCCTACGAAGTCCTGTGGGTCCGGATGCTGAATCTGTTTCTTAACAATAACACCTTCTCGTTCACTGCGACCATTGCCACGTTCCTCCTCGGTATCGCCATCGGAAGCCTGCTGTTCGCGCGATTTCTGTCCCGGTTGAAAGCGGAGCTCTCGCTCTTTGCCGGCCTGCAAGTCGCCATCGGGCTCATGGCCTGCGCGACACCCTTTCTGTTCACTCTCCTGCAAGATCCACTCTTTTCGAAGCGGACCGAGACCCTGACGATCCTGAAGACCGCGGTCATCATGATCGGACCCACGATCATGATGGGAATCGCGGTTCCTCTGGCTGTGCAGATCTGCCAGTGGGGGCGAGGCCGAGAGGGGAGAAGCGTCGGCGCGGTTTACGCGTTCAACACGATCGGCTCGATCTTGGGCGCCTTCGTCGCGGGGTTCATCCTGATTCCCTCCCTCGGGCTCCACCCGGCGCTCCTCACCGTAGCCAGCCTGAATCTTGGCGCGGGAATGCTCCTCCTCGCGGCGCAGACGGCGGCTGGCCGCCGCCTCGGTCTTGTCGCCGGATGGTGGGCCGTGGTTCTGCTTCTGTTCCACACGGCTCCCGATGCGCTTTTCCGCGAAATCTACCAGCGATCCGCGCCCCGGTCCGAGATCCTGCACTACAAGGAAGGCAAGGTCGTGAACGTGGTGGTCTACGACTTCGAGGCCGGCTACAAAGATCTCCATCTGAACGGCATCGAGGAAGCATCCTCCCGACTGTGGCACGTCCAGCTCTTCAAGCTTCTCGGCGTTTTGCCCACGGTGGTCCATGACCGGCCCGACGAGGCGCTCATGATCGCGTTCGGGGCCGGGATGTCCGCGGGCGCTGCCATTCGGCAGGTGAACTCACTCGAAGTCGTGGATCTGAATCCCGACATCTCCGGACCGGCAGAGATCTTTCGGCGGGAGAACCTCGATGTCCTCGACAATCCGAAGCTGACCTTCACGGTGAATGACGGCCGAAATACGCTCCTGCTCAATCCGAAGAAGTACTCCGTCATCATCTCCGATGCGACTAACCCCAAGATGTTCGATTCTTGGACTATGTATACCCGCGAGTTCTACGAGCTGACCAAGAGCCGGCTGCTTCCCGGAGGGGTCTTCGCCCAGTGGCTCGTCTATCCCCTGCCGGGAGATTCGTTCACATCGATCCTGAGGACCTTTCGCTCGGTCTATCCCCACATGAGTCTGTGGAGCATCCACGGCTCTTCCCAGTGCTTGATGCTCGGCACCCCCGATCGACTGGACATCGACTTCACGCAATTCGCGAAGAGACTCGAGCCCGTCCTAGTGTCATCGAAGCTGGCCGAGTACGGAGTCGGCTCGGCGCCGAAGTTCTTGAGCTTCTTCCTTCTTGGCGAAGACGAGCTCGATGAGATGCTGGCGGATGCGGGCCCCATAAGCACCGATGATCTGCCCCACCCGCAATTCCAGTACGGTGGGGCTCTGGAGGGAATCCAGGAGTGCCTCGATCTGCTCAAGCACCAGAACACGATCCTGCCCTACCTTCGAAATCTGGGTGCCGAACGGAGGGAGGTCGAGGCCGAGCTAGAGGCTCACCGCGACATCTCACAGCACCTGAATCTCGGATTCTTCTTGAAGCGGTGGGACGAGTTCATGAAAGCGGCGCATCTCGCGAGACGCCATGGCTTCCCCGACGACGCCAACGTCGCCTCGGCCTTGAGATACGACTCGGAACGGATGAGGTATCATCTCGAACGGGCCACGCGTCACCCGAACGACCCTGAAGTGCACAACAGCTTGGGCTATGTCTACTGGCGTCGGGGGGACCACGAGCGCGCGATCGAGCACCTCACGGAGGCAACGGCCCTGTCAGCCGGGTTTGCCAACGCTCTGGCGAATCTGGCACAGGTGCAGATGGCGACCGGAGACTTGGAAGGAGCGACTCGAAGCCTCCGCCAGTTGCGGGAGACGAAATCGGCTTCGACCATGCAGGCATTCTTGAAAGGCGCAGAACGGGTCCTTCATCTCCGGCGCCGGCTTGAGTCCGAGGAGCATTCTTTCGAGCTGTACCACGAGCTCGCGACCGCCTACGTGGGAATCGGTGATCTGCTCAGTGCCGTGGACGTCGCGGGGAAGGCGGAGGGGCTGATCGACCGAGATGCCCCCGCCTTTCGGAAGCTGGCCGAATTGTACCTGGGGCTGGAGTTCACCGATGAGGCGGCGGAAGCCTATCGGAGGGCCGCCGAGCTCGTCCCCGGCGATCCTCACTTGGCCGCGGCGGCTCGGTTCGCCGGGGTCCTGCAAGGCGACGCGAAACAACGACAGCGCTGGCTGCATCAGAGGCACTTGCTGATTCCGGAAAGTGCCGGCCGTGCGGACCAGCGCTAGCCTACGCCTCTCATACGGCTCGTCCCGCGATTTTGATCCCGGGCGTCCCTCTACTGCAGCCGCATCGACCCCATCACGGCGAAGACGTGGTTGCGCGCATCCCCGTTGGCGCCCTCGCCGGCGACGTTGGTCAGTCCCCTCGAGTAGCGCAGGTCGACTCCGTACGTGTGCTCACCCACCGCGAAGTCCACTCCGCCTCCGATCACGAGACCGAAATCGAACGTGCGAACGTCTTCCTTGACATCGAGGTCCATGTCGCTTCCGCCGCCCTCGAACTTCGAGTTCGCGGAGACGTTGACGCCCACCGAGGGTCCGAGGAAGAGCGACGGCCGGGCCGGCGACCCGTGCAGAAAGCCGATCTTCGCGAGCACCGGCACGTCGATGTAGCCCATGCGCGTTGTGGCGGTATAGCCGTCACCGCTCTCGGAGTCCCCCTTGACCGAGTAGATCGCCTCCGTCTGAATCGTCAGGCGGCGATTGAGGGGGACGCCATACCAAGCGCCGATCGCATAGCTTCGGAGAGAGTTCTCCTCCTCCAGGTCCTGCGGATCGACACTCATGTTCGCGATGTTCATGCCGCCCTTGATGCCGAGATGATGGGTGGAACCGGTTTCGCGGCTGCGGCGCCCTCGGGTCGACAGCGAGTTCAGAAGATCGGGGTCCGACTTGTCCAGGGCGGCGGGCGAGTTGCCGATGATGTGGTAGACGTTCTTCTGGGGAATCGAGATGATGCGGCCGTCCTCGGTTTCGACCTTCAGGTGGCGCTCCGTCTTCTCCACGATCGTTCCGGAAACCGACTCGATGCCCTCGCCCCCGGACGCCGAGTAGAAGACGATGGCGACCTGGGCGAGAGCCGGGCAGGCCAGCGCGAGGAGCGCGAGAAGGACGGCGAGCGGGAGATGGCAGATTCTCACGGGAACACCGAGTGGGGGCACGGGATTTCCACCCCTGGGATCGGCGAGGTCCCCGACGACCTTGAGCCCGGGGTGAGAGTGCCCCGTCCTATTGGGTGGTCGGCTTGGTGGTCGGCCCCACGGGCAAGTCCGCGGCCGATCGGGTCCACATCGGTGTCGGCAACGGCCCCGTCGTTCGAGTGAACGTGGCGATTTCGACGCCACTCCCGAGTCCGCCCGCGTCGCCCGAGCCCTGGAACGATCCGCGGTAGATCTCAATGTCGCCTCCGTTGTTGACGAGCACGGTGTAGTTCGTCCGGGAGACGTCGCAGCTACTCCAGTAGTCGACCCGAACCGTGTAGGTGCCCCGCGGCGCGCGTCCGACGCTCCAGGTGATGTTCTCGTTGCGCACGCCGTCGATGGCGCAACCGGCGTTCGAGTCGAGGTCCAGCTCGCCGCCGCTCAGGGAATGACGATCGGCCCAGTAGATCTCCTCCCCGGCCGGGTCGACGACATGGAGGTCGACGTCGCTGTCCGCGTCCCAGTTCAACGTCACCTGCACGTCCCCGGTGCCGACGGCGATCGCGTCGAAGGACCTCTCCGCCAGAGTCCCGATCCTTCCCGCGGCGTCCGCCGCGGCGAAATACAGCTCGAAGTCGCTGCCCGGAAGGGTTTGAGGAAACGTGATCAGCAGTTCGGCGGACGTGGTCGGCTCCGCAAGCGGAATCTCGAAGAATCCGGTCACCGGAATGAAGAGCCCGGAGATGGGGGCGCTGGCCGCCACGTAGAGAACCTCGAAATCGGTGGGCGACGAGACGTTCAACGTCGCCGTACCGCCGTTCACGATCGTCTGATGTCCCTCGACGGTGAGAGAGGGCCCTCCGGACGTCGGCCGGGGGATGTCGCTGGTTCTCAGTGCCCCCTCCGTGCCGCCGACGGAAGCGGAAGCGACGTAGTCCACGATGGTCTCTCCGTCCGCAGATGGAGAAGAGGGATCGTCTTCACACGCCCCTGCGAGAAGGGCGATCGCAGCCATCGTTGCGAGCCGGGTCAATCGTCTCTGGAACACGGGTCTGCCCTCGTTTCGGAGCTCGGCGGCGGTACAATCCTCCGCCCTGAGGTGTCGGCTTTCCGCAGGATCCACTTGAGACGGGTTGGGGAGGGTGCCCGTGGCCGGGGCAGGCTCCCGTCCGGGCCGCATTTTTCACCACACGCGGGATTGCCGCTGCCACCGCAGAGACTGGTGAGAGATGCGGACTACCGAACGCGCTGGATCTTCCGGACGGTCCTCTCGTCCTCGACGTCCAGCCGGACGAAATACACGCCGGAGGCGCTTGCACGACCGCTTCCGTCCCTCCCGTCCCAGCGGATCACGTACCGCCCCGAGCCCACCGTCTCGTTCAGCAGCACGCGGACGAGGCGACCCGCCACGTCGTACACCGCGACGCGGGCGTCTCCCCGGCCGGAAGCCCGGAAGGCGAAGGTCGTGGCCGAGCGGAAGGGGTTCGGGTGGGCCTCGGTGAAGGCGCCGGGATTCCCGTGTGGCTCGGGAGCTGCGAGAGCGGGACCCGTGGACGGCTCGTGCCGGGGAAGAACGGCGAGGCCGAAGTTCCCGCCCGAGTAGGCCAGACCGTTCGCGAACTCGATCGTGCCGGAGACCCCGATCTGGTCCGGAGGGACCATCGTAGCGCCCAAGAGCACGGGGGCCACGGGATCGGAGACGTCGATGACGTTTACTCCCCACCAGAGGGAGGACACGTAGGCGAAGTCTCCGTCGACGTCGACGTCGGCCGCCCGGTACACGCCCTCGACCCCGGAGGAGAGCAGGACGGGCGCGAGGGGGTCGGAGACGTCCGCGATCTTGAGCCCCTCGTAGTCGATCGCGAGATATGCGAGGCCGTCGACAACGCGGAGATCTTCCCCTCCGCCGACCTCGAGCTCCGAGAGGAGAACGGGCTGCGTGGGAGTCGAGACGTCCACGAGGGCCAGGTGGCCCGACGTCACGACGTAGGCGATGTTCCCTGAGACCTCTACGTGGTGCGCGTGACCGTCCATGAGGGGCAGAGCCGTCACGACGGTGGGGATTGCCGGGTCCAGTAGGTCCATGACCACGAGCCCCGCCACGGGCGACGGCCGAAGGCGAGCCCCCACGTATGCGTACCGACCGACGACGTCGAGCCCGTACAGGTCGTAGACCTCATAGGGCTCGATGCTGCCAAGGAGCTGGGGGGATGTCGGATCGCTCACGTCGGCCACGCTCAGCCGCCCGGCGGTCGTCTCGACGTAGACCACGTAAGGAAACGCTGCTGGCGCGACTTCCCACCCCCCGTAGGGGATGGCGAGCTCCCCGAGGATCTCCGGTTGCGTCGCATCGGTCACGTCGTGGACACGGAGAGTCGGGCCGACCGTGTACGCGTATCCTTCCGACACCGCGACGTCCATGACCTGCTGGCCGTGGTAGCTCCCGCCGTGGTCCGCGAACCCGACCGGAGCCGGCGACGGCCTCCCTCTCGCGTCGACGATCTGGATCGAGCCCACTCCTCCCCAGAAATGAGAGAGGACGATCCAGTGCCCCATGCGGTCCACCCCCATCGTGTACCGGGCCCGGATGCCGCTGAAGATCACCGGGTTCTCGTCGTTCGAGACGTCGGCGAGATAGAGCCCCTGGTTCTGGGCAGCCAGGTGGGCGACTCCACCTTCCACGTGGACGGCCCCGACCGCATAGCCGTTCCCGTAGTACCCGCCGATCACCGAGCGGCCCTGCGGACGGGGATCGGTGGGATCAGAGACGTCGTAAACCTGGAAGAAATCGGTACCCCCGACGTAGAGGGACGTGTCGACGACGCGGACCTCGATGGCTCCCGGCTCGTCCGATACCCCGACGACCTGGAGGTTGGCCGGATCAGTGACGTCGACCACGAGAACGCCTTCCGCACTGTCGGCCACGTAGAGTAAGCCGGCTTGGTAAGCCACGCCGTAGGCACTCTCCGTCTCCAGCTCCCCGACGATCCGCGGCACCGAGGGCGTGCCGACGTCAATCACCTGGATACCCCGCCAATCGCCGGCGACATAGACGAACCGCGCGGGACCGGTCGACGGGTTCAGCGCGATCCGGCGCGCGTACCCGGGGGTGTCCACGCTCCCGAGCAGGACCGGATCGTCCGGGCGGCTCACGTCGAAAACGAACACGCCCGACGTGTGGGCGGCGACGTAGAGGATGTCTTCCCGTCCCACAACCCCGTTCACGACGTCCGGAACCGGGGCCGAACCAACGAGAGCGGGGTGCTCCGGAACGGAGAGGTCGAAGACCAGGACTCCGTCGTCGTACGTGCCGACGAACGCCAAACGTCCCTCGACGTCGAGGTGCCGCGCATGCGAAGGGAAGTCGTAGCGGGCGACGACTTCGATCTGGCCGGAGTAGTCGGCCTCGTAGGGCACGGCCGCGCTCGGCCCGGCCGCCGTCCCGGCGACCGCGGCCGCGAGCGCGAGCGTCGAGCGGCGTCCGACGAGTGTCGACGCAGCCGCGGGCACGAGGGGAGGCCTCGAACGCTTCCGTCTCTTCATCGTGCACCTCCGATCGACGTCCGGGAGAGCTGCTGTGACCGAATGGTACCACGCTGGACGCCACAGGAGTGGGGTGGCGTGCGGGAAGCCGACTTCCACACCCCTTTCCGGGCGCCATGGACGCTCCCCTCAAGCAACGTCGGGATTCGACCGAAACGTCGAACAGCGATATCGCCCTCTCGCACGCTCGCGACCGGAGGACCTCATGCCCGTTCAGATCGACACTCTTCTCAAGGGGATGGTCCAGTTCGACGCCTCGGATCTTCACCTGAAGGTGGGCAGTCCTCCCGGATACCGGATCGTCGGGGAGATCAAGCCGCTCCAAAACATGGAGAAGCTCCGGGCCCCGGAGACCCTCGAGCTCGCGAAGCAGGTCCTGACCGAGGCGCAATTCGCGGAGTTCGAGGCGCGCGGCGACTACGACTGCGCCCACAGCATCCCCGGCGTCGCACGTTTCCGACTCAACGTGATGAAACAGCGCGGGTCGGTGTCGCTCGTATTTCGGAAGATCCCGGTGGAGGTTCCGAACATCGACAGCCTCGGCCTTCCGGCCATCTGTCGCGATCTGGCCCTGCGGCCGCGCGGTCTCGTCCTCGTGACGGGGCCCACCGGGAGCGGCAAGTCGACCTCGCTGGCGGCGATGATCGACTACCGCAACGCGAAGGAGCGCGGGCACATTCTCACGATGGAAGATCCCGTGGAGTTCGTGCACTGCGACAAGCTGAGCTTCGTGAACCAGCGCGAGGTCGGCAGCGACACCGAGTCGTTCGGCTCCGGGCTGAAGCGTGCGCTTCGCCAGGATCCGGACGTGATCCTGGTCGGCGAGATGCGGGACCTCGAGACCATCTCGTTAGGAATCACGGCGGCCGAGACCGGTCACCTGGTGTTCGGGACACTGCACACGACCGGAGCCACCCAGACCGTGGACCGCATCGTCGACGTGTTTCCCTCCGACCAGCAACAGCAGATCCGGGTGCAGTTGGCCGAGACCCTTCAGGGGGTGATCTCGCAGGTGCTGGTCCCGAAGGTGGGCGGGGGTCGGGTGGCGGCCCACGAGGTCATGCTCGGCACCGACGCGATCCGAGCGTGCATCCGGGACGGCAAGACGACCCAGATGCAAAACGTCCTGCAGACGAGCTCCAAGGTCGGAATGCAGCTGCTCGACAACACTCTGATCAGCCTGGTCAAGGCCGGGACGATCCGGGTCGAGGACGCGATCGCGAAGGCCGACTCTCCGGACGTCGTTCGCCGGTCCTGCGGCGCGGCGGGAGCGATGCCGGCGGGAGTCTGACGGCGGGTCTCAGCGGCGTCCTCGGGAAGCCTCGCTTTCCCTTCGAAGGATCATCTCCCCGACGTCCCGGTCGATCTGTCGCCGGGGCGTGAGAACGTCGAGCTCCAGGTAGTACTCGACGCGATCGATGATCTCACCCAGGGCGACGCCCACGAACGACGCCGTGAGCAGGAGGGCATCCTCGGTTCCGAGGACCCCCGGTCGCAGCGCCTCCGCGTGCCGAGCCCAGAGCACGGCCGGCACCAGGAACCCGAAGAGCAGACGAGGTGCCGTGAGCCAGGGTCGATGGGGTTCGCCGTCGCGGGCGAATTGGATCTTGCGGGCCCCGTAGAGTGCAAACCTCACCAGACCCACAGTTCCCGCCACCCGCGGATCCGACGCCCCGAGGCCGAGCAGGAACAGGCCGACGAGAGTCACGTGGGCGCTGTGAAGCGGGAAGCGCGGGCGGAGCGAAACGACTTCGTAGACGCGATCCATGGAGAAGAGCGCCGTGAACCCGACGGCGGCGGCGAGCGAGCCCCACCCTCCGTTCGATTGCCTCGCGACGGTGTACGCCCCGGCCAGGGCCACGAAGGCGCCGAAGAGGAACACCTCCCGGCTGAGCCAGGAATGGCGGAGATTGAGGACCGCCCGCCACGCTCGTCTCTTCCTTCCCAGATGGAGGGTGCTGAGTCCCAGTCCCAGGCCGGCCAGCCCCAGGAGAGCGATCGGACGGACCGGGTACGGGGAGATGGACGCCGGGGGGGAAGGTCCGTGGCCCGGTCGAGACACGAGGGACGCCGCAAGGGAAGCGACCAGAACCGCGGCGATCAACGTAAACGCGACGAGCGGCCATACCTCACGCAGGGCAATCTTCTTCGTTCGCCCTCGGCCGGTCGTTCCCGCCGGGACGAAGGACGGACCGTTGTCGGGCGGAGCGCCTGCCGGCCGCACCGGCTCCTCGGACGGTGCCTCCCGCTTCCCCGTGAAACGGATCCGCGGACCGATTCCCACGTCGGGGAATCCGGGCACGCTCTCGAGCACCGGCCGCGCCGAGTCGGAGACGCGCCGCGCCTCCTCGCCGTGCCGGTGCGAGCTCCTCCACCCGCCGCCGTTCGCCGCCCTCGCGGGGGATCCGGATCCGGACTCGGTGTCGATCACGCGACAGCGCAGCGCACCGGTGGGACAGAGCGCGACGCACGCCGGATCCCGCCCGTCCAGCAACCGTGTCCGGCAAAACGTGCACTTCTCCATGACGCCGCGCTCCCGGTCGTAGCGGGGCGCGTCGTAGGGACAGGCCCAGCTGCAGTACCTGCAGCCGATGCACCGATCTCCGTCGATCAGGACGGCGCCAATCCGCTCATCCCTTTCGTAGGCCCGCGCCGGGCAGCTCGTCACGCAGGGCGGATCCTGACAGTGATTGCACGCGATCGAAAGATGATAGACCGGCAGGGCGGGATGCCGGCGCTCATTGAAGGTGAGAACCTCGCGCCAGCTCCGGTCCCAGGCGAGACCGTTCTCGATGGTGCAGGCCAGCCGGCAGGCGTCACAGCCGGTGCACTTGTCGAGATCGACCCAGAATCCGTTCGAGATCAATCGGCGTCCTCGTCGTCAGGCTCTTTCCCGGGCCCCCGGGGAACGGAGACGCGGGCGCCGGAGCTCCTCATCGTTCCCGCACGACCTCGACCAGGTTCTCATGGAAGGCGGCGCCGTGACCCATGTCCGTTCCCCGTCCCTTCGAGCAGAAGTTGACCGTCCCTCCCTCGCCTATCCACCACCCGTTGGTCACGCAGACGCAACCCGCCTTCATTCCGAAGTCCAGCCGCGCGGGGACGACGATCCGTCCCCGATCGTTGTAGACCACGACGCGGTCTCCGTCCCCGATTCCCCGCGCTCCCGCGTCGTCGGGATGAATGGAGAGAGTCGGCCCCGGGCTCACCTCCCGGATCATCCGCAGATTGTTGAACTGTGAGTGAATCCGGTTCTTGGTGTTGGGCGTCATGAAGTGGAGCGGGTACCGGACGCCCTTGGAGTCTCCCCCCTCGGGCGACGAGCCGCGAACCGACTCCACGGGCTCGACGTATCGCGGCAGCGCGTCCACACCCCAGCGCGCCGCGGCCTCCTCCGAGACGAGCTCGATCTTTCCGGTCGGCGTGGGAAAGACGAGATCGGAAAAGGCGATCTCCCGGTGTCCGGGGGGCAGGGCCGGGCCGGCGCGCAACCTCTCCAGCGTGAGACCGGGAAACGGCTCGAGCCGTGCTTCGAGCCAGGCCTCGATCTCCGCGTCGCTCTCGCCCGGGAAGTGACGGGCGATCTCGTCGGCCGGGAATCCAAGGCGGTGGGCGAGTCGTCGGTAGATCTCGCTCTCCGGTTTCACCTGACCCGGAGGATCGAGCACCTTCTGCTTGAACTGGATGTAGGGATGCCAGTACGCGGTGATGACGTCGGACTGCTCGAACATGCTCTTCGCGGGGAGGACGATGTCCGCCTCCCGCGCGGTGTCGGTCAGAAACTGGTCCACCACCACCCGAAACTTCAGCGCCCGGAGGGCCTCGAGGACGGCCGGCGTCTCCGGATTCTGCGTCACCGGATTGCCGCGCTCGACCCAGATCATCTCGAGCTTCGGATCCCGGGCGGCGCGCATGTCCCGCCCCAACCGTGCCATCGAGATGGAGACCCGGATCGTCCCATCCGGCTCCTCGGGCGGATAGAAGGCGATCGGATCGCGAACGGCGTCGAAGACGTGGGACTGGAGATTCGCGAACTGCCAGCCCGCGCCTCGGCGTCCCAGGTTTCCGGTCAGAGCGAGCAGCGCGATGAGGGCGCGCACGGTCTGTCCGCTGTTCGTGTATCGCTGCATGCCGTACCCGGCGCAGATCGTGGCCGGTCTCACGTCCGCGAGGAGATCGGCCATCGCGTCGATGTGGGATACGGGGATCTCACAGACGCTTGCGGCCCACGACGGCGGATGCCCGCGCGCCAGATCGCGGAACTCGGGGAATCCATGGACGTGTTCCGCCACGAACTCGTGATCGATGCGGCCCTGCTCGATCAAACGGTGAGCCACGGCCAGGGCGAGGGCGCCATCGGTGCCGGGTCGGGGCTGAATCAGGAGCTCGGCCCGCTCGGCCGTCTCGGTTCGTCGTGGATCGATCACGACGAGCCGCGCCCCCTTCGCGATCGCCGCGTCGATGAACTCCATCTGATGGATGTTCGTCTCCGCCGAGTTCTTGCCCCACAGGATGAGGAGACGGGCGTGGGCCAGATCCCACGGGGCGTTGTGCTCGTTCTCGCCCAGGGTGAGCCGCGTCGCCTCGAGCCCGGCCGGCCAACAGAGGTCCCCGTAGGTCGTGGTGCAGCCTCCGAACAGACGCCAGAAGGTGGAGCCCACCCCGTTCAAGAGCCCCTTGGTGCCACTGGCCGAGTAGTAGAGGACGCTCCGGGGACCGGATGTCTCCTTGATTCTCCGAAGCTCCCCCGCGATCTCCTCGAGCGCTTCCTCCCAGGAGATCGGCTCGAAGTCGGCGGATCGGGCCGACTCGTCCCGACCCCCGGGGCCGGCCGCACCTCGTCCCGTCGAACGGACGGCGCCTCGGCCTCGGGGGCGGGAGGACATGCCCCCTCTCCGTCGCAGGGGGGTGAGGATTCGATCCGGGGAGACCACCCGCTCCACGTAACTCAAACCTTTCAGGCAGGGTCCCTCGGGGGTCGCCTCGTTTTCGGGATGCGGCTCGATCGCCGTCAGTCGGCCGTTCTCGACCCGCACCCGAAGACCGCAGGTGCTGTAGCAGTTCCGCGGGCAGGCCGTGGTGAACCAGGGCATGGGCGAAGTCCGTCGAGTCGGTCTTACTCCGCCGCCATCGCGGCGATCGCCTCGTCGAGGTCAGCCGCCGCCTCGGGGGACGCCTTCTGCTTCGTCTTCATCGCGGCAACCATCACCGTGTGCACGCGAGCCAGGCGCTCGAGATAGGCGTCGCGTTCCTCCGCCCCCTTGGCAACCGGCTTGATCCTTTGAGTGAGGAAGTACTCGGCGCAGACCTCGACGATGTGCGACGCATGGGCGTCCTTCGTGGTCACCCAACGGATCGCCTGGTTCAGGCTCTGGGCATCGTGCTTGCCGGAGAGCTCGGCGATCTTGCCGATCGCCTTGGAGATAGTCGCGGCGTCCTCCTGCAGGCGGGCGATCCGGGCCGGATCGTCGTAGATGCCGCACGGCACCTGGCAGTGAGCCGACGCTTTGTCGGCGGAGCCGACGAGAGCCAGCAGCGAAATGGCGAGGAGCGCGGCGCGGGCGAGGGCGAATCTCTTCATGGGAACGACTCCGGGTGATTTCGGTCGAAGGGGAACGACTCCGGACGAAGCCGGACTCGGTCGGGACAGGCAATGTCGGCCCGTCGGTGACGCGTGTCAACCGCCGAACGGGAGTCCGGCCTTTCCGTGCCCGACGGGTCTTATGCTCGCGAGACGGCATCCTCCGCCAGTGCCCTGTCACCCGCCCGGCGGCCGCACCCTCCCTCACACCGGATCGTGCGGAAGGCTGCCCCGGGGCGCGCGGAAAAAGTGAAACGCGCGCCGCTCCCACTCCTCCGCCCGGTAGTGGACGAGCGTGTGGTCCATGTCGTACCCAATCGCCTTGACGGTGCGGAGATTCAGGGTCTGGTTGCAATGGATGCCGCGTCCGGGGGGTGTCTCCGGGCTCGCGGCCGTCTCGGCGTCGGCCGCCTCGGAACGGGATCGGGACGTCACGGGCGCTTTGTCGCGAGAACTCACCGCGATCGCTCATAGGTTCCGACGAGCTCGCACTTCGCGAGCACGTGTCCCTTCATCGCCTTCTCGAGCTCGGCCTTCGTGGCCCGGCCGAGGTCGGGCAGGACGACGTCCAGGGCGTAGAGCTTGTGGAAGTAACGATGCCTTCCCTTGGGAGGGCAGGGGCCGCCGTAGCCGGTTCTCTTCCAGTCGTTGAGACCCTGTCCCGTTCCTTTCGGGAGCTCGTCCGTCGCGATCCCCTCGGAGAGTCCGAGAGTATCCGGCGGAAGGTTGTAGAGAACCCAGTGCACCCAGGTCATCTTCGGCGCCGCCGGGTCCGGGGCGTCCGGATCGTCGACGATCAGGGCGAGGCTCTTCGTTCCCTCCGGCGGACCGGACCAGACCAAGGGGGGCGAGATATCCTCCCCGTCGCACGTGAAGCGAAGAGGAATCTCCCCGTCGGGAGCGAACTCCTCCGAAGAGATCACGAAGGTCATGGGGAGCTCCTTCTCGGCGGAAGTCGGTGCTTCCGCATTCTCGTTAGCGGGATCACGCCCGACCGTATCGTCCGGGGCGGCCTTCGGAGCCGCGGTTTCCGTTGATTGGCTCGTCTCGCGCGGCTCGGCCGCCGGAGTCTGCGCCCACGCGGGCCCCCCGACGGTTCCGACCGCGATCGCGGTCGTCGCCGCAAGCCAGTGACGAGCACGGGACCATCGACACATGGTGCTCCTCCCTCGGAGGCCGCGTTCGACCCGCGCGACGCCGGACCGCGCGGCCTCCCTCGGCCCGGAGCGTAGCACGCCCGCGGGAAGTGCGGCTCTCGGTCCGCCTACGACCCCTTGACCTGCAGCGGACGCCGCGCCGAGCGACCGCGATCGTCCTTGACGCACACGTCGTGCAGGCCCTCCACGGCGTCCACGAAGACGGGCCGGTCGGGCGGTCCCTTCCACACGAGGCTGCCGTCCACGAACCAGAAAACCTCGTGCGTGCCGCGCGAGACCGCCGCGATCAGGGCGATGCGCTGGTCCTCCGCGGGGACCCCCGGACGGACCTCGTACACGACGTCCGTGGCCGGGCTCAGGATCCGCGGCGGCGATCCGGGTTCGAGCGCGGGACAGCGCGGCTTGTGGGCCGGAATCACCGGGGCCGGGAGCCCTTCCGACCGGAGATACTGCGAGACGGCGCTCGACCACCACTCCACGACTTGCCGTCGGGGGCTTCCGCTCTCCCGGCAGCGGGAGCACACCGTGTAGCCGGTCGCGGTGTCGATCCAGACCTCCCGGTGTAGATCACAGGAGCGGGCCGGCGACACGCCGGGCAGGAAGGACCCTCGCCGCGCGTAGGGGCAGTGCGGACCGATCGGGTGTCCGCTCGTGGCGCAGATCCTCCGCTCTCGAAGTCCGGGCGCCCGGCGGTGCCAAGTTCCCGGATCGTCATGCGGGAGCGCCTCGATCAGATCGAAGAGAAGGGGCGCCGCCACCTCGGAGCCGACGAGCGGGGGGACCCCCCTTCCGTCGAAGTTGCCGAGCCAGACGCCGACGACGAATCCTCCCGCGATCCCGATGCTCCACGCGTCGCGGTGTCCGTAGGAAGTTCCGGTCTTCCAGGCCACGGGGAACGAGCTCCGTCCGGAGCGCCAGACGGCGCCGAGCTCCGGACGCTCGACGTCGACGAGGACTTCGAGCGCGAGCGAGGCGGCCTCGGCCGAGAAGAGCCGCGCCGCGGCTTCGCCCGGCTCGGCTACCACCGCCGCGGCGTCCGATCGCCCCGCATCGGCCGGCTCGGCCCCCGCGCGGCCGGTCTCCGATGGTCCCGACTCGGCCGGCCTTCCCGCGGTCAGTGGGTCCGCCCGCACCGCCGTGACCTCCATGCGCTGGCCGTGCCGCGCGAGGATCCCGTACAGCATGGTCAGCTCCAGCAGCGAGACCTCACCTCCCCCGAGCACGAGAGTCAGCCCGTAGTGCCCGTCCGGATGGGCGAGCGATTGCACCCCGGCCGCCTCGAGAAAGTGGTAGAGGCCTCGCCCCTCCGCCCGGCGGAGTTCGCGGGCCAGTCGCACCGCGGGCACGTTGCGCGAGGTGCGAAGGGCTTCCTCCGCGCTCATCGGTCCCCGAAACTCGCCGTCGTAGTTCTCGGGCCGGTAGGAGCCGAAGCAGGTCGGCACGTCCTCGACCAGCGTGTCCGGCGTGAGGAGACCCCGGTCGATCGCCAGCGCGTACAGGAACGGCTTGAGCGTGGAGCCGGGCGAGCGGGGCGCGAGGGCGCCGTTCACCTGTCCCTCGTGAGCGACGTCGTGCCAGTCGGCGGATCCCACGAACGCCCGGATCTCCCCGGTGGCGTACTCGAGAACCACGGCCGCCCCTTGCCCGATCCCGATCGGGCGGAGATCGCGAACGTGACTCCGGACGAGCGACTCCGCGCGGGCCTGGATCTCGCCGTCGATCGTGGTGGTCCAGATGCCGTGACCCGGCTCCCCTCTCCAGACGACCCACTCGGCGAGGTGCGGCGCCCGGAACGGCCACGGATGCCTCTCTCCGGGCAACGGCAACGCCGTCGCCTCGAGCGCCGCCTCCTCGTCGATCCGGCCCCGCCGGCACAGCGTGCGGATCAACCGGTCGCGCGCGTCCTTGGCCGCCGCGGGGCGGCGCAGCGGATGGTGGCGCACCGGGGCCTGCGGGATCACCGCCAGGAGGGCACTCTCCCCGAGGGAGAGCTCCCGGGCGGGCTTTCCGAAGTAATGGTGGGCCGCGGCCTCGACGCCCTCCAGGTTGCCGCCGTAGGGCGCCAGCTCGAGGTACGCGGCCAGGATCTCCGCCTTCGAATACAGCCACTCGTACTGCACCGCGCGGTACACCTGGGCGACCTTGGCGCGGAGCGAGCGCGGCCGCGACCGGGTGAGGCGCGCGAGCTGCATCGTCATGGTGGAGGCGCCGGACACGATCCGGCGGTGCGTGAGATTCGTCCACGCCGCGCGCACGACCGAGAGCGGGTTCACGCCCGGATGGCGGAAGAAGTGGCGGTCCTCGTGCTCGAGGACGGCCGTCAGGAGGTGGGGGCTCACGACCTTGGGGGAGACCGGGGACCCCGGCTTCACCGGCAGTCGCAGCCTCCACTTCTCGTCGGAGCTCGTGAACGCGCGAAGCAGCGAGCCGTCGCGCGCGAGTACCTGGATCGCGGGCGGCTTGTTCGCGTAGGGGTCGGGCGGTGGATCCACTCTCAGGAGGAGGAGCCAGAGGACGAGGACGCCGAGCGACACCCCCACCCCGATCGCCGCCCCCCGGGCGGGCCACCGGATCACGGCCCGCCGGAGAGGCCGCCCGAACGCAGCCCGCGGCGGACACCGCCCGTGCGACGGTCGTCGTTCAATCGGCGGCGACGACACGGACCTCTCCCGCGCCACGGATCGCGACGACGGCCGGGTCGTACATGGCCTCCGCCTGGACCGGCGGCAGGGCGAACCGTCCCCGCGTCACGGCCCGCAGCGTGTAGCAGAACTGATGCTCGCGAGGCTGCGCGGTCGTGAAGAGGAGAAGGCGGTCGTCCCGGACGTCGAGGTACTCCACGGGGAGCGCGGGCTGCCCGGCGGTCCATTCGGGTGCGCCCCGCCTCCGCAGCCTCGGGTTCTCGATCTCCAGGCCGGCCGGGACGAGATCGGCCACGACCACGTTGCTCACCGGGCCGGATTGCGAGGCGAGCGAGATCTTCGCGACGATCACGTCGCCCTGGGGAATGCTCGCGGGATCGACGGGATCGCCCGACATCGAGAAGTATTCGCGGGAG
This sequence comes from bacterium, assembly GCA_025774805.1. Taxonomy (GTDB): domain Bacteria; phylum ARS69; class ARS69; order ARS69; family ARS69; genus JALGZR01. Next base: position 42,099 of record JALGZR010000009.1, read on the forward strand.
AGCATGAGCCCGTTCGTCACGTCCCGCGTCTCGACGCCGCGCGGGACTCCCTCGTCCACGATCGACCAGTACGCGGGCCCGGGTCCGTTCGACACGATCTCGATCTCGCGGCCCGCCCATTCCTGCTCTGCGGAGATCACGAGCCCGTCGCTCCCGAACTCGCCGGCCGGCTCGCCGTCCACGAGAACGAGGCCCGAGATGCCGGTCCCCCCGAGGCTCGCCGCGAGCTTCCCCAGGGCCAGGAACGCCCAGGCGTTCTCCTGCGTGTTTCTCCAGCGGCCGTTCTCCGTCTGCGACAGCAGCTTGATCACGAGGTCGAACACGAGTCGGTGGTCGGGATCGACCGTGGCGAGGACGTCCAGGAGGATGGCGTCGTCCCGGGCCGCGGATCGGAACGCGAAGCCGGTCTCACGCGACTCCGGACCCTCCGCCACCGACACCGGCAGGAGATCGTCCCGCCGCACCGCGTGGTCCGTCAGCCCGTAGGCTCCGGCGAGGTGGTATCGGGCGGACGCTGGCAGTCCGTCCGCGTTCAGGTGGCGCAACCGCTCCATCACGCCCCGCTCGGGACGGCCCGCGAGCGCGAGAACATACACCGCGTAGGCCTGGACGGCTCGTTGCCGATCCTCGGACCAGGTCCGGAGTGGAGAGCTATCCGCCGAGCGCGCGACCTTGGTCAGGTAGTCAAGCGCGTCGTCGAGCACGCGGTCCGGAACCACGAGCTCCCTGCGACGCGCCTCCACGAGGAAGTGCGTCGCGTAGACCGTGGCCCACGGATTCGACTCTCTCTCGGATCCGCCCGGCCAGTAGGAGAAGCCGCGCTCCGAAAGGTGCATCGCCAGGACGCGGTCCAGTCCCGACAGGAGGAAATACTCGGCGCCCGACTCCCCGAGCACGTCCGGCGCCACCTCCGACGCGAGCTCCGGGAAGTAAAGGAGCGGGAAACAGCTCGAGACCGTCTGCTCGATGCAGCCGTAAGGATAGCGCAGCAGGTACTCGAGCCCGGAGGCCACCTGCGCCACCGGCAGCGTCGACACGACCACCTCCGCGCGTTGCGTTCCCGGGTGGAAGTCGCTGGACAGCCGCGCCGCTCCCGTCTCTCCCTCCCGGGCGAGCCCGCTCCACGCGCGGGTCTCCCGAGGGCGCGGTGGGCGAACCGCCAGCTCGGTCCGCACCGAGGCCTCCTCGTCCCCGCCCCCCGCGCGGAACTCGAATACGGCCCGCCCGATGGAGTCGCGGGCCTGCACGCGGAAGGTCACGAGCTCTTCCCGACCTCCCGCCACCGGCACTTGGAACCGGCTCTCCGCGTCCGGTCCCCATGCGACCGGACCGGAGAGGTCCGCCGTCACCGCGATGTCGACGCTCTCGCCGGTCGCCTCCGTGATCCCGTTGTAGACCTGGACCGGCACGGCGATCTCGTCTCCCGGCGCCAGAAACCGCGGGAGGTTCGGGGACAGTACGATCGGATCGCGCACGCGCGTCGTGTGCTCCGCGCTGCCGAACCGCCGGTCTCCCGCGGCCACCGCCATGATGCGCAACGATCCGCTGAACTCCGGGACGTCGAGCTCGACCGTCTGCCAGTCGGGGCCGGCGGGGAGCACGCCCGACCAGAGCGCCACGGGCTTCACCCGCCGGACGGAGATCGGGTTCAGGTTTTCACCCGGTATGCTCGCCTCCCCCCGGCTCAACCCCCCGCCCGGACGGGACCGCCGCAGCACCTGGGCGAACTCCGGCAGGAGACGGGTCCAAATGTCGTAGCTGTCGACATCGAGACGCCGCCGCTGGAAGTAGTGCTCCAGCGGCGAGGGGGTCTCGAAGTCGGTGATGCGGAGAATCCCCTCGTCCACCGCGGCCACGGTGACCTGGGTACTCCGGTCCGCGCCGGGAACGCGGAGCCTCACGGGCAGCGGGCTCTCGGGGCGGAGCTCGTCGGGAGCCTCGACCTGCACGTCCAGGCGCGCTCGCTCGTGGCTGACGAAGAGCGGCACCGCGCCGAACGCGCGGGCCGGCGCGTGAACCTCCACGGAGTCGAGCGGGCGCAGCAACGTGGCCACGACGTACGCGTTCGGCTCGTGGGCGACCTCCACCGGGATCTCCGCCACCGCGGAGTTCGAGTCCAGGCGGACCCACCGTTGCGTGAAGACCTCGTCGCGCTCCACCGTGAGGAGGAGGAGCCCGGCGAACGGCGCCTCGATCTGGACCTTCGCGACCTCGCCCGGATCGTACTTCTCCCTGTCAAGGCGGAGGACGACCTTCTCCGGAGCCGACATCGCCCAGGGCGCGTAGCCCCAACCGTAGACCGAAAACGGCAGGGAGGAACGCGCGCCGTGCCCCGCATCCTCCACCTGCAGGCGGTAGCTGCCGTGGCGGTCGACCGTGAACTCGACGGTGGTCGCGTCCGCCGGCAGATCGAGCCGCCGCTCCTCGATGCGCTCCTCGTCGTAGTGGGACACGTAGCGGTACCGGGCTCCGTCCTTCTCGAGAATGGTCCGCCACTTGCGCCGGAACAGCGTGGCCACCGCCTCGGACGACTTCACGGGACGCCCTTCCAGATCCACGAGCACGACGCGAAACGGGATCGGCCGGCCCGGCTCCTCGTAGCGGCTCTCCGGCGGATCTTCGTTCCCCCCGCGCTTCAGGCCGATGAGGTGCGTGACGGGCGAGACGACGAGCGAGCGCCGTCCCCCGATCACCCGACCGCCCCCGAGCTCGGTCACCTCGACCTCGGCCTCGGCGCGGAGCCAGCCGTGGTAATCGTCGAACTCCGGAATCTCGATCTTCCAGTCGGCGTGTCCATGCTCGTCCGTCTTGCGGGTGCCGAGCGGGATGTTCCGGGCAGCCGGCTCCTCGTCGGCGTGACCGAACGTGTAGCTCTCCCAGTCGTCCAACCGGATCGGGATCGGGGCCACGCGGAGCCGGCCGTCCGCGTCGCGGCCCGGCGCCGGCGGACCGAAGAGCGACGTCGCCTCGACCCGCAGCTCGATCGCGTCGCCGGGGGCCGCGAGCTGCGCCGGTTCCCCCCCGACCAAGAGATCCAGGTTCACCTTCAGACGGTCGGGGATGAAGTCCTCCACCCGAATTCTGCGAGAGCCGAGCGAGGTCTCCGGGTCGAGAAGAATGCGGGCGTAGTACTCTCCGGTAGGCATCCACTCCGGGAGGTCGAGGGTCCACTCGGCGAAACCGTGCTTCCCGGTGGTGGCGCGTTCCTCCCGGAAGACACGCCCGGACATTCGGCCCTTGACCTGCACCGTGACAGGGAACTCGGGGGGAATGCGCAGGTCCTCGTCGCGCGTGATCCAGGCCAACCGCGCGACGTCTCCCGGGCGGTAGATGCCGCGGTCCGAGTACACGAAGCAGCGGGTCCCGGTCCTCGGTCGGTGCGCGCCTCCGATGTCGAAGTCACCGACGGGTGTAGGCCTCTTCTCAAAAGAGAACTCCAGGAAACCGAGATCGCCGCCACGCCGCGCCGTGATCACGAAAGGAAGCCCTCCCGCGTGCCCCTCGTAGGGAGTCCCCCGACCGATGCCCCGGAAAACGGCGAAGCCGTTCTCGTCGGTTCTTGCGGATCTCATGATCTGGTTGTTTCGGCTGAAGACCTCGACCTCGATCCCGGGGAGCGGTGTCAGGTCCGCGATGGAGACCGCCGCGACGAGAATCTCCCGGTGCGCTCGCTTCACCACGAGGCCGATGTCAGTGGCGATGACGAGCTTCGACGCGTGCCGATACGGTTTGCCGGGGGTCTTCACGGTCAGCCGGAAGATGCCGCGGGAGTCCGCGCGGAGCGCCTCGCGGAGATCGACAGGCGTGACCACGCGCCGATTCCGCTCGTGGGAATCCAGAGTCTGCAGGCGCCGGTAGATCCTCTCGGCGTGATCGTGGAGAGGGGCGCGGGGACTCCAATCGGTCGACGCGAGCTTCTCCCTCTGGAGGAAGGGGACCAGGTTGTTCGCGAAAACCCGGTCCAGCGTGATCTCGATCTCCTCCACGTTCACGGTCTCGACGGCGATCGCGCCCTCGCCCCGCAGGGAGAGATAGTTCCCGACGCCGGCGATCCGGAGCGACGGGGAGAGGTCCTCGATGAACACGCCTCCGCGGTACTCCCGCGCGAGCTGCATGCCGTTCTCGGCAACGAGGTCGGGGCTCACCGTCATCGAGTAGCTCCGGGAGAGCTCCCAGTCGCCATGGAGGAGAATCTCGCGGCCTCGGTCGCGGGTATCGATGCGCAGGCCGGGGACCTCCGGGTCGAGCGTCAGCCGACTCTCGAACTCGCCGGGATCCACCGCGTGCGACAGGTAGACGCTCACGACGGGGCGGTCTCCCTGGGCGTCGCTCCGCACGCGGCGGATCGCGAGACGGCGGAACGAGGGAATCCATCTCGACTCCTCGACCGACTCTCCCATCGGAATGTCGCCCTCGAGAGGGCGCAGCTCCCCCTCGACGGTGACCTTTGCCCGCTCATCCTTCTCGTCAGCGTCGATCGGCGCGGTGCGAAAGGAGTGGTGCCGGGAGGAGCCCTCCGTCTCGATCTCGACGTCGATCTCGCCGCGGCGCTCTCCCTCGACCCGGAGGTGACGCGCCAGCTCCTCCGGCCCCACGGGCAGGTTGAAGTCGATGTTCCCGTGAATCCGGTATGTGCGAAGCTCGCCGGGCTCAAGCCGCACGTAGAGCTCTTCTCGCTCGACGAGCAGCGGGTCCGTCACGACGGAGAAGGCGCGCTTTCCACGGAATCGGAGGCCGGCGCTCTTCGCGATGTCCCGATCGACGATCACCTCGTATGTGGCGGCCGGGCGGAAGTCCTCTTCGGGGACGAACCTGAGCGCGGACCGATGCGTCCATTTCCAGAAACCGGCCACGGGGGGATCGAGCGACGCGGGCGGAGAGTCGAGACGAACGTTCAGCTCCGCCTCCTCCGGGGCCACGTCTTGCGTGAATCGGATGGAGACCGAGCGCCCGTGCTCGAGCGTGCCGTCCGACGGGTAGAACTCGGCCACCGCGACATCGTCGGGGCCGAGCTCGGGAATCTCGTAGACGGACGGGCCGCAGGAGGAGAGCGCGGCGGCGACGGCCGCGATCAGGGCGAGAGACCCCCGGGTCTCCGCGCGCCGGAATCGGATGCGAGCCTCCATCCCGGTCGACCCCCTTCCGTTTGCTTTGGGTATGATTCGCTGCGAGTGCGACTACCTTACGTCCCGATCCCGGCATTGTCGCCGGAAAGGGCGCCGTCTCGTGCGGCGAGGCGCCGCCCGGCCGGACGCCCCGCGCTCCCGTCAGGCCCGACGCAGTCTCACGGTGAAGAGGGATCCGCCCCCTGTGGCTGGCGCGTACTCGACGGATCCGCCCTGGGCCTCGGCCAGCGCCCGGACGATGGTCAGCCCGAGCCCGAGGCCGGTCGGAGAATCGGCGGAGCGGCCCCGCCGGAACGGGCGAAACAGCCGGCGCCGCTCCCGGCGCGAGATCCCCCGCCCCCGATCCCGGATCGAGAGCAGAGCCGCGTCATCCTCGGAGGAGAGCGTGACGGTGAGCGCTCGATCCGCCATCCCCCGGCCGTACCGCTCGGCGTTGTCGAGGAGGTTCTGGAGAATCTGGAAGAGCGCGTCCGAGTCGAAGAGGGCGGGGAGGGGGCCGTCGGGGATTCGGATCTCGAGCGAGGCCCCGTTCGTCTCCAGTCCCGGCCGCAGTCGCTCGACGTCGCTCCGGATCGCCTCCGCGAGGTCTCCCGGAACCGGATCCACCCCGAACGCGCCGCGTTCGAGGTGCGTGTAGCCCAGTACGTTGGACACCACCCGACCGAGCCGGTCCGCCTCGGACGCGATCCGGCGGGCATAGGTCCGCCGGCTCTCGGGATCCCCCAGGTCCTCGGCGAGCATGTCCCCGTGGAGCCGCAGCCCGGCGAGCGGCGTGCGGAGCTCGTGCGCGGCGGCCGCGGCGAACCGGGAGCGCTGGCGGACGAGCCGCTCCGACTGCCCCACCAGGCCGACCACGAAGATCGCGGCGAGGAGGGCGCCTCCCGTGCCGCCGAAGAACGTCCGGCGAAAACGACCCCGAGTCCGCTGTCCCTCGCGGCGGGCCTCGGCGAGGATCTCCTGCGCGTCGATGGCCACCTCCCAGTCCGCGCCCTCGAGCCCGAGGCTCTCTCCGATGACGTTCGGCTCGTCGCGGGACGGACGGAAGTCGGCGGGCATCGGCTCGGTCTCGAGCACGGAACGGATCGCGGCGTCGTCGACGAGAAAGCCCTGAATCCGGCTTCCCTCGGAGGCCCGAACGATGCGGAGCGCGACGAGCGACGGTCGGCCGTCGATCACGATGGTGTGCCAGCGGAGCGACCCCACCGTCGCGACCTGCTCGCCGTAGGAGACCGAACGCGCCGCGACGGGTTCGGGGAGCCGGAGCGACGCCGGGACCGCGTCCGGGCTCTGCCCCGCCGGGGACCGCTCAGCCGCGACCGCCGCGACGATCGCTCCCGCTCCCCGCCGGAGGCGATCGAGCAGCTCCCTTCGGGCTCGTGCGTCCTCGGGGAGCTCGTGGCACGCCGAGGCGAGTGCCTCCGGGGATGCGGCCGTCTCACCCGCGGCGTCGGACCCCTCCGGCTCGGCCGCCGGCGGATCCTCCGGGGGAACGGAGGGCATGGTCAACCGGTGTCGCCGATCGATCTCGAAGTGAGCCGCGAGAATGGACTCGATCGGTCCGCGCGCCAGGGGTGACTCGATCCACGGGGCGCACTCGCAGCTGTGGGTCGACTCGCGGAAACGGTGGAGGTACTCGTAGAACGGACGCCGGTTCTCGTTCTCCAGAATCGTCTCGAAGCGGCCGTGAAGCCGCTCGGCCTGCCGGAACGCCGCTTCCCGCACCCGAAGCTCGGCGAGCGACACGAGCGCGCGACTCTCCCGCTCCGCCGCCCGCGAACCCATCCAGTACCACGCGGTGGCGGGGACGATCACCGCCGCGGCCACGAGGACCGCGGCCACCGCCGGACGATTCCATTTAGCCTGCATCTCTCACCAGTCTCTGCTGCGTCAGCGGCTCGCCGCGCCCGGCTTCGTCAACCGTCTCCCCAGGCGTAGCCGACGCCCTTCACCGTGACGACGATTCGAGGCTGCGCCGGTTGCCGCTCGATCTTGCGGCGTAGATTCGAGATCGTCATGTCGACCGTTCGGGTCCGGAGATCCCCGGGCACCCCCCAGACCTGCTCCAAGAGCTCGGAACGAGGCACGGCACGGTCCCGGTGGTCGTACAGCCAGCGGAGGATTCCCACTTCGCGGTAGGTCAGCCCCACCGAGCTTCCGTTGCGGACGGCCCGACAGTGCCCCAGGTCGAGACGACAGTCGTCAACCTCGATCTCCTCGATCGGGGCCGTCGCGGTCTTCGCTCGCCGACGGAGCGCCTGCACGCGGGCCAGCAGCTCCCGTGCTCCGAACGGTTTCGTGACGTAGTCGTCCGCACCCACTTCGAGCCCGCGGACCTTGTCCTCTTCCGAGCCGCGGGCGGTCAACATCAGGATCGGAAGGCCGGGACGGACCTCCCGCAGACGGCGGCAGACCTCGATCCCGTCGAGTCGCGGGAGCATGAGATCCAGGAGGATCAGGTCGAAGGGCTGGGCCGTTCCCCGCTCGACAGCCGACGGTCCGTCCTCGACCGCCTCCACCCGATGTCCGTCGCCGGTCAGGAGATCGACCAGCGCTCGGCGGAGGCCCGGCTCGTCCTCGACGACCAGGATGTTCATCGGATCGCTGAACATGGCATGTCCATTATCGGAGGGGATCGCCCGACCACGAGGTCAAAGGGGGGTAAAAGCCCCTCCGATCGGGACGGGGATCGGTGGAACCGAGCGAGCTCGCTTCT
>JALGZR010000162.1 GCA_025774805.1 bacterium
ATGCGGCATGGAATCGCCACGGCTCGCCGGGGCTGGCTCGAAAAAGATGACGTCCTGAACACGCGCCCGCTCGGTGCGTTTCTCGAAGCTCTCCGATGACGGAATCGCCCGAAGCCTTGGCCGAGAAATCCCCATACATGGAGCCTCCCTTCTCGTTCCCGGATCTCGAGAAGATGAATCGGCGTGAGATCAAGGCCGAGGCGCGCGCCCTTCGGGAGGCGATCCACTATCACGATCATCGCTACTACGTCCTCGACGCCCCCGTGATCGCCGACGAGGCGTACGATCGGCTCTTCCGACGGCTGACGGAGATCGAGGAGCGGTTTCCGGAGCTGGTCACAATCGATACCCCGACCCGCCGGGTCGGAGGGGAGCCGCTCGATGAGCTCGATAGGGTCGAACACGCCCGTCCGATGCTCAGCCTCGACTCGACGACCGAGCGGGAAAAGGTTCTCGACTTCGACGACTTCATCCGGCGCAATCTCGGGGTCGATCGCGTCGCCTTTATCTGCGAGCCGAAGTTCGACGGCCTTTCCGTCGAGCTCGTCTACCGGGATGGCCGGTTCGAGAGCGGCTCGACACGGGGGAACGGGCTCCTCGGCGAGGAGATCACCGAGAACCTCCGGACCATCCGGTCGATCCCGCTTCGGCTGCGGCCGGAAGCCCCGACTTATTTATCGGTTCGGGGCGAGGTCTTCATGCCCAAAGACGGCTTTCAGGCGATGAACCGGGAACGACTCGAGCGGGGGGAGGAGACCTTTGCGAACCCGCGGAACGCGGCGGCGGGAACGCTCCGGCGGCTCGACCCGACGATCGTGGCCGGTCGGCCGCTCAGCGCCTTCGTCTTCGACGTCCTTTCCATCGAGGGCTTTGCGTTCGACACCCACGCCGAAGTGATCGACGCTCTCCGTGCCTGGGGGTTCCGGGTGAACGAACGGGTCGCCGCCTGCCCGTCGATCGAGGAGGCGATCGCTTATCACGTGAAGATGGAAACCGAACGGGACACCCTCCCGTACGAGATCGACGGGGTGGTCGTCAAGGTAGACAATCTGCGTTTCCGCGAGACACTCGGCGAGAAGGAGCGAAGCCCCCGCTGGGCCATCGCTTTCAAGTTCGAGCCCCGGCACGAGGTCACGCGAGTCGCCGATATCGTCGTTCAGGTCGGGCGAACCGGGGTGCTCACCCCGGTCGCGCTTCTCGAGCCGGTCAGCGTCGGCGGGGTGACGATCAGCCGGGCGACACTGCACAACTTCGACGAGCTGGCGCGGAAGGACGTCCGCCGTGGGGATACGGTTCGTGTGGCGCGTGCGGGGGACGTGATCCCGCACGTTGTGGAACGACTAGACGACCGGGACGAGTCGCTCCGTGAGCCGCCTCTCGAATTACCGAATGCATGCCCGGTCTGCGCGAGCGAGGTGGTCCGGGAAGGCGCCTACGTGCGCTGCACGGGCGGACTCGCGTGTCGCGCTCAGCTGTTGGGATCGATCATCCACTACGCCTCGAAGGGGGGGATGGACATCGAGGGGCTCGGGAGTAAGACCGTCCGCATGTTTCTCGAGAAGGGGGTGATCCGTGAGTCGGTCGCCGACCTCTACACGATCCGAAAGGAAGGGCTCCTCGACCTGGAGCGGTTTGCCGAGAAGTCGGCCGACAACCTCGTCGCCGCGATCGAGGCGAGCAAGCGGAGAAGCCTCCACCGCTTCATCTACGCGCTCGGGATCCCCCTCGTCGGTGAGCACATGGCGCGGGTCCTGGCTGACCGTTACGGCGCCCTGCCGCCTCTGGTGGATGCGGAATGCGAGGAGCTCGAGGCGATCCACGAGGTGGGCCCAGAGGTGGCCGAATCGATCCGGCGTTTCTTCGGCTCGGAATCGAACCGGAGGATCATCGAGAAGCTTTACGCGAGCGGAGTCGAGCCGGTGGCCGAGGCGCGTACGGGGGCCTTCGAGGGGGTGCGGATCGTATTTACCGGCGGGCTTGGGCGGTACAGCCGCGGAGAGATCAAGCCGTTGATGGAGGGACTCGGAGCCGCGGTCGCCCCATCGGTCAGCGAGGAGACGGACTTTGTCGTAACGGGGGAGAAGCCCGGGTCGAAGCTGGAACAGGCCCGAAAGAAAGGGGTAACGATTCTCTCCGAGGAGGAGTTCTACCGCCTGCTCGCGGAAAAGGCGGGGATTTCCTGATGTCCGGAAGATTCGAGACCGCCGAGTGCGGATTGTGCAGGAGATCATGAAGAATCCCGCGGTGACAGCCGATATCCTCATCCTTGCCGAAGACGGGGAGATCCTCCTGATCCGGCGAAAGAATCCGCCCTTCCGGGGGCACTGGGCCCTCCCCGGGGGATTCATCGAGACCGACCGGGAGTCGATCGAGGAATGCGCGATCCGGGAGGCCCGCGAGGAGACCCGCCTCGAGATCGAGCTCGACCGGCTCGTCGGCGTCTGGTCGAAACCCGGCCGCGATCCGCGCGGCCACACGGTCACCTGCGTCTTTCTGTCGTCGCCGATCCCCGCTTCGCGTAAAGCCCTGGCGATCGGGGGCGACGACGCGGCGGAAACCCTGTGGATCCATCCCGGCACCGATGACTTCCGGGAGTTGAACATCGCCTTCGATCACCGGGAGATCATCGAGGCGTTCCAATCGATTCGGCCAGGAGAAAGGATCTAATGATGCGTCGATTCGTCCCCCCGTTCCTCCTGTTCCTACTGGTCGCGTTCTGTCTCTCGTGCTCGGAGAAGGCGTCCGATTCTAGCGGTATTCACCGGAACGCCTTCGTCGTCGATCTTCACTCCGACAGCATCGACCGGATCCTCGATGACGGTTCGGACTTCGGAGTTCGGGGAGCCGAGGGCCACATGGACCTGATTCGTCTGGCGGAGAGCGGCATCGATCTTCAGTTCTTTGCGATCTGGGTGTCTCCCGAGCTTACGCCGAAGAACGAGACCGATCCGGACAGCTCCGCGATCCGGGCGCATGAGATGATCGACGTGCTGGAGGAAATCCTCGAGCGGCACCCGGACCGCATTGCGCTCGCCACGACGGCGGGCGAAGCGCGGAATATCGCGGCCTCCGGAAGAATCGCGGCCGCGATCGGCCTGGAGGGGGGACACATCATCGAGAACAGCCTGGAGAGACTCCGGGAAATGTACGACCGGGGTGTCCGGTACATGACGCTGACCTGGAACAACACGAACGACTGGGCGGACGCCGCGAAGGAGGAGACGGACGAAGGGACGAAGCACGGCGGCCTGACCGATTTCGGCGTCGAGGTCATCCGGGAAATGAACCGTCTCGGGATGATCGTCGACGTGTCGCACGTATCGGAGAGCACCTTCTGGGACGTTCTGGAGGTAACGAGCAAACCGGTAATCGCCTCGCACTCGTGCGCCGCGGGAATCTGCCCGCACTACCGGAACCTGACCGACGAGCAGATCCGGGCCATCGCCGAGAACGGCGGGGTGATCGGGGTCAACTTCTACCCCGCTTACCTCGACAGCGCCTACAACCGTCTCGAGAACGAGGCCCTCGAAACGAAAACGGCCGAGCTCGACTCGCTTCGCGAAGCCCTTCGGGATCAACCGGCGGAGTATTACCGGCGGAAGAACGCGATCGTCGCGAGGGAAATGGGGGGATACAACATCCCCATGACCGCCATAGCCGATCATATCGATTACATGGTCCACCTTGTGGGTGTAGACCATATCGCGCTCGGGTCGGACTTCGACGGCGTACCCGCCCTGCCGGTCGGAATGGAAGACGCCACGAGGCTGCGGGATCTCACCGAACTTTTGGTCGAGCGGGG
>JALGZR010000092.1 GCA_025774805.1 bacterium
TACACGTCCGGAGAGTAGATGTGCTGGAGAATCCTCCGATATCCGTCGCGCAAGACGTCCATGTCCATGCGGGGGATGATGTTCGTGGATCCGTCCACGTTGTCTCCCGTGAACTGTCCGAGAAGCCGTCCCTCTTTCTGGAGCCGCTGGTACAGCCGCGTGCCGTGGGGGGCCTGCAGCAGACCGACCATTGCCGTCACGATTCCGCTCTTCTGGATGAAGTCGATCTGACGCTGGAAGATGGAAGGGGTGTCGCAGTCGAATCCCACGATGAACCCGCCCTGGACCTGCATCCCCGCCCGCTGGATCCTCTTGACGTCCTCCACGAGATCCCGCCGGCGGTTCTGCTTCTTGCTGCACTCGGCGAGGCTTCCCTCGTCCGGGGTCTCGATGCCCACGAACACCGTGTCGAATCCCGCACGGGTCATCATGTCCATCAACTCCTCGTCATCGGCGAGGTCGATGGACGCCTCGGTATAGAACGGGATCCCTCCCCTCCTCTTCTGCCACTCGATGAGGGCCGGAAGGAGCTCGGTGCGGAGCTGCCGCTTGTTACCGATCAAGTTGTCGTCCACGAAGAAGACGCGTTCCCTCCAGCCGAGCTCCCACAGGTAGTCGAGCTCCGCCACGATCTGCCCCGCGGTCTTCAGGCGGGGACGATGACCGAAGAGCGAGGTCACGTTGCAGAACTCGCAGTGGAACGGGCAGCCCCGGGAGTACTGGATGCTCATCGAGGCGTAGCGATCGAGGCGCGCGAGCTCCCACGCGGGGATCGGGGTGGACCGGACGTCGGGGAACTCGGTGGATCGATAGATGGGTCGAGCGCACCCCTTCTGCAGATCCTCGAGAAACGGGGGAAGGGTGGACTCCGCCTCGTCCAGAACGAAGTGGTCGACTCCATCGAACGAGTGGTGCTCGCTGGTGAAGAGAGGTCCCCCCGCCACGATGCGAACGCCCGCTCGCCGACAGCGGGCGATGACGCGTCGGGCGGACTCTCTCTGAACGGTCATTCCGCTGACGAAGACGCAATCCGCCCATGCGAGGTCCTTCTCGGTGAGCTTCGACACGTTGAGATCGACGAGCCGTCGATTCCACTCGGGCGGCAGCATCGCCCCGACGGTCAACAGGCCCAGTGGAGGGAGTGAAGCCCGCTTCCGGATGAACTTCAGCGTGTGCTTGAAACTCCAGAACGTGTCCGGAAACTCGGGACTGATGAGAAGGACGTTCACCCGGAGCCCTTCCTCCCGCAGAACACCGCCGGCTCCGGTGAGAGCGAGGGGCCGCCCAAACGCGGCGCTCTCGGAGAGGGGGCAGGCATGCGGGGACCTCTTCGACTGACGTTGCCGCCGCCGAGCCGCGCCGTCAAGGAAACCGTGCCGGGGGTCCGACATGGGGGATGACGGCCGCTCCGGTCCCAGATGCGAACTCTCTTATCACCTGGCGGGCGGGGCCGGGTCTGCGCATTCTCCCCAAATCGGGTGAGGCGGGCGCCGAAGAATCCAAGTTTTCGTCAAGGTCGACTAGAGTTCACCCCACCGCCCGGTCTACCATGAAGTGCGCCGAATTCGGAGACCCGGTGATCTTCCCGGGGTGAGCTCGCTTTCGGCCCGGACTCGCACACTGGAACCGCATCGTGACCGAGTTCTCGGAATTTCCTTGTCAGGCCCGGGTCTACGACGCCGCCTCCGGAGGGCATCCTGACCCGTCCAGCAACCGATCTTCGCCCGCCTCGATTCCTTTCACCTCGATGAGATCGAATGTCAAATACGCCCCTTGATCAGTGCCTGGTCCGAGATGATCCACCGAAGCGCTCCGGCCGTCCCAGGTCCCCCGGACGATTGCCAGCCCGTGTTCCTCGAGAGATTCCCGCGATCCCTTCCGGGCTGGAGAGCATCCCTCGATCCAAGCGGATCGTGGACGTCGCAGCCGCGATCGTGATGTTTCCCATCTTCCTGATCGCGATTCCCTTCATGTGGGTCCGCGGAAGGATGAAGGGGCTCTCGGGTCTCTTCTTCCGACAGGAGCGGATCGGTTGGAGGGGTCAGCGGTTCCGCGTTCTCAAATTCCGAACCATGAATGAGGGGACAAACGGGCACCCGCCGAACGGCGTGCTGACATTCGCCCGGCGGATCGGTGTCGACGAGCTTCCCCAGGTTATCCACCTGCTTCAGGGGCGCATGTCGTGCGTGGGACCCCGACCGCTCGTTCCCGGGGACCTGCAGGACTGCCTTCCGGAAGAGGTTCGCCTCCGCCAATCGGTTCTTCCCGGGATGGCGGGGCTCTCCCAGATCGCCGGAGCGTTCCGATCGCGCCGCGGTCGGTTGAGCCGCGACCTGATGGACCGCGACCTCTGGTACGTCCGTAATCGTTCCCTGGGACTGGATCTCCGCATTCTCGGGAGCACGTTCGTCTATGTGATCACGTTCGGAAGGTCGCGCGTCGCGTGGCTTCCCCAACCGCCCCGTCGCGAGCGGGATCCCGTCGTATCCACGGGGGCCGACGCGGGTACGGGCTAGCCCCCGGAGGTCTCCGGGGCCGCTCCCAGAGCGATCAGTCGCGCGGCGGCTTGGGCGTGGGCCGGGGCGATTCGCAGCGCCGTTCGGAACTGCTCCACCGCCTCGGGCGTGCGCCCGAGTCCCTCCAGTGCCAACCCCAGCCCGAAGTGCGCGTCCGAGATCGGGCGGCTGACGCCGGCCTCGCGGGCCAGGTTCACGACATCGTCGAGGGACGGCGGAGGGGCGAGGGCGTCGGGGTCGAGGCAGCGCGGTCCGTTGAGGTACTGCCGGCCGCGAAAGCGAAGCCCCCCCACCTTCCACCGCACCATGATCTCCCCCCCGAACCCGATGGCCGCCTCCGAGGTCGGATTGTTTCGGAGAATCGTTCTCATCTCTTCCAGCAGACAGCCATAGGAAGCTGTCGCCAAGTAGGCGCGACCGAGCCTCAGGCGATACTCGTCCTCCATGACGTCGGCATAGGATCTCCCGGTCGCGCGGAGATGGCTCTCCAGCCTCGGGAGGATCCGGTCGAGCTCACCGGGGTCGACCGTGCGTTTCCACGGACGGTAGGGGCCGCGCGGCGGGCGGATTCGGGGAGACGATTCGTCGGCGAATGCATCCCGGGGCACGTCGTACTCGAACCACGTGTAGGCGATCTGCCGCACCGGCTCGAACCGCTTCAGCCAGAGAAATGCCTGGGGTCCGCCAAGCCCGTATGAACCGTAGAGCGCGCTCGCCTTGACGAGAATGCGTCCCGTCGCGGGACGAAAGGGGTCCGGATTGATCCGGACCTCATCCTCCGACCCGGCCAGGTACTCCTCGAGATACCGGTCGTTCTGCCCGAGATCGAAGTTCGATCCGATCAGCACCCGGTGCCCGTTCGTCGGCCCCCCCGCGAGCTCGTTGAAGTGGGAGAGATGGTGCGGGGCGTGGATCGCGATCGAGGCGGCCATCCAGACCGCGAGGAGTCCGAGGACGGCCCTCCCCGCCCTCCACCGTGCCAGCACCGCGGCCCCGTGCCCGGCGATCAGGAACAAGAACGGATAGATCATGAGAACGTGACGGAGGCCGATGTTGAGCCTCGAAATCATTGCGGCGCCGAGGAACGCCGCGGCCGGGACGAGGCCGTAGGCGAGGATCCGGCGGCTCCTTGTTGCGAAGAGACCCGCGGCCAGGAGAAGGAGGGTGGGGATCGGCGTCTTCACGAACACCGCGACCGGAAAGTAATACCACCACCCCTTGGCGGAGTACTCCCCGTTGAGGTAGGCGATCTGGCCCGTCGGGAGCTCGCCGGTCGCGTGTCGCAGCTTCATCCGGAGTGCCCGAAGGAAGAGCGGGGGCACGATCTCACCGCCCCCGGAGAGTGGGGAGTGCCAGAAGACGACGTGCAGCACGATCCACGGAATGACGACGACGGCGGCCCAGGACCATTGCGGGCGGGGACGCGTCCAGCGTCCCGCCTCCAGGCTCGGCCCCAGGATCAGGCCGAGAGCGACCAGGGGAACGAGCAGAAAGCCCTGGACTTTCGTCGCCATCGCCGCGCCGAGGGCGAGACCCAGGACGGACATACGAATCCACGAGGGCCGCCGAACGGCCGCCCGGAGCGCGACCCAGGTCGCCAGGGTGAAGAACGCTAGCGGAAAGTCGATCGTGGCCAGAGCCCCGTGAGCGAGCATGTTCGGGGAGAGGGCGAAGAGGATGATCGCGAACAGGGCGGCGAGACGCCCGCTCACCCCCGCTGCGAATCGATAGAGAAGAAGACCGAGCCCGACTCCCAGGAGCAGCGACGGAAGTCGGAAGAGAGCGAGGTGCTGCTCCGTGAACGGCTCGTACTCGAGGCCGAGAAGGACGACCGGGAGCGCCATGAGGGCCTGCGCCAGCGGGAAGTTGCCGATGCCCCCGGAATACTCCCCCGTCCGCAGATAGAGGTATCCGGCGGTGGTGTGACCCCCGATCTCGTCACTGACCGCCGAGTTGCGAAGGGCGGCGTGGAGTCCGAGAAGAAAGAAGGCGATCAGCAGAGCCGCGACGAGGAGGGGGACGATCCGCCGGCCTTCCCCCTCACCCGGCGCGACCGCAGCGGTCGAGACGGGCGATCGCCTGTGGGGAAGAGGCATGGCGGGACTCGTCGGGAGGAGTGGAGCCGGCCCGGAGGGACCGGCAGCCGACCGCGGGCCATTCTAGGGGCGGTATCGGAGCGTCGCAACAGGCTAGCCTGCGTGTATCACGGGACTCGACACGAGGCAGCGGCCCGCCGCACCCCGTGAGGAATGCAGGCTAGAATGGGTCCGCCATGCCCGAGCTGCCCGAAGTCGAGACCATCGCCCGGGGACTGCGCCCCGTCGTCGAGGGAGCGGCCATCGCCGGCGTCGATATCCGCCGACCGGACTATGTCCGGTGTCTTCCGCCTTCGACGGCCGCGGACCTGGCCGGCCGGAGAATCTCGCGGGTCGGTCGTCACGGAAAGAGACTCATCCTCGAGCTGTCTCCCCCCGGAGAGATCGTCGTTCACTTCGGCATGAGCGGAAGGCTCCTGGTCGCGGGAATCCGGAACCGGATCGCCCCCCACACCCATCTCCGCCTGAGGCTTCGGGGACGCCGCCGTGAGCTTCGCGTGTGCGACCCGCGACGGTTCGGGGCGGTGTGGATTCGCTCCCGACCGAACGGCAACGCCGCGGCCGGGTCGGAACCCCCCCCGCTCGGCCCCGATGCGCTCGCGGTCCGCCTTCCGGCGTTCCGGAACCTCCTGGCGCGCCCCCGTCAGATCAAGGCCCTTCTTCTCGATCAACAAGCCATTGCCGGACTCGGCAATATCTACTGCGACGAGGCCCTCTTCGCTGCGTGCATCCATCCCGCGACGCGGGCGGCGAGACTCGAGGAGGACGAGACCCGCCGTCTTCTCCTCGTTCTGCGGAGAATCCTCCGGACCGCGATTCGGCACGGCGGATCGACTCTGAGGGATTACCGGGACTTGCGCGGCCGGCCCGGCGCGTTTCGGCGACACCACCGGGTGTACGGTCGGACCGGGCAGCCCTGTCCGCAGTGTGAAACTGCGATCGTCCGCCTGATCGTGGCCGGGCGCTCCTCGCACGTCTGCCCGCGCTGTCAGACAGAGTGATGCACGGCCGTCACGACACCCCCACGGGCTCAGGCCGGACCCCACGTCGCGAGGAGGTCCGTGAGCCGGAAGGGATTCCTTCGAGAGGTCGGCGGGGAGCCGCCGGCATGGAGCCGAGGAAACGGGACGGGGCTCCCGCGGGCCGCTTCGCCCGCCGGGGCCCCGCCGGTGGCTCGCTTCGGATCAGTCGAACGCCTTCTTCGCCGCGTCGAACGCTTCCTTGAGCGCAGGGGTCTCCGAGACGGTCTTCATCATCTCGTCGAACTTCTCCTTCGTGATCCCCTTCTCTTCGAGGATCTCCTGAATGCGGCCGGGCTCTTTCTCGATGGCGGCCGCGATCTCGGCGAGCTCGCGAACCTTCTCCGTCGAGAGCTCCGCCAGCTCGGAGACGGCGCCTTCAACCTTCTCCGCGGCCGATTGCGTGGCATCTTCGGGTGTCGAGTCGCCCGCACAGGCGGTCAGCCCCAGAAGGGCGCCAAAACAGAGAACCGCGATCACTTTCCGGTACACGCTCATGGGTATCCTCCCTTCGGCTCTGGACGGTCCTCGGATCTCTCGGGTTCCGGGTTCCTTCACTCCGGTGAAGATCGCGCCGTGCTCGAGAACACGGTCTGCAGAAGCTTGGTCGTCCGCGCTACGGGATCGTCTCGAATCCTCTTCTCCTCCTGGCCCAAGACGGTGAACAGCCCGTCCAGGGCTCTCTGCGTCACATAGTCGTCGGGGTCGAACTCCGGCTCCGTGGTGAGTGGGAGTGCAAGGTATCCCTGCAGCACCCGGTCATAGAGGCGATAGACGCCCACGTCGGAGAGCTTGTCGATCACGATGGGCCGAAACCGCGTTCTCAGCTCGTCCTCCGTCCGGTTCCGGAAGTACTCCGTGGCGGCGGTGTCATGGCCGCGCAGGATACCGAACGCGTCCGTGAGCGTCATCGAGGTAATGGCGCCGACGAAAACGTCCAGGGCCTCTCCCGAGGCCTTCTCCGCGGCCCGGTTCATGGCCAGCTCGAACTCGTCGACGGTGCCTCCGAGGCCCACGCTCCGGAGGGTGCGGGAGACGGGTTGCAGCTGGTCGGGAAGTGGAATGCGAATGAGAGGATTGCCCGCGTATCCATCGAGTCGTGAGGTGGAGGCCACCGTCCGGTCGGTGCCCACACGAAGCGCCTCCTTCAGCCCGGCGACCACGGTCCTCTCGTCGACGACCACCCCCCCCTCGGAATCCGATCCGAGGATCCGTTCGAGAGAGAAGGGGTCGACACTCGCGCACCCCGCCCCCAGGAGAGCGGCCGCTCCGAGAAGGACGGGGGGGGCGGCCCCGACAGAGGAGATCCGCAGACGATTGCGGGTCCGTCGAGCCGGCATCCTCTTTCTCCTCTCGGGTCGTCGGACGGCCACCCGGGCCGTGCGCGGGACCGCCCGGCCACCCGATCACTCGGCGGGTGGTTCTCCTCGCGGCGAATCCTGAACCGGAGGGAGCAATCGGACAAGGGCCGATTTCGCGAGGTCGGGGGAGAGCCGACTCCCGTCAGGATCGGGGGATTCGGGGCGAAACCGAGGCCTTGCCGGTGCCGATGTGTGACAAGGAGCGCTCCGAGGAGGGCCTATGGGCCCATGACGGAATCCACGCAGTCCCTGCGTCCGGTCCCCGGTTCGACGATTTCCGCAAAACTTGACAAGGATTGCCAAGTTGCCGCTCGAATGATGGTCGAACGATCATGGCCACCCCGGTTCCGGTCTCAAGCCGGGGCGCTTGCTCTCCGTTAAGGGGGCGAATCCCCGCGCTGATCACTGCGGGGACCTCCATCCACAAGGAGAAGTCCGAATGAATCGCGCCATGTGCCTGCTCGTCGCCCTGGGCATGTTCCTCGTCCTGCAGGCGCCGGCGGCGGCGATCGAAGAGATCCACGCCGGGGTCAAGGGCGGTGTCAACATCGCGAACCAGAGCGTCGATCCGAGCGACTCGGAGTACTCAGACTACCGGAGTGGGATGGCCATCGGTGGCTACATCGGCATCCCGCTGGCCCCGGGGTGGTCGATCCAGCCCGAAGCGCTCTTCTCCATGAAGGGCGACAAGGAAGAGGCCTCCGGCGTCTCTGGAAGCGCCAAGCTCGACTACATCGAGGTGCCGGTGCTCGCGAAGGCGAGCTTCATGCCGCACGCCTCCGCCCACCCGTCGCTGTTCGCCGGTCCTTCGGTGGCGTATAACCTCTCCTCGAAGACTGCAATCGAAGGGATGGGCGCACCGTTGGACGGGGAGTACGACATGAAGGACGAGACCAGCGCGTTCGACTTCGGGCTCGTCTTCGGCGGAGGCCTCGAGATCCCGATGTCGAGCGGCGTCCGGACCGTCGGCATCGACGTCCGGTACACGCTCGGCCTCACGAACACGATCGACCAGGACACCGGCGTCGAGGCCAAGAACCACGTCCTGTCGATCATGGGATCGATCGGGTTCCTGTAGGAGCGACCACGGGCCCACGAGACCGGGAAGGGCAGGGGATTTCCCCTGCCCTTTTCCTTGGCGCCCTCTCTTCCACTCCCGAGTCACCGGACGCGGTCCCTTCGCGGCGGACGTGACTCTCTCGCGACATGGCGGGTCTGAGGAAACGGCACCGGGAGACCGTCGCGCTCGTGCCTTGAAGCCGCTCCCGGAGACCACCTCTACGCGAATGCCGGGACGATCGTGTTTCTCGGTCGCGGGGGGCGCGGCCGATCGGACTCAGAACCGATCGGCGATCCCCCGCAGCCTTTTCCAGAGTCCGCTTCCGATCATCGAGTTCGCGACGTCCAGGACTCGCTGGATCACCTCGAGCACGTCACCGCTGCCCGCCCAGTGACGCCGCACGACCTCCGGATCCGTTCGGTTGACGAGACCGCTCAGGACGTAGGCCGCCAGGGCGGTGTCGTCGAGATATCCGACCGGACCGAAGAGAGCTTCGGGAAAGAGATCGAGGGGGGTCACGAAGTAGATGATGGCGGCGAGGAGCTTGACCTTCTCCTGCTTCGGCACGTCCGGATCGCCGGAGAGCTTCAGGAGCAGGTAGAAGAAGTCGGGAGCGGCCAGAAGGATGTCGAGGTGGCGGTGCAGCTGTCCCGCACCACCCGCCCACTCCTCGACACGCCCGCGAAGACGCCGGTAGAAATCGAGATGCTCTTCGTCCATTCGTGCGGCCCGGTCGGTCGCGCCGTCAGGCTAGCCTGCATATCTCACCAGCCTCTGCTGCGGCAGCGGCAAAGCCGCGCCTGGTGAGAAATGCAGGCTAGCGCAAGACGACGAGCTTTCTCTTCCTCGTCTCGTCTCCGGCGCGCAAGACGCAGAAGTACACTCCGCTGGCCACGACGTGCCGGGAGCCGTTCCTTCGGTCCCAGATCTCCACGTGGTAGCCCGGGGTCCTCGGCTCGCCGTCGACGAGCGTGCTCACCTCTTGTCCGAGAACGTTGTAGATCCTCAGCGTCACCGGAGTCTCCCGCGGGACCCCGTAGCGAATCGTCGTGAGCCCGCGGAACGGGTTCGGGAAGTTCTGCGCCAGCACGAAACTCGGGGGAATCAGGTCGAGGACGCGGATCTGGGCGTCGACGAAGGGCCGCGGTCCGACGAGAAGTCGTAGGCCGGCCACGTTCTCTTTCCCCCGGGACACGAAGGCATGGGTGTTGCGCCCCCGCAGGTCCTGTGCGATCTGGAGCTGCTCGTCGGCCAGCCAGACCTCGTGCTCCTCCGGGACTTCGGCAATGCCTTCGAATCGGAGCTCGACCCGGTCGGGGATGTTCGTCCGCACCGTGAATCGCCAGACCTGTCCCTCTCCGACCTCCGGCCGCGCGTCGGTTCGCAGTCCGGGCAGCCCCGATCCGGCCGGCGGGTCGAACGCGACCGACACGTAGCCCCCGATCACGGGCGGTTCGATGCGATCCCGGGCGTCGAATCCGTCCGATGCCGTCGGGGCGATCGCGGCGGTGTTTTCCGCGTCGTGGGCGTCCTGGACCCGCGCTCGGATGCGAACCGCCCACCCGGCCGGATCCGCCGCGGGGCCGGGGCTCGGGGACGGCGCAAGGTCCGGGTCGATCCGGAGGTGGTCGGCCCCGTTCGCCCAGATCGCGTATCCCTCATAGGGCACGAGCATGCCGGGAGAGATCCAGCCGTTGCCGCCCTCGTACGTCAGGATGTCGGGCCCGCCACCCGACTCCAGCGCGACGTTCGAGAGCGGGATCGAGAATGTGAAGGGGTTTCCTACGAAGTTCCACTGCGGGTGGAGATCGATCGCGAACGAGGTGTCCGCTTCCACCGTCGTTCCGGGGCCGGTGTCGATGACCTTCCCCGGCTCCTTCACCGCGAGCCAGAACGACCGGCCGGCCGCCATCCCGACCGTCCCGGGGAACTCCGTATACGCCTGGTCCGACCGGAGTTCGAAGAACCTCCAGCTCTTCGAGTCGTATTCACCCAGATCGTCTTCCAGGACCGCGGCCGGGCTCTCGTCGTCGAGGTCCAGGGGAACCGAGAACAACCGGTAGGCCGTCTGCTCCGATCCTCCCGGTTGCGCGCTGTCCCTGGTCTGGTTGGGGACCGCCACCCGGATCGCGAACCGCTCCGACCGGCCCTCGAACCCTCGCGAGTCCTCCGCCGTGAGATAGCCGACCAGACCGAGACTCGTGACGTCGGCCGCGGGGACGACCCCCTGGTAGACGTCGCCGGACAGGTTTACCATTCCGACACTCCGGACGCTCCCTGGCCCGCCCGGCGCGTAGTGAATCGCCGGCGAGACGACACCGTCCGGATCGGTGATCGCCGCCGAGACCGTCACGTCGGCCCCGAGCGTGGCCACCGGAGCGTTGATCGAAGCGAAGAGCGGATGCTCGTTCCCCACGATGGTGACGCTCGCGGAGTTGTTCCCGTAGACCTCGTCGGCCCTCTCGCTCGAAGAGATCGTCGCCACATTCGTCAACGGGGTCGCCTGCTCGACCGTCGCCACGATCTCCAGGGTCTCGATGGCTCCCGTCGGCAGCGGATCGCCCAGAGTCCAGACTCCCGCGGCGTAGCTTCCCCGACTCGGGGTGGCCGAAACGAACGCAAGTCCCGGAGGCAACGAATCGGCCACCTCGACGTCGGGGGCCTCGTCCGGTCCGTGGTTCGTCGCGGTGATCGTGAACGTGACGTCCGTGCCCCGGTTCGGGTTCGTCTGATCGGTGGTGATCAGAACCTGGAGATCCGCCGATCCGGAGAAGACCGATGCGCTCGCCTCGTCGTTGAACGGGTTCGGATCGTACTGATCCCGACCCGTGATCCTGGCCACGTTCGCCATCTGACCCACGCTGTCCACCCCGGCAACGATCGTCAGCGTTTCGGTAACGGCCACGGCCAGTTCGAACGGGAGTCTCCACGTCCCGTCCACGTAGAATCCTTCCGTCGCGGTGATGCTCCCGAAGCCGAGACCGTCGGGCACCGAGTCTCTCACCGTGATGCTCGTCGCCGGGTCGGGCCCCCGGTTCGTGATCGTGACCGTGAAGGTCACCGAATCTCCCAGCGCCGCCACGGCCTGCGGGTCACATCCCGGGGCGCCCGCGGAGACACACTTCGTGACCTCCAGATCCGCAAGTCTCCCGGACAGGGTCGCGCCGGCCCGGTCGTTCCCGGGGAGTTCGTCCGCCGCTCCGGTGGCCGTGATCGTCGCCGTGTTCGTGATGCTCCCCGCTCGATCCACCCGGGCGGTGATGGCCAACACCGCGCTGGAGTCGACCGCCAGCGACTCGACGCTCCAGACTCCGTCCGCATACGTTCCCGTGTCCGGGTTCGGGGGTTGAAAGGTCAGCCCGTCGGGCGCGGCGTCCGTCACCTCGATGTCCGTGGCGTCGTCCGGACCGTGGTTCGTGAGCGTCACCGTGAACATCACCGTGCCGCCGACGTTGGGGGAGACGGCATCCACCGACTTGGTCAACGCGAGATCCGCCATCACGGTGGAGAGTGTCACGCCGGCCGCGTTGTTGTTCGGGTTCAGATCGGGCGGATCGGCCCTGAGGATCTCCGCCTCGTTGCGGATCGGGAGGGCGCCGTCGACCCGTCCCCGGATCCAGAGGTTCGCGGAGCTTCCGAAGGGAAGCGATCCGAGGGTCCAGTGGCCGTCCGAGTACGATCCCGCGGTCGTCGAATCCGTGACGAACGCGAGCCCGGGGGGTTGCACGTTGCTCACCTCGATCCCCATCGCGTCGCTCGGTCCGAAATTCGTGATCTGCACCGAGAAGAAGACGGTGTCCCCGGGGGCCGGTTCCACGTCGTCCGCGGACATACTGAGCACGAGGTCTGCGGCCTGCCCGGTCAACGGAGCGCTCGCCGCGCCGTTTCCCGGCACGGGGTCCCCCTGGTCCGCCCGGGTGATCGCGGCCGTGTTCACGATTGCGTCCGGGGACAGCACGCGGGCCACCAGTGAGAGCTCGGCGGATTCCCCGCTCGGAAGGGACCCGAGCGTCCAGTCCCCCCTCGCGAACGTGCCGGTCGTCGTCGTGGTGGCGGTCGTGTCGACGGCGAGCCCGAGGACCGGCGGATCGGAGACGACGATTCCCGAGGCGTCGTCCGGGCCGTAGTTCGTGACCGTGACGGTGAACATCACGTCGTCCCCGACGCTCGGCGTCGAGTCCGACACGCTCTTCGTCAGACCGAGATCGGCCTCGACGGCGGACACCGTGGCGCTCCCCTGATCGTTCGTGTCGTTCGGGTCCTCTTGGTCGGACGCCGTGACCCTCGCCGTGTTCTCGTGGGTCCCGAGTTGATCGAGCGTGGCCCGGATGACGAGCGTCGCCGTCGAGTCGCTCGCGAGAGTCCCCACCATCCACGTGCTGTCCGCATAGGTCGTCGAGCCGCTCGTCGTGATCTCGGTGAACGTCAGCCCCGGAGGGGCCCCGTCCGTGATCTCGACTCCGGTGGCCTCCGCCGGCCCGAGGTTCGTCAGCGTCACGGCAAACGTCACGGCGTCCCCCAGATTCGCCCGGGGGGTGTTCACGATCTTCGTGAGGGCCAGATCGGCCGTGGACGGAACGCCGGCCGTGCCGGGGCGAGGCTTCGCGTCGGATGCCGAGGCGATCGCTGCGCCGAGAATCACCAGACCCGAGCTCACGAGTCCGGATCGCGCGAGTCGCTGCCGCAGAAGAGACTGGTGAGATATTCCGGCTAACATCGTGTCTTTCCCGGGCAGTTCTCGGAGTGGTGGTCGATCGATAACGGGTCTCGCTTCGACTACGGTTGGGGAGGTAGATCGGGTGGATCCGGAAGGGACGTCGATCCCCCGTTGCCACCGTCATCGCCGGCCGCGATCAGTCCCACGACGACACCGGTCACGACGGCCCCGCCGGCGGCGAGGAGCCACTTCCTCCATCCCCGTCTCGCCGAGCTCTCGACCTCGGGCGCGGACGCCTCCACTCTTTGGGAGCGCACATCTTCCACCAATGCCACGAATTGCGGAGGGTCCCGATTCGGATCGAGCTCATAGTCGGGATCGATCTCGAGAAGGCTCTCGACCGCTCCGCGTGCCTGGTCGAGGCGGTACAGCGCGATGAGGGTGAGCCCCATCAGCCGATGCGCGAGACGGCTCTCGTCCGGCGAAATCCCCTCCTGATCAAGACAGGTTTCGAGACGGTAGAGGGCGTCGTCGAACTGGCCGCTCGAGTAGTACCGCTCGGCATCCGCCAGCTCGGATTCGCAGTCGGCGGCGGAAGTGACCGAGAAGGGAAGCAGAAGCGTGACGATCAGGGAGAGGAATGCCCGACGGAGCCCTGCGGCATCCAGGGAATGGTCGGCCTCGGGAGAATGCACGGCACCTCTCCGGTCCGTGGACGGAACGGGTGGGATCCCTCTACTCATCCTTCCCTCGAGACCCGTGGGATCGGATCGGTCGGTTTGCCACCCAACGATCGCGCCAGGGCGGCTCTGGCGCCGGCAATCCCGATACCGAACCTCGACTTACCCTTCCACCGGTCGTTCAGGATATCACCCACTCGGGCACCTTCTCGATGGGTTTCTCAGGCGGGGAGGACGCGGGGGCGGTGTGCCCGCGAGGTTGAAGAACGTGGGAAACGGCGCGGCCGGGCGGGACTCCTGGCGGGGCCCGCGGATGGCCGCCGGCCTCCGCCGGCCCCCGCGAGACGCCTCGGGGGCCGCATGATCCATCGACCCCGGCGCGTGTCGCTCCGACCCGGGAGCGAGTGGCCCCGGCCGGCCGGCATGTCCCGCAACTCTTTGTCCGACAATACTTTCCGCCTTGGGGCCGGTTCTGGCACGCCCGTTGCGGATCCTCTGAGGCGCGGCATCCAGGAGGTGAATCATGAAAGCGCACGCGACACACCAGCGAAAACGAAAGCGGACGGCGTGGACGGCCCTGGCGTGTTCCGCCGCGGTCGCGCTGCTCGCGCTCTCCCCTGCGGCCCGGGCGCACGACGATCACGATGAGGACGATTGGTACGGCGACCGGGACGATTACGGACGGTACGACGACTCCCGCTACTACGACGGCGAGTACTACCTCGACGATCTCCATGGATTCGGATCGCGCCCGTACTACGGTCCGTACCCCGCCGAGGTCGTCCGCTTCGAGTTCCTGCACGGTTACGGCCACTGGCGCTGGGTGCCGAGGCTGCGCGCGCATCTGTGGTTCCCGTTCGTCGAGGCGTCCTGGCGACCGTATGTCTACGGCCACTGGATTCACACGTCCCACGGAATGACCTGGGTCTCCTACGAGCCCTGGGGGGAAATCCCGCACCACTACGGTCGGTGGGTGTACGTCGACCATGCGGGCTGGGGCTGGGTGCCGGGCTACACGTACGCTCCGGCGTGGGTCACCTGGGCCGTGGTCGACGGTTGTGTCGGCTGGGCGCCGCTGCCGCCCGCCGGATACCGGTACCCCCGGTATCACCGCTACCATCTCACGGCCTATCCCGTGGACTACGGATATGGCGGCACCTTCGTCTACCACGACTCCGGCCTGGACTTCCGGTTCTGGATCTTCGTGTCCGATCGGGACTTCTACGGAACGAGCGTGCACCGACACATCCTGCCGGTCGAGCACACGCTGAGTCTCTTCAAGAAGAAGAAGGTCCTGCCCGTCGGCCGAAGTCTCCACTTCGACTACGCACAGAAGATCTCCAAGAACAAGATCCGCACCGTGAAGACCGGTCTCAAGAAGAAGCGGGCCGGCGACCGGTGGCTGGTCCTCCACGAGCCGCACGGTCAGCGGGAGAAGGTGCGTGCGGGACGAGAGGCCGTGAAGCGCGTGGTGACGCACGAGAAGGTTCGTGCGGGAAGGAGCGTCGCGAAGCCCGACATCGCCCGGGACAGGATCCGCAAGGAGAAGACCGTCGTGAAGCGAGAGGTCACCGGGGAGAAGAGCCGCGAGGTCGCGGCCGCCGGGAAGGTGCGCGCCGCAGATGAGCGCGCTCGCCCGGGCGCGTCGAAGGGCGAGGACCGCGAGTTGAAGAAGGAATCTCGAAAGGAAGAGTCGCGCGATCGCTCCAGGGGTGCGCCGCAGAAACGGGCTGGCGAACGAAAGACCGAGAAAAGCAAGAAGAGCAAGCAGCACGAGAAGGACGACAAGGAGAACAAGAAGAAGGGTCGTTCCGGCTGATCCGAGAGCGATGGCGGAGAGTCGGGCCCTACGCTTTCCGGGTCCGCGAGCGGGTCACCCCGGTACCCGCGAGCGGGCCCGGTGCCAGATCCAGGCACCGAGGAACGCGCCGGCCCCGCCGAGGATCACGTCGGTCGTGTCGGGGACGCGCGCCGGGAGCAGGACCTGTCCGCCCTCGACGAGCGCCCCGACGACCGCGCCCGCGATCCCGGCCCGCAGGGGCGTCACG
>JALGZR010000163.1 GCA_025774805.1 bacterium
AAACCATCATGGAGGACGTCCAGTTCGATGAGAAGGGACGGATCCTCAACCCGAACCTCCACGCCTACCTGATCATGACCATCAAGGACGCGCCGGAGATCATCAGCGGCCTTGTCGACTCCTATGAGCCGAGGGGTCCGTTCGGCGCCAAGGAGATCGGTGAGGGGAGTACACTACCCGTGCTCGGAGCCGTCGCGCACGCCATCGCCAACGCAACCGGCACCTGGATCAAGGATCTCCCGATCACCCCGGAAAAGATCCTGAACGCGATCCGGGAAAGGGATGCGGGGAAGTAGTGGTATCTCTCCATTTCCGCGAGCGGGAGAGCGGATTCGCGGTATCGTCGTGTGGGAATCTAATGGGCGGGCGGTTGCGATTTATGCCGTCCTCTTTCGTCTCCGGTCACGCGGCCCTATCCGTACGGCTCACACCGCCCGACCGGCGAAGGGCCCGTCTCGGGCGTCGACGACCGTTCCAGGGTACGGGCCGCTCCACGAGCGGAGATGTCGATGACATGGCGGGAGGGGTAACCGGCACCCTATCCTAATCGGGAAACGTATGTTGGACGAGATTGCTCACCCGGCACGTCGCGGGATCGACCGCCTGCAGGAGAACCGATACACCGGCGGCCACGTTGGGAACGAACTGATTGAAACTCGCCACGCCGTCAGCGTCGGCCACCGAACTGCCAAGAATCCGGGGATTCGCGATGCCGAGATCGACGCCGGGGCATCCGGGCACACGAGTCGTTCCCTCGGAGACTCCGAACACGAAGAAGATCGGCTCCCCCGCCGTGCCGCACGTCGCCGTCAGGGTGTTCACGACCCCGGCCGTTCCCGGATCAGGTCCGTCCAACGTCAAATCGCAGAGGTTCTCGAACAGATACGCCGCACCCGCACTCTCCCCCAACTGATCCTCGAATAGGGCGCTGGCGATCGCGACGCCGGCGACAAAATCGACATCCCATCCATACCAGTTCCCCGTCACCCCGTCCGAGGCGAGGAGCTTGTCCGTCTCGACCCAGCCGGAGTCGGACCGGCTGAAGAGGAACACGACACCGCTCGCCAGTCCCTGGTCGTCATCCGTGGGGGCTCCGACCACGATCCGGTCCCCCGATATACCGACGGAGTTTCCGAAGCGGTCGAGGGCCTCGCCGTCGGAGGAGACGAGCTTATCGTCCTCCACCCAATTCATCCCGTCGAACCGGAACACGTAGGCGGCCCCGGCCGGGCCGGGAAAAGCGATGAAGTGCGGCACGCCGACCACGACCTCGTTCCCCCGCACGGCCACGTCGTAGCCGAACTGTTCGCCCTCGGCCCAGTCCGAGGCGACGAGTTTCTCCTCCTCGACCCACGCGGCTCCGTCGAACCGAAAGACATAGGCGGAGCCGACGAGAAATCCCAGGTCGCTGTCCGTATCGTCGCCGACCACGATCACGTCCCCGGACACGGAGACGGAACGTCCGAACGCTGATCCTCCGTCCGAGGGGACGAGCACCTCATCCTCCGACCAGGCCGACCCGTCGAACCGGAAGACGGCCGCCGAATTATCCCTCAGGGCGCCGATGACCGCCACATTCCCGTCGATCGACACGGCCGCACCGAATTCCAGGTCCGGGAGCCCGCTCGAGGGAAGAAACCGATCCTCTTCGTTCCACGTCGACCCGTCGTACCGGAAAACGAAGGCGGCGCCTCCGCTGCTGTCGCCGGGCGCGCCGACCAGCGCCACATCGCCCGAGATGTCCACGGCGAAGCCGAATTCGTCAGTGGCCGAGCCCGTCGAGGGGAGGAGTTTCGCCTCCTCGCTCCACGACACCCCGTCCGAGCGGGAGATGTAGGCCGCGCCGGCCAGATGACCGAGCTCGCCCTCGTGGGGCGCACCGACGATGGCCGCGTCGCCGGAGATGCCGACGGACCAGCCGAAGGTGTCGAGCGAGTCGCCGTCCGACGCAATCAGTTTGGCGTCTTCGTTGATCACATCCGCTTGGGACCTCGCGTCGGATGATAATCCCGCCATCCAGAGGGCACAAAGCAGGAAAATCCACGGGCTGGCGAAGGGGATCCTGTTCATGTGAAATCCTCGTTCCGAGGTGAATGGAGAAACATTTTTCGGACCGCTTCTGAGGAAATTCGGACGGCAGATTCGGGCGGACGACGAGCACAAACCACCCACCAATCGGACGTGCCGCTCAGAATGGTTACCATTCTAGTCTAGTCTAGTCTAATTGGTGGAAAATGTCAAACCAGCGGGGGATTGCCTATGGCTTTCCTCGTCATTTGAGGAATCGCCACGATTCCGGACTGCCCTCGAATCCCGACGTCACCGTGAAATCGAACGACGAAGAATCGGCCGGACTCGACGGATAGAAGCCGGCGAAGGCGATGTAGGAGTAGACACCCGGAGGAGCGTTCATGGGGATCCTCTGGGTCAGGCCGGGGCGGGTCAGGCTCTGCCCGGCCGCCATGTGGATGTCGTTCAGCTGGAGAACCGGCCCGTATCGCCCGAAGCCCGGGACGTCGATCATGATCCACGCGTCGGCGATCGTCTCCTGGGAAGCCTGGTTCGTCAGGGTCCCCGTGAAGGTGAACGAGCCGCCCGGCGGCACCTCGATGGGAGGATCGTCGGGAACGATCGTGACGGAAACGTCGGGCATCCCGCACTCGACCCGTTCCACCCGGAAGGCGTCGATCGCCGCCTCGACCACGGAGCCGTCATTCAGATCCGATGCCTCGAACCGGACCTTCACCCGATCGGTCGGTGGGAGGAAATCGCCGACGACGAACCGGTGCTCCTTCCAGCCCCCCGTCGTGAAGGGACCTACCGTCTCGACGAGCGTCCAGTTCGTGCCGCCGTCGTTCGAGACGAATATATTGAAGAGATCGTTGTACGGGTCGTTCCCGAAGTTGTTCGTGTACCAGAGCGCGAAGTGAACCACGGCATCGATGCCGTCCAGGTCGAGGACGGGGGAATTCAGCCAGGTGTATCCGCCGTCGACGTCCGAGTCGCCGGGCGCATTATCGGTGAGATAACACCGCCCGGAACCGTCGAAATCGGCGGGCGGATTCCCCCGGTAATCGCCGCCGACCGGAATGCCGCGCTCCCACTGGCCGTCGGAAGCGGTGTTCTCCACCGTCCATCCCATGTCTGTCTCGAAATCGTCCGTGAAGACGGTTTCGATGGCGAAGGCTCCGAAGGCGGTCCACGCGACGCCCGGCGCCGATATCGGATCGGTGACGATCGTGCCCCCGGTCGTCTCCGCGCTTAGATAGAACGAAACGTCCGCGCCGCATTCCACGGCGGGGAAGACAGCGTCATACACGTTGGGGCTCGTCTCCACCATCGGGATGCTCTGGAAACCGCTCCCCGAGTCGACGTGCAGGAGGCCCGTGCCCGGCTCCGGAAGGTCCGTGCCGGCGACGACCTCCACGGGAAAGCTCGTTCCGCCGGTGGGATCGACCAGTTCCGGCCTGCCGGTGGGATAATCGAACGTGAGGAGAGGCGGCGACGAGAGGTTTGCCACCGTTGCGAGGGCCGCCACGGCCCCCCGGACCACCTCGGTGCCAAAATCGAGATCGAGATGCGAGATCACATCCTGGGTCGAATGGTACCACGGATAGAAATCGGGCGCTCCCCAGAGCTGGGCGTCGATCGAGAAGGGCGCGGGGAATCCATAGAAGGAGAAATAGTAATGATCACTGCCGTACGCGGGACCGTCGGATTGAACGCGGACGGGGATGGCGTCGGTGTACTGCTCGGTGAGCTGGCCGAGAAGGTCGGCGAGGGCGACCTCCT
>JALGZR010000164.1 GCA_025774805.1 bacterium
CCAGAGGACGCCCTCGTCGGGCTCAACGAGGAGAACCGCCTGCAGCCCCGCACCGAGGGGGAAGGTGAGCCGGTCCCCATCGCCCCGAACCACCCAGTGATCGTCGACCGGCTTCCGGCGCTCGAGGCCGATGACCGACACCGAGATGTGGATGGCGAATCCGGTTTCGGCCGTCCCGGCGACGCGGACGGTGCAGGATCGTCGGGCCGGCTCGAGCCGAAGCTCGACCGACCGTTCGCCGCCGCGGATCGCGACGGATCCCAGGTCGTAGCCGCGCCGGTAGACATGGAGCACCTCACCCGCACGAGGCGGGCGCCGGCCCTCCGGGTCGTAGACCGAGCCACGGAAAGCCGCGATGATCGTGCGGCTCGTCGGCTCCACCAAGCCGCACTGAAGCTGCACAAGGCGCTTTCCCGTCCGAGCGTCGAATGCCCGGATCTCGAGCCCCGGGGCGGTTCGGGCGAGGAGGAGAAGAGCGACGAGTCCGATACGCGGAACGAGATCCATGGTTCTCTCCCCGGCGGGAGGGCCCCCCGCGAGGCGGAGGGCCCTCGAGCTTTCACCTCGGTTCGATGAGATAGGAGTCCACGACCCCCGAGGGCGGGATGCCGTGAAGCGTGTCCAGGACGCCGACCTCGAAGGGCCCGCCGGTGTCGCCTTCCCACTGGATGGGAAGGCTGAGTGTCGTGGGCATCTCGGGTGACGCCGTAAAGGTCAGCGTGACGAGGCAGGATCCCGCGCCCTCCACGCTCAGGTACTCCTCCGATCCTTCGGGAAGCGCGATGGACGCGATGCGCATGCCAAGTTTTGTCCAGAGCCGCACGATCCCCTCCGCGGCGGGCGGGATCGCGGCGATCTCAAGGCGCCCCTCCTCGATGGAGATCGTCGGGGGAAGAACCTCGACCGGGACCTCGATGCTGCCGAGGCCCGGAGAGGCGAGGGTCACGGTCGTCGCGCCGAGCGTCTCGCCCCGGAATCGAAAGAACCACGCGGTCTCGCCCGCGCGAAGGGTCGTCTGCGGTGCCGGCTCCGCGATCACGCCCACCGTCTCGTCGGCCACGACGGCCTCGACCGGCCGGTCCGATCGCTCGCCATGATCGAGCAGGATCGGAATGGGCGCCACGGCGCCGAGGGGGACGCGGACGAGCGGGGAGCTGGACCAACCCTGGGCGCGGCTCAAGACCACGACCTCGATGGAGTCGGTCCCGTGGGAGAGCCTCAGGCGCGCCGTTCCCTCCGCCTCGCCCAGGGCGAGGGGCAGGGCCACGCTCGTCTCCCCGGCCCCGACGACGACGGTTTCGGGCGCCTCCTCCAGAATGCCCGCGGGATCCTCCGTCTCGACGGTGACCACGGTCGCCTCCTCGTCGTAGCCCGAGAAGCCGAGGCGACCGACCACCAGAGGACCCGCATCGGTTCCCGCGAGGCCGCGCACCGCCACTCCCCGGCCGGGAAGCCAGGGCTTTCCCGCGACGGTGGCCCAGATGCGCGTGGTCTCGTGATCGGCGACCGACGTCAAAGGAACCTCTAGCTCGAAACGCCTTCCGGTCCGGGCACCGGACCCGTCGAGCAGCTCGAATCCCACGAGCGCCGTCCCCGCGCGAAGCGCGTGGAAGGAGATGGAAGACCACTGGCGCCCCGCGCGCACCGTGATCCGGTCGCGACCGGCCAGATCGAGCAGGTCGGGCGGCGAGACGTCCACGACGAAGACCAGGTCGGTCCCGGCCGCCTGCGACACGCCGACCTGCATCGAGCCCGGAAGGGTTCCCGGCTCCCCCGAGAGGCCATGCGGGAATCGGATGTGACCGTGGGCCGTCGGCTCGTCTCGGTCATCGGTAAGCGCGACGTGGTCCGACCTCCCGTCGCCGGTCCCCTCCTCCGGCGGGTCCCTCTCGGGCTCGGTATCGGTGTCGGAGTCGGGGGGAGTGACCGGCGCATCGGGAATCGGCAGCTCCGGCGGGGTCGACGGACCGCCCGGCTCCCCGGGGTAGGGCGGAGGAATCGGCTCCCAGCTCGCGCACTTGTAGACCTCGAGGGAATTCTGGACCTTGAACTCCTCGAGATCGACGAGGACGCTGGCCGTCTCGCCCTCCGGCGCCTTGCCGGCCCGCGCCCGCAGGACCACGCTGCCGTCGGAGTAGACATCGTAGTCCTTGCTGAGGGGGGTCCGTCCGCTGATGGAGTCCCGCACGAGGACGGGGACGGTGGATCCGTTGTCTCCGCCCGCCTGGGCGAACCTCCGGGTCACGGTCGCGTGGATCTCGGAGTACGAGGTCTCCGTGGAGCTCGTTCCGCCCCGAACACCACCCGACGCCCCTCTCGACCCGGTGGAGGCGTAGACCCGCACGTCGGCCTGCGTCTGCCTCTCGAAGCCCTCCTTCGTCTCGGTTTCGGTGGTGACGTTCTCCGATCGCTGATCGGAGAGGCTGAAGGTGTGCTCCTTGCCCTTGATGTCGAAGGCGGAGGCCTGGAGCTGGACGGACCCCTCCCCGATGTAGTTGCCCGCGATGATGTAGCTGTACTTGAAGGCCACGCGGTTCTCGGCGCGGATGTAGCCGTAGTCGCCCTCCTCCGCGCTCACATTGGCCTGGACGTGCTCCGAGCCCCACGCCTCCGAGCTGATCTTCGCGGTCTCCGCCGGATCCGAGTCGTGGAGCTTCCCCTCGGCGATGAGGGTCGCGCCGTGGACGGTCCAGCGTATGTAGTCCGTCTGGGCCCAGGCGTGCTTGTCGTCGTCGCGCGGACCCTGGGTCAGCTCGTAATAGGCGACTCCGCCGAAGTGGAGCCCCTCCGCCACGTCGTGCTCCGTGGCATCGGACGTGTGCTCGCCCGGCGGATCGTTCGTCACCGCCGGCTTGGCCGTCGTCCCGTAGCCGGTGCCGGAGACCCGCTCCTCGCCCGCCCCCGCCCGGCCCCCGAGGGCCAGGGCGAGCGCGAGACAGATCGTCGTGATTGCCGGGATTCGTATGGTTGATTTCACCGCTCCACCTCCCTTTCTTCTGCAGTTTCCACTATCCGGCGCTCGACAGGACGATGCGCACCAGATGTTCGAGCAGCCGTGCGTCGTCGATCTCGGCCGCTCTCAGTGACTCCGCGACGCCCTCACGCAGTCTCGACCGGAGCCGCTCGATGGAACGGCGCGTCGCCTCGCCGTCGAACGCGGACCGGCGCAAACCCGCACCGCCCCGCGCCGCCGCGTCGCAGCACTGCTCGAAAGAGCCGTAGACCGCCGCCACCTGCCGGGAGCTGAGCCGGTCGAACTCCGGGAGCCTGCCAACGTAGCGGAAGAGGCGCACCTCGGGCACGCCCGCGGCGTATCCGCGCGGTCCCGCGTCCTCGGTTCGCAGGCACCGCTCGAGGGGCGGCTCGTGGACCACCCGCGACGCGGCCCGAAGGATGCGGATCTGGCTCTCCTGCGTCCCCAGGGAGAGCGCGAAGTTGCAGATCAGGATGGCGAGATTGAGGAGCAGGACGACTCTGAGCGCCATGGGCGGACACCTCCTGCGCGGAAGCGACCGCTCCGCGCACCCCTATAGACGGATGGCGGTGTCAGAGCGGGGCGCCCGGAAGCCCGCGCGCTACTTCGGGCGGCGTCTCACGCCGGCCTGGAATCCCGGAACCCAGTTGCCCTGAAGGTCCGTGAAGCGCGCCTTGAGGTGGCAGTAGTAGATCGTGTTCTCGATCTTGCAGAGGAGCAGATTCCGGCCCGCGCGCAGCTTCAGCAGGAGGCGGTGGTCCTGGAAGTTGTGGTGGTGGGACAGAAAGATCTCCTCGCCGTTC
>JALGZR010000093.1 GCA_025774805.1 bacterium
GGCGGAAGTTGAGCTCACCGTGCCAATGAACGCGCCCGATCCGCCCCGCGAAGATGTGGATCCCGGCCCCCCCGTCGAGGAGCTCGCCGGCTACCGCATTCGATCTTCGGACGAATTCTGGGAGAGGTTGCAGCGTCGCATCGATCGCTACGAAGCGAGGCGGCAGCTCGGTGAGTTCACCCTGCGGGGCGTTCTCGAAGTGCTTCGCGAGTACGGCCTGGCCCTCCTGGCCCTGCTCGTACCACGCGACAAGGAGCACGACAAGGGGAAGGAGAGGTGACAGGAATGAACCGAATCGTCGAGATCAGAGAGCTTCTGATCGATGCACTCAACGGCGTTCTGCAAAACGTCGTCGGTTACTCGCCTCAGCTCCTCGCTGCGGTTGCGTTGATCGTTCTGGGCTTCGCCGCTGCCGCCGTCGCCCGGTGGATGGTCCGCACCGGTCTCGAAAGGGCTCGCTTCGATCGGTTCCTCGAAAGCGTCGGGGCCCGACAGGCCTTCGCGGCCCTGTCCGAGAGGGATCCCTCCGAGATCGTGGCACGCATCGGCTACTGGGTGGTCTTGATACTCTT
This sequence comes from bacterium, assembly GCA_025774805.1. Classification (GTDB taxonomy): domain Bacteria; phylum ARS69; class ARS69; order ARS69; family ARS69; genus JALGZR01. The sequence continues at coordinate 573 of JALGZR010000093.1, forward strand.
CGTTCAGGCGGCCATTCAGACGATCGGATTGACCGTGATCTCGAGTCTGGTTCAGAGGGCGATCGCCTACTTGCCGAGCTTGCTGGCCGCCGTCCTCGTGGTTCTCGGAGGTCTCGTGGTCGGTCGGTTCATCTCGGGGGTCGTCTCACGGTCCGCGCGTTCGCTCGGAGAGAGCCACGCAACTGCGCTCGGGCGCATGTCCTCGGCGGTGATCCTCGTCGTCACCGGGATCATGGCGATCGGACAACTGGGCATACAGGTCGTCGTCTTGCAGTCCATGTTCGTGGCGCTCCTGATCGGAGCCGCGCTCGCGGGGGCGCTCACGTTCGGGTTGGGCTCCCGCGAGGTCACCCGAAGCATGCTGGCCGGTTTCTACGCTCGGAAACTCTTCCATTCCGGCGACGAAGTCCTGATCGGGGGTCAAAAGGGAAAGCTCGTCTCGATCACGCAGACCCAGACCGTCATCGAGTCCCGTGGCTCGCTCAAGGCCGTGCCGAACGAGACGTTTCTCCACAGCGTCACCGAGAAGAGGATCGGATGACGTTTCTCTCCGTGCCGAGCTTCGGGCTTCGATTCGCGTAGATTTGGGTGAAGATGCGCAGCATTGCCCAAAAAACGTGTGACTTCACCGCGCGACCGCGCGTCTCAAGGCGCAGTCGGGCTGATCTCCGACGCCGCGCCGGCGCATCGCGGAACGCCCGACTCCGCTCAGGGCTCGTCGGCACCAGGCGGTCAAAGAACTCGCAACACTCGCAAGAAAAGAGGGGAAGAGAAATGCGTGCGAAGGATCTCCGGTGGGCCCGCTGGGCAGTCATCCTGCTGATCGCCTCCGCCGCCCAAGCCCAGAACGTGGGCCCGACCGACTACACCGTGCCGGTGAGCACGGCCGAGCAGGCGCGCCTCGACGCGACCTACAAGTACGCGGGACAGGAGAGCGACGTCCTGACGAACGACGCCACGGGAACGTTCCTCTACAACCGTTTCTACAACTCGCTCCCCTTCGCGTACGACTTCAACGTCAACGTCATCGGCGACACGAAGCGTCTTCCGAACGGCGACCAGGACAACTCGCTCAACGCGCTGGGGAACGGCGGCGTCCGGAAGTACTTCTCGGAGACCGGGAACGCGTTCTACTCCGGAGAGGTCGGAATCCGGTATCAAGACGAGTTCGATCGTCCCTCCATCGTCGTGATCCCCGGGCTGGGGTACGGGCGCTTCATCCGGGCCACCACCCTGGCGAGAGCGGTCCGCATCGAGGACTTCCTCGTCGATGAGGGGGTGATCTCCCGCCGCCTACCCAAAGACACGATCATCGAGCTCGCCCACATCATCGAGAACGAGGGCGAGTACGAAGCCCTGCACGGAGAGCGCTACCGCCGCTACTGGTTCGAGGCGATGGAGGCGGAGATCGCCAAGTCCGGGGTGTTCACGGAGGAGGGCCTCGGGGCGGTCGGGGTGCTGCGTACGGAGGAGGTGCTCTTCGAGGAGCGCATCAACGAGCGCTTCTACGGCTGGGACGTGCGGGCCGGCGTGCGCATCGAAGTACTTTCCGAGTTCGAAGACGTCGACGCGGACGACCCCGGCGCCTCGCTTCGCGCGCGGTACTCCCGCCCTCTGGGCTGGAAGTCTCAGTTCGGGGTCACCGGGGAGGCCGACTCTCCTCTGACGGGGGACTTCGGAGACGCCTACAACGCGGCGGGGACTTTGGACTACATCTACGAGATCGGCAACCGCATCGACTGGACGCTGAGCAACGTCGTCCTGGCCGCCAAGTCCGATCCCGACGCCGACGTCGTGTGGTCCGATCAGCTAAGCAGCGGGTTTCTCTTCTACCTCGAAAACCAGGTCACGCTCACGATCGAAGCCAATCTCAACAAGGTGAGTGACAACCCGGTGACCCAGGGTGTGGATGTGTCCTTTGGCTACCGCCTCCGGTAGAGGCGGATACGGCCGGTACGCGGAGATTCTCGAAAGGAGACGGATGATGATCTGCAGCAGCACGTCATGGCGGCTGACGATCCTTGCGACCGCAGGACTCTTGATTCTGGCCTTCGGGAGCGCGGGTACCACTTCGGCGCAGGGCATCGAGAAGGAGATCGAGGCGGCGCGCGCCCGGATCGAGGCCGCACGGGAGTCCCACCTCGACCGGATCGCGCCGAAGTCCTTTGCAAAGGCCGGCGAGCGGCTCGAGGACGCCGAGAAGCGCTACCGGAAGGGCGGCAAGATCGAGGATATCCGCGAGCGGCTCGCAGAACTCGACAGGCATCTCGCCCGCTGCAGGGAACTCGAGGAGATGGGGCACGTGATTCTTCGGGATGCACTCGTCGCGCGCGCCGACGCCGCCAAGAGTCACGCCGCCGATCTCGCGACCGGGATCTGGGAGGACGCCGAGAGGAAACTGACCGAGGCCGGTGAGAAGATCGAGGGCGGGGACCAGAATGCTGCGAGGACCAACGCCGCCACGGCCACCGGGCTCTACCGGGACGCCGAGTACGCGGCGATCCGGCGAGACATCCTCGAGGGCGTCTGGGCCCTGCGAAACCAGACGAGAGAACGCAAGGCAGAGGAGCGCGCGCCGACGACACTCGCGTCCGCGGAGCAGCTTCTCGCGACGACCGAGACATCGATCAAGAACGATCGGTACGGACGGGATCGAGCGGAGTCCCTCGCCCGGGAGACGGCGGACGTCTTTCGGCACACGTTGAACATCTGTGATTACGTGGAGAAGATGGAGAGTGATCGCAAGACCGGTCCCGAGCGTGTGATCAGAGGCCACGAGGGGGAAATCGCGAAGATCGCCGAAGCTCTCGGAGTGCGGGCGAATTTCGCGGAAGGTATCGGCTCGGTCACCAACGAGGTCATCGCCGAAATGCGGCGGCGAGAGAAGGAACGCATCGAGCTCGAGGAGAAGGTCGCGTCCCTCGAGGGCGAGCTGGATGGCGTGAGGACCCGGGTCGCCACGCTCAGCGATCGCGACGCGCTCCTGCAGCAGCGGGAGCGGCATGAGGTCAAGATGCAGGAGGTTCGCGAGGTCTTCAAGAGGGAAGAGGCCGACGTCCTCCTGCGCGGCGACCAGATGATCATCCGTCTCTACGGATTGAGCTTCCCGGTGGGATCGGCGGAGATCCGTCCGGAGAACTTCGCACTTCTCTCGAAGATCCGTAGGGTCCTCGCCGAGTTTCCCGAATCGGCGATCGCGATCGAGGGTCATACCGACTCCCAAGGCGCGGCAGAGCGGAATCGCGATCTGAGCCAAAGGCGTGCCGACGCGGTGCGGGAATACCTGCTGGCAAACACGAGCATCGTTCCGGCGCGGATCGCCTCCGTCGGTCACGGGGAGGATCGTCCCATCGCGAACAACGAGACGGAGGAGGGCCGGGCGAAGAACCGCCGTATCGATCTGACGGTGAACCTGTCCGCGAGCTGAAACCGCGGGTCTTTTGGCGTGGCCTCGCGGTGGATCGGGCCGAAATCCGATCCGAGCCGACGCCGGGCCTCGGCCGGTCGCCGAGCCGGGAGACGGTCGAACGCGCCGGAACGACCTCCGGTACCGTGCAGCGAGAACGGGGATGACAGGGCGGTCGAAAGCTCTCATCCTGCTCACCGGACGCACGCATCGTCACGAGGAGGAGACCGGTGAGCGGTTCCGAGCCAGCCGCCCCGAGACGCAAGCGAGGGCGGCGGCAGCGCCGACGCGTTCGGCCCGGCGCCCCGCCGGGGACTCTTCAGCCCCATCCCGACGCACACCCGCCGCGCGTCAGCCTGCTGGGATTCGGCCCGGATGACCTCCTCGATGTCGAGGTGGAAGACCTCGGCGCGATCCGCGAGATTCGGGAGCGATTCCCCGTCGTCTGGGTCAACGTGAACGGCCTCGGTGACGCCGATGTGGCGCGGGGCATCGGGGACCTGTTCGGACTGCACACCCTCGCGCTGGAGGACGTGCTGAACGTCCACCAGCGCCCGAAGGTGGAGGAGTACGATCGAGAGCTCTTCCTCGTCACCCGGATGCCGCGGACGGGGATAAGTACGGACACCGAGCAGGTGAGCCTATTCCTCGGCGACGGCTTCCTCGTCACGTTTCAGGAGGAGCCGGGTGACTGCCTGGGCCCGGTGCGCGAACGGATACGACAGGGTCGACCGCGCATTCGCTCCGGCGGTCCGGACTATCTCGCATACGCAGTTCTGGACACGATCGTGGACGCCTACTTCCCCTTGCTTGATGAGCTCGGGGACCAGCTGGAGCGGCTCGAGGAGGAGATCCTCCAAGAGGCGGGTCCCGAGGCGGTCGGGAAGCTCCATGAGCTGAAGCGGAGGCTCACCGGGATCCGGCGGGTAGTGCTCCCGATCCGTGAGTCCGTGACCGGGCTCGTGCGCGACGAGTCTCCCCTCGTCACGGATTCCACGCGATTGTATCTCCGCGACTGTCTCGACCACACCTACCAGCTCATCGAGCTCGTGGAGCACTACCGGGACCTCGCCTCCGGCCTGCTCGATCTCCACTTGACCATCGTGAGCAACCGGATGAACGACGTCATGAAGGTGCTCACGATCATCGCGACGATCTTCATTCCGCTCGGCTTCATCGCGGGGGTCTACGGGATGAACTTCGATGTGGGCGCGTCGCCGTGGAACATGCCGGAGCTCTCCTGGCCGTTCGGTTACCTCTTCGCGCTCGGGCTCATGGCGATCGTCGCGGGCGGCATGATCCTGTTCTTCCGGAGGAAGGGATGGTTCTGAAACCGGGCCGGCAGCGATGACCGGAGAGGGCTTCGTGGCGAGTCTCGGGTCGGTGTTCCACACCGAGCTCTTCGCGATCTCGGGGACCCCGGTCACCACGATGACGCTCGTGACTTTCGGGGCGATCGTCCTGTTGTCGTTCTGGGCCTCGCGCCTCGTCCAGCGAACCGTGTCTCGGTTCCTCCGCATCCGGGGGATGAAGGACGAGGGGACGATCGGGGTCACCGAGCGCCTCACGCACTACCTCGTCTTGGCCGTCGGATTCGCCGTCGCGTTCCAGACACTCGGGGTCAAGCTGACTGCGCTCTTCGCCGCGGGCGCTTTCGTCGCGGTCGCGGCGGGCTTCGCGATGCAGAACATCACGCAGAACTTCGTCGCGGGGTTGATTCTCCTCGCGGAGCGGACGATCAAGCCGGGCGACGTCCTGTCCGTGGAGGGGTGCATGGTGCGCGTGGTGCGTCTCGGGACCCGGGCCACGGTGGCCCGAACGCTCAACGACGAGGATCTCATCATTCCGAACTCGACGATGGTCCAGACGACCGTCACGAACTACACACTGAGGGACACCCACTTCCGGCTGCGGGCCGTCGTCGGGGTGACCTACGATTCGGACATGGCGCTCGTGCGGAGCACGCTGGAGAAGGCGGCACGGGAGATCCCCTGGCGGGATGCCACGCACGAACCCGTCATCCTGATGACCGGGTTCGGTAGCTCGTCCGTGGACTGGGAGGTCTCCGTGTGGATCGACGAGCCGTGGAAGGAGAGGCGATTCCGCTCGCGGCTTCACGAGACGATTTGGTGGGCATTGAGAGAGGCGGGCGTCGTGATCGCGTTCCCCCAGGTGGATGTCCATCTCGATTCGCCGGTGATGGAGTCTCTCCAACGGCTCGCACCGAGGAGGGGCTGATCCTGGTACCGACGGGCGTGCGGGCCAACGTCGGTCAGTTTCACGGATGCGGGTGCATTTCGAGTACCGGACCGGGAGCGACGAATGGCTCTGAAATGGTGGGGTGATTTCGAGATCGATCCCGGAGCGGCTCGCTTCTGGCAGATCGGCCCGTTCCGGCTCTGGGCCACGCGTTTCACCCAGGAGTGGCAGCTCGTCACTGAGACGACGGGTGACGCACTCGCGAACGACGTCCTGGCGGCGGTAGAACCTCCGGAGGAACCGAAGCCCGACGCCCAGACGTCGAGGTTCGGGTTCCGCAACGTCCCGGGGACCATCCGGCTCGTTCCGGCGCCGGCGGACCGTGCCGTGGTCGTGAAGGCCGCCTCCCCGTTCTTCGTTCCCCCCGGCGAGGAGATCTCCCTATTCGTGAGCACGGCGCTCTGGCTCCAGGTGAAGGCCGGCAGCTCTTCCGAACTCCTGCTCGACGTGCCACTGCACCGCCCGAGCGACAGCTGGTTCGGATCCTCCACCCGGGAGGGCGAGCTCTGCTACGCCACGAAGACCGGCGCCCGGTATCATCTGGAGAACATCCCTCGTCGCCCCCACCGGGCGATCTCCGTCGTCCGGATCTGCAATCGGGCGCCGAGTCAGCTCGGCCTGGAACGGCTCAAGCTCCCCCTGCCCAATCTCTCACTCTACCGGTCGGAGGACGGTCAGCTCTGGACGGAGCCCGTCACGCTGGAGCGGGACGAGGAAGACGAGAATGCCACGGTAAAGCTGGGACGCGACGCGCCCCGCGCGGCAGGGAAGGCCAAGCGTGCCGCCGGACCGAGAACGCCCGCCGAGAAGGGACTCCTCACGCGGTCTTTCGGGGGCCTCTTCGGCTGGAAGGGAGGTGGAGGCTATGAGCGAGTGGGTGAATAGCCTCGGGCTCGGCGGCGTTCTCACCCCGGAGCGCGTCTGGGGTGTCCTGCGCGCCGTCCTCATCCTCGTCGTCGGGCTCGCGCTGGCCCGGTTTGTCAGCATCGGACTCGGCAAGGGCATGGAGGGACGCCTCGGGGTCCAGCGGGCCATGCTCGCGCGACGCTTCACCTACTATGCGCTGTTCGTCCTCGTGGCCGCGACGGCCCTCCACCAGCTCGGCTTCCAGCTCGGGGTTCTTCTCGGCGCCGCCGGCATCCTGACCGTCGCCATCGGGTTCGCCTCGCAGACCTCCGCCTCGAACCTGATCAGCGGCCTCTTCCTGATCGCGGAACGCCCGTTCGTGGTGGGAGACGTTATCAAGATCGAGGACGTCACCGGAGAGGTGCTGTCCATCGATCTGTTGTCCGTGAAGCTCCGCACGTTCGACAACCTGTACGTCCGCGTGCCGAACGAGAGCGTGATCAAGTCGCGCGTGACGAACCTCACCCACTTCCCGATCCGGCGCGCGGATCTCAAGATCGGGGTCGCCTACAAGGAAGACCTGGAGCGGGTCGAGGAGATCCTCCGCCGGGTCGCCGACGCGAACCCGCTCTGCCTGGAGGAGCCCCCCCCGCTGTTCATCTTCACCGGATTCGGGGACTCGGCGCTGGAGATGCAGTTCTCGGTCTGGTCGGCCCGGGTGAACTTCCTCGAGATGCGGAACTCGATCTGGAGGGAGATCAAGGAGGCGTTCGACGCGGAGGGCATCGAGATCCCGTTCCCGCACGTCTCGGTGTACGCGGGCTCGGTGACGGAGCCGTTTCCGGTTCAGGTGAGACAGACGCCGCCGGACGCCCCGCGGGGGGGATGACCGCGGAGGTCGTGTCCTGATCGCCGGGTGCGGTGGCGTATGATGCCAACATGCATCGACCGCAGACAATTGTGAGGAGCGAAGAGCTCTGCAGGAGGGAACGATGACCGCGAGGGATCGCATCGAAGACGTCGTCCAGCCGTTTCTTCTGGCTTGCGCCCACCCGGACCGGCGAGATCGGTCTTTCGGCCAAACCCCGCCCGGTCGTCGTCCTTTCGTGACGATCACCCGGGACACCGGTGCCGGCGGTTGGGCGGTCGCCCAGGCCCTCGCCGAATCCCTGAACCGGCAGTCGGGCGCCGAGCGTTGGCGTGCCTTCGATCGCGAGCTCGTTGAGAAGGTGGCGGCCGACCACCACATCTCGCGATCCCTTGTCGAGTCACTCGAAGATGGATCGAGAAGCTGGCTTGAGGAAATGATTGCGTCTGGTCCCGAATCCAGCTTCGGGGTCTACCGGAGGGTGGCAACGACGATTCGTGCTCTGGCGGAAGTCGGGGGCGCGATCATCGTGGGCCGGGGTGGTGTCTTTGTGACGAGGAATCTCGCTGGAGGAATCCACGCACATCTTGTCGCTCCCTTCGCCCATCGCGTGCAGAGGGTGGCCGAGAAGCAGGGCATGACCGAGGGGGAGGCCACCAAGGTCATTCGGGAGAGCGACGAGAACCGCCGGGCGTTTCACCGGCGGTGGTGGCCCAAGCAGGAGATGACGCCAGAGATCTTCGCCGTGACCCTAAACTCTGCGATCTTGAACGATGCAGTGATGGTGCAGGTTCTGTCCACCCTGGTTTCTGCTCAGTCGGCCTGAGGGACTGGTTCAGTAGAAGCTCTCGGGGCCCCGTTCTCGATCAGTCCTCCCGCTGGAGCAGGATCGTGGTCTTCGATTCGCCGGTCACGGCGGTCATCAGCGCCCGCAGATCGGGATAGTCCTCCGCAGGCACCTCGCCCTTCTCGAGCGTCAGCTTCGTGCGAATGCTCACCGTGCCCTCCTCGGTCTCCACCGTGCGGTGCACGGATCCGACCGAGTTGGCCACCGCGGCCGCCTCCGGCCGGTAGGCGAGCTCGTACCCGTCGGGAAGGGTCAGCTCCACCTGGACGGTCTCCGAGGCGGGACCCTTCGGAAGCACGAGGGGCAGCGTACGCGATCCGCGGTGGGTCTGAAGCGCCGCCGCGGTCACGGCGCCGGGCACGCGCGGGAGGGTCAGACGCACGAGGCCGTGTCTCGGAACCTCGATGGACCCCCCGGAGAAGGTCGTGCGAAGCGACGTCAGGCTCTCCGACTGCATTGCCACGTAGACCTCGTCGACCTCCGCGTCGCCCCAGGCCGCGGCCACCGCGCCGGCCACCTTCTCCTGCCGGTTCGACGAGCGGTCGTATCCCGCGAGCGGGTTGTAGAACGACACGAGATCCACGTCGGCGGTTCCCGAGAGCTTCAGCTCGTGCCCGCCGTCCTCCACCTCGACTTCGGCGTGCAGCGTCGCGCCGTTCTCCTGCGCGCTCCGGTCCGGAAGCGTCTCCAGGCCGTGGCGTCCGCCGTCCATCACCAGCACCGCTTTGCCGGCCAGGTGGTGGACGTTGTGGGCGTCGGCCTTCGCGGCGGGATCGAGCCAGTCGGTTCCACCGGCCGTCTCCACCCGCACCCAGGCCTGCTCGAGCTGAGACGGCGCGGCCACGTCCGCCACCCGTCCGCTCCGGGCATCTCCGTCCACCAGCGCCACCGAGGCATGGAAGCCGGCCGCGCGGAGCAGGGCGGCCAGGAGCGCCGCCTTGTCGAGGGAATGACCCACGCTTGACTCCAGCACCCGGCCGGCCGGTCTCACGACGTAGTCGAAGGCGTCCAGGGGCCAGTGGATCGTGCGGATCCCGTCCACGACGAACTCGTGGATCTTCGCGATCTTTTCCCGGGGCAGGGTGGTGTCCTCGATGAGCTTCTCGGCCCGCGCCTGCACCGTCGAGTCGGGAGCCAGCGCCTCCGCCAGCCTTTCCTCGAAAAACCCGCGCGCGGCGGTCCAGTCGGGGGAAGTGGTGAAGACCAGTTTCTGCAGACCGTGATGCCCGCTGCCCGCCTCGGCCAGATTCGCGGGAGGCACGTCGGCGCGGCGGAACTCGTAGGAGGTCAGCCCGTCGCTCTCTTCGACGGAGACCTCCGGCTGGCACCCGATCCCGGCGAAGTGCAGCTCGGTTCCCGCGGGAACCTGCACGATGATCCGCTGATCGAGGATCGGCAGGTACGTCTGCAGCTCGACGACCTCCCACAGGGGGACGCCGGCCGGCTCCCGGTCCCGCACCGTGTACTCGAGCACGCTGGTGGCGCCGTGCTCGACTCCGACCTGGGGCACGGTCATCCGCCGCATGTGGGCGTAGGGAACGGCCCATGCGAACGCGCTCGCGGTGTTGAGGACCTTGCTGTTCTCCTTGGCATCCACGATCGTGCCGTCCCGCATGTAGGTCCGAGCCTGGTCGATGCGGAGAGAGGCTCGAACCTCGTTCCAGTCGATGCTGGGGTCGAGGTCACCGGTACGCGTCACGTAGGAGGCCAGCATCTTCAACGACCGCTCGACGTGCCGCTCCACCCGGCCGTCCGAGCCGAGGGTGATGCGGATCGTGTGCCGCAGAACCAGCCCGTCCTGGTTCGGATACTCGTCGGACTCGGGGGCGTCGCGAATGTAGTCGGGGACCTGCGCCGCGGAACCGGTCGCCAGCAGGACCGCCAGGGCGAGCGGGGCGAGCGTCGTTCTAGGCAGTCGCGCGCGCATGGCTACCTCCTCTCCAGGACGACCAGGTCTTCGGGCAGCGACAGCGCCTCCTGGACCACCTCGCGGAAGCCGCCGTACTCGTCCACCGGGATCTGCCGCTGCTTCACGACGAGCTCGTACGTGAAAAGCAGCCGGCGCCCCTCGATCTTCGTTTGAGTCCTGAGCGACGCGACCTCCTCGTCGATCTCCCGATCCTCGGGAACGCGAACGACGTCGTAGCCGGGCGGCAGGGTGACGGTCTCGGTCACGTCGCGCATGCGCGGGGCCCAGAGCAGGATGTCCTGCGTGCGCTCCTCGAGGTCGGCGGCATCCAGGTAGGGCGCCAGGCGGTGAACGAGGTGCCGGGCCGTGGGCGGAGAGAAGTAGATCCGGTCGTCGGCGGTCATCGCGAAGTCCGGGACCCGGAACGCCACCTTGTAGCGGATCGGGGCGGTGACGTCCTGAATCTCCAGGTAGTCGAGCGGCACCCTCTCCACTTCGGCGCCCGGTCCCAGCCGTCCGATGATCCGCTCGAACCACTCCTGGCGATCGAGCGACATCGCGGAGTGCACCATCTGCCGCCGGAGGCGCTGGTCCGCGTACCCCTTGCCGGAGAGCTCCAGGGTGCCTGCTAGGGATCCGTCCTCCGCGAGAGCGGTGCGGGCCTCGACCCGCAGCTTGTTGTCCGCCGGATCGAAGGAGGGGGTCTGCATCAGCTCGGCCCCCTCGGGGGTGCCGATCACGTAGTGCTGCTCGCCCTCGGCGCTCGACCACACCTCCGGCGAGAACACCACCCAAGTGGGGTCGAGCATGCGGAACGAGCCGTCATCCTGCTGCAGCGCCACGACGCAGTGGTTGAACTGGTCGGCGGGGATGCGCTCGACCCGCGAGCCGGCCATGGTCATGGCCGGATACACCGTGTAGCCGGCGGCGCGGAGCATGGTGATCGCCATGCCCGCCTTGTCCTTGCACACGCCGCTCCGGTTCTCGAAGATCATCGGACCGGGATGGAGCGTGAATCCCTCCCCCTTCCCCATGCTGACGCCCGAGTACCGGATCTCGTCCGCCGCCCAGTGGACGATCGCGGCGATCTTCTCGTCGTCGTTGTGCTTTCCGCTCACGAGCTCGGCGACCTTCTCCCGAATGGCGTCGTTGGCCTCGAACTGGGACTCGTTGACGGTGCAGAACCAGCGGGACTTCTCCGGCCAGTCGGGAACCGTCGCCAGGACGACCTTGGTCTGGACGTCCGGCGGATCCACCGCCCGCGGCTCCTCGTGGTACGCCGGCTGGTCCTCGCGCCAGAATCTGTAGGTCAGGTGCTCCTCGTCGTAGCTGACGTAGCTCGCGACCTCGCCGTTGTAGACCTCGAACTGGACCGGCTTGTCGTTCGGGGTCATCACGGTGTAGTGCCGCTGCCTCACCGGATGACGCTTCTGGAAATACACGACGTCGTAGAAGTGGCCGCGCATGGGCGGGATGTATCTCTCGTCGTCGCCGGCGTCCTCGCCGGGGACCGCGCCGGTCGAGTCCCCGTACTCGCCGCCGGCCGTCCCCGCCGCCCGCTCCAGATCGTCCAGATAGGCGATCAGGAAGCCCTTCATGTACGTCCGGATCTCGACGGCGTCTCCCACGTTCAGCCGCGGCAGCGGGATCAGCTTCATGCGCGCTCCCCAGAAGATCATCCTCTGGGGCTGCGGCAGGTCCACCCCCTCCAGGGGAAGCTCCTCCACCTCCCCGTCGTCCCGCAGGATGCGCAGCGATCGGACCTCGACGTAGTTCGACGCCGGGTCGAAGTCCAGCCGGATGCGGGCCAGGTCCGCCGCCCCCTTCTCCGAGAGGCACTTGATCACTTCGTGGTTGTAGGTGTGGCCGAGACCCGAGTCCTCCACCTCCACCCGAGTCCGCCACAGGACGGTGACCAGGTCGGCGTCCTCGTTGTCCTCCCGGGTGCCCGCGTCGGCGATCAGCGCTCGCAGGGCCTCGTCGTCGGCCGGGGCGGCGGGCTCCTGGGCCGGCGCCCGCCCGGCGGAGACGAGAGTCGCCAGCAGGAGGACCGGCCCCCCGATCCATCGTTTCGATTGTCGCAGCATGCCTTGGCTCCGCTCCTCGATTGCGCGTACGTACAGGTTCCGAGTGTAGATTACCCTACTCGACGGGGCACGTAACGCGCGGAATGACGGGGGTCCGGCCTGCCGTCGGACCCGTGCCAACCGGGGATTGACGCGACCCGCGTACGCTCGGATAGTGCCGGTCAGTGATCCCGACGACGGGAGGCCCTCGTGCATAGACCGTCCCCTTCCTCCGCCTCTTCATCGCCTTTTTCCGACGTCTCTTCCGTCGTCGCCGCGCTCCGGGGCGCACTCGGGCGGGCCTCGTGGCTCTCCGCCGCGCTCGTCCTGGCGTGCTGCGCCTCCTCGGGCGGCCTTTCGGGCGGCCCGTCCTTCGCGCCGGATCCGACGCTGGACAATCGGGATCTCGAGACGTCGCTGTCCGTGGAGCCCCCGACGATCCGAGAGGGCGAGACCGTCGAGCTCGTCCTCACGATCGAGAACACGAGCGACCGGACGGTGCAGCTCCGGTTCCCGCGGAAGAAACAGGTCGGGCTCGCGGTGTACGACGAGGCGGACCTGCTCTATTACACGGACACGTCGACGATCGCCATGCCGAGGGTCGTCACGCTGGGTCCGCTTCAGAGCTGGAGCCGGGATATCGAATGGGACGGCACGATCGACATCGGCCCCCGGGAAGAGCACCTTCCCCCCGGCGAGTACGAGCTCCAGGCCGGCCTCCACCTCTCGGGCGATGTCTACGTCAACCGCACGAATCGCGTTTCGATCGAAGTTCTCGCAAAGTGACGTCGCTCGCCTGCCTGTCTCACCCGTCTCTGCCGCGGCGGCGGCTTCGCCGCAGCCTCGCGACGAGCCTGGTGAGAAATGCGGGCTAGGCCGCGGCCTCTTCGGGAGCCACCTCATCGGCAACCGGGGGGATCGGCTCCATCGCGGAGGAGGACACGTCGGCCACGCGTCCGTCCCGCTCCAGGACGTACGTCAGATCGCTCCAGGTGAGCCGGTGCCGTCGCAGGCTCGCGTTCGCGCACGCGAGAAGACCGGCCCCGTGCATGAGAAAACTCGCGGGGATCGCGATTCTCGCGGGTGAGCGGTCGGGCACGAGAAAGCGGCACACGTCGCAGGATGCGAGCACGACGGCCGCGGCGATCAGGGCACTCCACCCCGCCCAGGGGCCGGAGGGCCAGGCCCCCTCGATCAGACGGTATCCGGCGTGGAAGCCGGCCAGCCAGAGCAGCGCGACGTTGAGGCCGATCTTCGTCCAGAGGATGCGGTAGCGCCACGGGAGGTAGACCTTCACGAAAAAGAACTGCCGCCCGAGCCACCCCACGAAACGGCGGTAGTTGGGAATCGTCGACGTCGAGCTCACGAGAAGGCGGGGGACGGGAACGACGCGCAGACCCTTCTCCTTCACGACGCGGATCATGGACGTGTCGTCGACGACGGTCCGACCCCAGACCTCGGCGAGGCGGAGCCGGCGGAAGGCCTCCGCGCGGATCGCCATGGAGCCTCCCCAAGTCGCGCCCCGGCAGACGAGCGTCGCCAGGGACTGCGAAGCCTCGGCCAGTCCGTGGAGCGCCTCCAGGATCCTTCCCTCCGTCGGGGCGACGCCGTGAAAGCTCGTGGAGGCGTCCCCCGCGCCCGTCGCCAGGGGGCGGACCATGTCCCGGAGCCAGTGCGTCCGGACGAGCAGGTCCCCGTCGCAAAACGCGAACACGTCGATCGGCCCGAAGCCCTCCTCGGCGTGCCGGATGCCCGCCAGAAGATTCTGGTTCTTCTGGGCGCGGCGGAGCCCCCGATCGATGACCCGGCCGGCGACGACGTGATCGCAGCGCTCGCGGGCGTCCGCGTCCGTGTCGAGCACCGCCCGGAGATCTCCCGCGGCGAGGTCTCCGTCCTCGGCGGCGGCCTCCGTGACGAACGTGATTCGATACGTGCCCCGGTAGTCCTGATCCCGCAGGGCGCGCACCGTCTCCCGGAGCCGCGGCAGGGAGCCCTTCAGGCATACGATCACGTGTACGTTCGGCCAGGAGCGGGGCTCGGGACGGGATCTCTCGGAGCTCGACCACCGGCGGTAGCCGCGCAGGGCCCGGAACCAGAAGGCCAGGTCGATTCCGACGGCCGCGAGCGCGACTCCGACGGTGACCGGACTCAGGAGTTCCAAGATCGCTCTCCGCCTCCCTGGGAGCCGTCGGGCCGAGCGCGTCCGCCCGCCCCCGTCAGCCCTTCTCTACCAACCCATCAAACCGCAGCATCTCGAGCAGATGGGCATGAGCCCCTCCTGCTTGAGGCTGTTCCGGAATCGTCGGTACTTCCCGTTGTTCCAGATCGTGAGCAGGTCGTCGTCCTGGATGTTCCCGCAGACGTAGTCGGGGTAGTCGCGGCAGGTCGCCACGTCCCCGTTGGGCATGATCTCGGTGACGATCCAGGGCTGGATGCAGTGGCCGTAACCGAATCGCTTGGCTTGGGCATGATCTCGGTGACGATCCAGGGCTGGATGCAGTGGCCGTAACCGAATCGCTTGGCTGCGTCGGCGTAATACTCCGGGATCTGCTCGATCTCGAGATCGGGGATGAAGAGCACGGGGTAGGGCCAGCGCCGCGATCGGATGGATCGCACGTCCTCCATCAGCCGCCGATCGTCGAGGCCGGAGAAAAAGAGATATCCCTTCCACGCTCTCGGGTCGACTCCGAATCGCCGCTTCATCTCCTCGGTGTGGCGACGCCCGTTCTCCTCGTCCGTGAACCAGGAGTAGTAATAGGTGAGCAGATCGATTCCCTTGCCGATGCCCCACTCGGCGATCTCCTCGAGATGCCCGACGTTGTCCCGGGAGATCGTCGGATCTCGTTGTGCACCGGTCCGATCCCGTCGACCGAAAGCATGAGCATGTCGACGCCCGCACCCACGAGACGATCGGCGGTCTTCGCCATGAGGGTGCCGTTCGTGACGACGCCGACGATTCCGCCCCGCTCCTTCATGTGCTCCATGAGGGGCATCAGATCGGGGTAGAGGTACGGCTCGCCTCCCCAGATGTAGTAGAAGGGACGGAGGTGGGCGAGCTGATCGACCATGCGACGGTACGTCCCGGACGGAACGATCTCCCGGAGCTCAGCTCCGGGACGGTCGTGGTTGTATCCCGTGTCTCCCCACTGGCCGCACGTCTTGCACCGGAGATTGCACGTGTTCACGATCTTGAGGCTGACCTGCTGGAGACGGCGGCTCTCTCCGTCGAGGAAGCGCCGGTCCATCCGGGCGAAGACGTGCTTGGCGGCCTCGGCCCGGGCGACCCGCCAGAAGAGGTCCGGGGTCCGGAGAAGAACGGAGGAGAGGTGGCGGACCGGGATTCGGCTGTTGCGCCGGCCCCCCGGCTCGCGGGCGGGGATCTCCCGGGTGGGCGGTTCGGTTGCGGCCAACGATCACCTCGGGCGTGGCCGGACGGGGCTCGGATGGATTACTGATCAGGATTGGACCCGGGGATGGGATTCGAGTCAAGACTGGAGAATGCGAGCGGCCGATCCGCCTTGCCTCCCTTCCTCCGGCTCGGGGTGGGGGCTGGCCCCCGGGTCGGCGGCGGCGAAGGGACCGGGACGGGTCCGAAGAGCGAGGAATGGCGGGCTCAATCCGCTCGGCGTCACGGTCGATATCCGTGGAGAAATCCGTCCACTATCCGCGGAGGCCTCCACCCATGTTGTCTCGAAGAATTCAGATTCTCCTCACCCTGGCGGTGACGTGCGGGCTCGCGCTCTCCTTCGCCATCGGCTGCGACCCGAAGCTCACCGGCGAGGGGGGTGACGGCTCGGGCACCGGCGACGGGGGAGGAGACGGCGGCACCCTCGAGCCCTCCACCGAGGCCATCGTCGTGGGAGCCGTGCTCGCGCTTCACATGGAGCTCCTCAACGCCGGCCACACCGTGGCCGCGGAGTTCGACACGATCACGGCGAGCCCCCTGCCCCGGACGATGTTCACGACCGACTGCGTGACCATGACCGAGATCGAACCCCTCGAGCCGCGCTGGCAGGCCGAGATGGTCGACTGCATCGACGGCCGGGGAACGGTGCACTCGGGCGGCGGGGTTTTCCGCCGCGACGGCACGATGGACGGGTACACGTTCTTCCCGGCCACGCCCGCCCAGGACATGATCCGCGCCGACAACACGGAGGATCCCTCCCTGAGCCACACGTACAGTCAGGGGACGTTCTGGTTCGTCTACGATCGGGGCGGCGCCAACGAGATCACCGGGATCCGCATCGGGAACTACCTCCGCCACATGCTGCTGACGCAGACGGCGAGCTTCTCGTACGTCGACGTGCTCTTCCACGGCGCTCCGGGCAGCGTCGAGCAGTGGCCGACCTCGGGGACGATCCAGGGGTCTTGGGACGGTGTGGGACTCTTCGAGGCGACCTTCACCGGTGGACCCGTCGCTCACATGGTGATCCAGAGAACCGACTACGAGGTCGATCTGCGCACCGGGGACGTCACTCTGGAGGACTCCTCGATCCTCTAGCCTTTAATTCTCACCAGACACGACGATCCACAGCCTCGCGACGAGCCTGGTGAGAAACGCAGGCTAGGGAAAGGGGTAGAGCACGGGCCCGGGGACCGGGATCTCCGGGTCCCCCAGACGCTGCCCCGTGACCGGGTCGAGATAGAACCGCACCGTGGACCACCACACCGGGCTCGTCGAGTCCTCGATCGGGCCCTCGACGAGGAAGTCGACGCGCCAGGCGGCCTCCTCGGGCAGGATCTGGTTCGCGGCGTCGAATTCCGGGTAGACCGGTTTGGTGGAGATCCGGGGGGCGAAGAACTCGGGGATCCGAATGATCTGCCCGGGGTTCTGCTCGTTCCAGTCCTCGGCCTCATTGATCGCGAAGGCAACCGCCTCGCGGGAGTCGAGGACTTCCTCGAAGCCGTCGATCAAGATGACCGGCGGATCCACGGTCCGCTCTCCCTTCCAGGGCAACCCCGAGAAGAGATGCACCTTGAGCTCCCGCGTGGTGAAGCCGTCCCGGGCGTGGAAGATGAACGTGTGGTTTCGCGCTCTTCCCTCGGCGTCGGTGACGGTGAACCCGCCTCCCATCCCGGTGAGGAACGCGTTCTCCCTCCACCCCCGCGCCACCTTCTCCGCGAGGGGAAGGGCCTCCTTGCACGTGGCGGGAAACAGCACGGCCTCCTCGGTGAGCTCGAACGGCGTGGAGCTCGTGAGGCAGCCCGCGACGAGCGGTGCCATCAGCGCCACCACGGCTCCGAGCGCCGGCCGCGGCAGAGGCCGCTGAGGAATCCGGGCCGGGACCACGGCTCGGCGCCGGGCGGCGCCTCCCGCCGGGATCGGTCTCAGATCCATCGAAGCCCCACCCTCAGCCCGAATCCCATGAGGTCGATGTCCCGACTTCCGGGGAAGAACTCGTTCTCCACCGTCGCCTCCGTGGCGTCCAGCGTCGTCGACCCGGCCCGGAAGAAGGCCTCGAGATAGAGCGTCATCTGCGTGTCGGTGACCCAGTCGAGCTCCGCGCCCCCCTCGAATCCGAGGCCCACTCCGCGCGAGTCGTGCGTGCTGACCTCCTCCACCGCAGTGTCCCCGATCCGGACGAGGATCTCGTCCTCCGCTCCCAGAGGCGCGATCAGCAGCCCACCGAGAAACACGAGGCGCACCTCCCGATAAAAGAGTGCCCGCCCCGCCCCCACGGTGAAGAGGAGCGGGCGCGTCCGGATCTCGGTCGCATAGGAGATCGACACGGGAGTGCGCACCCGACCACCGAGGATCCCGATGTACTGCCGGTCGCGGCGATCCCAGGACAGGCGCGTCCACTCGGTGAGGGCCCGGATCAACCACCCGCGGCTGAGACGGTACTGGATCTCGACCATGTAACCGTAGGTCGCTTCGTACTCGGAGGAGTCGAACGTGAAGTCGTCCTCGGCGAGCAGCGCCCCGCGATGGTCCTGGAGGTCTTCGAGGGAGGCGAGAGTCCAGTACTGGAACCCACCTCCGATTCCCAGCGTGAGGCGGCCGAAGTAGTTGGAGACCGGCCTCTTCTTCTCGAAGACGCTGGCCGGCTGATCCGCGGCCGCGGGGGGCGGAAGAAGGGCGATCCCGAGGACGATGCCGGCGGCGAGCAGGAGGCGGGGCGGCGAGGGGCGAATCCGGGGTTCCCAACCGCCGCGGGGACGGGTGTCGATGGTCAAAGGACCCTCCGAGACGACTTTTTTCCACCATGCGGGGCCTCGGGCAATCCTGCAAGGGGTGTGATGGGCTTGACTCGGGTCCCGTTCCCCTCTAGGAAGTCGGAAGGCGGGTCTCCGAAGTGACGCCGGGAGGGTCCCGATGGACGCCCTGATCGACTCCATACGGCCCGATCTTCAGCCGGTGATCGCCTCTCGTCCGGGCCGGATCGCGCTGATCCTGGTCGGCACGGTCCTGGCCTCGCTTCTCGTGCAGTGGATCTACCGTGTCTTCTTCCGCCGGATCGCGTCGCGCACGTCCAGCACCTACGATGACACGGTCTTTCCCCTCCTCCATCGCCCCGTCCGGAACACGATTCTCCTGATCGGGGTCACGATGATCCTCCCGGTCCTCGGCTGGGGCCCGGAGACCACCTCGGTTCTCCGGAAGATCGTGCACTCGGTCCTCATCATTCTGTGGACGAGCGCGCTGATCCGCGTCCTGTCGACGACGCTGCGCCATCTCGGCCCGTCCGGGCGGATCGCCGCCGTCCAACCGAGAACCGTTCCGCTCTTCGACACGGTCCAGAAGGTCGTCCTGGCCGGGGGGGCGATCTACGTCTTCTTCCTGGTCTGGAACATCAACGTGACGGCCTGGATCGCGAGCGCGGGCATCGCGGGCATCGCCGTCGGTTTCGCGGCCAAGGACACGCTCGCGAACCTGTTCTCGGGCGTCTTCATTCTCGTCGACTCCCCCTACCGAATCGGGGACATGATCATGTTCGACACGGGAGAGCGCGGACGGGTGACCGACGTCGGAATCCGCAGTACGCGAATTCTCACGCGCGATGACGTCGAGATCACGATTCCGAACGCCGCCATCGGAGCGGCGAAGATCACGAACGAGAGCGGGGGACCCCACCGCAAGCGCCGCGTGGACATCCGGGTCGGCGTCTCCTACGCGAGCGACGTCACCCGGGTCCGGCGGGTGCTGCTCGAAGTGGCCGAGGAGCTGGACATGGTCTGCTCCTCGCCCGAGCCGCGCATCCGATTCCGGGAGATGGGGGACTCGGCCCTGATCTTCTCGCTGCTCTTCTGGATCCGGGATCCGGAGGATCGGGGCCGCGCGGTCGACAGCGTCAATACCCGCATCTTCGAGCGCTTTCGGGAAGAGGAGATCGAGATCCCCTTTCCCCAGCGTGTGGTCCACCTCCCGAGTCCGCCGGCGCCCCCGCGGGGAGACTGATCCTCCGGGTCCGCCTCCGCAGACAACTTCCGAGCGTGCCGGATTTCGCCGACAGACGAGGAGGCGCTCCACGGTCTCCGGGACGGGGCAATCCGCCCGGACCGGGGGCAGCGTGCCCACGCGCGCCCCCTGATGCGGATCGGTCGGCGGGGCACCTTTCCCGACGCTGAATCACGGGATCGGTGCTATCTTCCCCGGGATTCGGCCGTCTGATACGGGTCGGGTGTGGACGAGATGGGGTGAGGATGTCCGAAGAAAACGGGGAGTCCCCCGGGGTCAATCCCCGGGTTCGCCGGTCCGTGGTGATCCGGCATCTCCTGCTGTCCGCAGCTCTCTGGGTCACCTACGTACTGTACTGGCGCATCGTCCTCCACCGGGGCGTCGAGAGCGAGGTCGCGTTCGCTCTCGGCCTCCTCGGACTCTTCGTGATCCTGCAGATCGCCTTCACCCAGGCCTGGATCCTCCACAACCGCCACCTCTCGCAGAAGCACGCGGGACGCCGCCGGGAGCAGGCGGCTCCCCCCGTCACCGCGGCCACCGACTTCCTGGGCCGAGTGATCGAGGTCTTTCCGGTGGGTGGGGACCTCACCCGCGCCCCGCACATCGTGGTTCGCGTCGAGGAGACGCGCAAGCGCTTCGAGGTGGGCATGTCCTTCGAGGAGGCCGAGCGGGGGAAGGACGCCCTGCCGGGGGGGGCGCGATGAAAGTCGATCTCGTCTCCGCCCTCGACTGGTTCGAGCACACCTCCTTCTACTTCGGCTGGCTCGTCTTCTTCGCCTGGTACCCCATGCTGACCGGCCTCATGTGGATTCTCACCGCGCTCTCCTACTACTGGCGGCGGGAGAGGGGTCGGCAGCCGGCCCCCCGAATTCCCGACGATCCTCCGTTCGTGTCGGTCGTCGTACCCATGTACTGCGAAGCGCTCCGGGTGGGAGAGACGATCGAGTCGGCGCTGGCCATCGACTATCCCGCCTACGAGATCCTCCTGATCGACGACGCGAGCACCGACGACACCCTGCATCGGGTCCGCCCCTATCTCCGCGACCCGCGGGTCCGCATCGTGCAGAAGACGAAGAACGAGGGGAAGGCCCTGGCCCTGAACGACGGTCTTCTGTGCGCCCGGGGCGAGATTCTCCTAATCATCGACGCCGATGCCCGACCCGACCGGGAGATCCTCCGTCACATGGTGCCGCACTTCCTCTCGCCCCGGGTGGGGGGCGTGACCGGCAATCCCCGCGTGCTGAATCGCGGATCGCTACTGAGCCGCCTGCAGGCCATCGAGTTCACGTCGATCGTCTCACTGCAGAAGCGGTCTCAACGCGTGTGGGGGCGGATTCTGACCGTGTCGGGGGTCGTCGGCGCGTTCCATCGGGGCGCGCTGATCGACGCCGGGCTGTTCAGTCCGGACATGGCCACCGAGGACATCGACGTGAGCTGGAAGCTCCAACTGAGGCACTGGGACATCCGGTACGAGCCTCGCGCCCTCGTGTGGATGCACGTGCCGGAGCGGTGGCGGGATCTCTGGAAGCAGCGGCGGCGCTGGTCGCTCGGCCTCGCCCAGGTCCTGCGGCGCCACGCCCGGACCGCGTTCGCCTGGAAGTCTCGTCGCTTCTGGCCCGTCGTCTTCGAATCGATGGCATCGATTCTCTGGGGATTCAGCTTCGTCGCGCTGACCTCGCTCTGGATCCTCTCCTACGCGGTGGGCTACCCGCCGATCGGGGGCAGTCCGATCCCGAACTGGTGGGGGATGCTGATGGCCACGGTCTGTCTCGGCCAGCTCCTCACGGGGGTCCTGCTCGACCGGAGGTACGACTTCCAGCTCGGTCGATCCTACGCGATCGCCATCTTCTATCCGCTGATCTACTGGATGTTCCTCGCACTCGTGACCGTCCGGTCGACG
>JALGZR010000094.1 GCA_025774805.1 bacterium
TCGAGCACCATCGCGCGCTCCGGACCGGGCGGCGCGAGCTCCACTCCCCGCCGGCCGAGCGCCTCGGCCTCCTCCAGGTTCACCGCGTTCTCGAAGCACCACCAGGCGAAGGAGTTGAGCCGGCTCGAATCGTCCTTCCAGCCCTCGGGCAGCAAGGTCCGCTTCAGATCGAGCGCCTTCTCCGGGTCCCTCTCCACGTGGAGCGCGTACTCCACGCTGAGATCGGTGTGGGCGGAGGCGAGATCGGGGTCGTCGCTTCCGGCGAGGGCGTCGAGCGCCGGCCTCAGGTACGGCACCATCATCTCCGGCCGCTCCGCCTTCCGCCCGGCGTAACGCATCATCCGGACGGCGGTGGCCAGATCGAGCGGCTTCCGGTCTGCGCCCCGGAAGAGCGCGTCGGCCCGCTCCTTCAACGTGTCGATCGTGTAGACGTCGTCCCGGAAGCCGGAGAACGTCACGTCGAAGAGCTGGAACGCGTAGTCCGAGCTCTCGTCGAGCTCGTCCGCGCTCGCGTAGAGATCCACCGCCTCGGGGTACTCGCCCCGCGTCCCGTGGAATCGTGCGAGCTTCTCCGCGTCCGCGGCCGTCGGGCGCTTCCCGTACCGCTCCCGCTTCTCCTCGATCGTGGTGGGATCGGCCATCGACGCCGCGAGCTGAGCCAGGAACATCTCCTTGCCGTACCCCATCCAGCGATCCATCGTCGCGCCGGTCGCGCCGGCGAAGACGAACGTCGGGTAGCCCTGGATGCGGTACTGCTCCGCGAGCTCGACTCCCTCCCCGTCCTCCGCGTCCAGCAGGAGAAGAACGACGTCCTCGAGCGCTCCCTTCACCTCCGAATCATCGTCCGCCGCCCGGGCGAACCTCTTGCACGCCGCTCACCACGTCGTGAAGAACTCGATCAGGAGCGCCCGTTCCTGCTGGGAGGCCAGCTCCTTCGCCTCGGCGAACGTGCTCGGGCCCGAGCCGGCCGGAGCGCTTCCCGCCGTCACCAGAAGGACCACGAGCACGGCGAGAGGAGCGATTCCGGGGCCGAACTCGGAGAGGAATCTCTGCATGGTGGGTCCTTTCCCGTGGAGGGCAAAACGAAGGGGTCTCGTACAAGATACGGTTCCGACGGGATCCGAGGGATCGCCGGAGCCTGAATCGACGGCGGAGGGGGCTCTCATCGACCGGCGGGCTCCCGATCGGAGTCGGGGTCGGCAGGTTCGAGCGTCTTCCCGGACAGCCGAAACCAGTACGGATAGGCGTCCTCGAATCCGAGTCGCGAGTAGAGCCGCCGGGCTCCGACGTTGTCGTCCATGACCTGCAGGTAGGCGGTCCGGGCTCCGGCCCCCCGGGCCCAGTCGAGGAGTTCATGGACGACGCGGGTGCCGATCCCCCGGCCTCGGAACGCGGACTGTGTCAGGAGATCGAAGAGTCCCACGCACCGGCCGTCGAGCACCGCGAGGCCGGTGGCCACGGGGCCGTCCGGCCCCCGGGCGAGCGCGAACCGGCGTTCGGGACGGATTTGGCGGAGCATCTCCCGCAACTCCCCGACGTGCGGGCGCCATTCGTCCTCCCACGACACGGCCGCCTCGATCCACCGATCGTCGAGCTCGCCGAAGAGCTCGATCTCGACGGGCACGGGGGGCCGCACGGCGTCCGAACGATCTCCTCCGAAAGAGCGCGGCCCGGGCGGCCCGTCCAGCTCCCGCGTCATCACCCGGGTCGGCGCCTCGTGCCGGTATCCCGAATCCTCGAGCAGGCGATCGAGAGCGAACGGCTGACTCGCCGGCGTGAGCTTGAAGAGCGTCCGCATCCCGCGTTCCCGGTACAGCTCCTCGCACTCCGCGATCCGGGCCCGCACGTCTCCCGTCGGAGGCGAGAAAGTCTGCACCGAGTTCACGCGCCGCCAGGGTCCGCCGTGGGCGCGTATCGTCCACCCGCCTACCGAGATCTCCTCGGTCGCGGGCACGGCCCGGAGCGTGACCATCTCCAGAGCTCGGATCGACTCGGCGGACCGCAAGCGGCTTACTCGGGCGGGTACCGCTCCAGGATCTTCGCGACGATCTCGCGAATCCGTTCCTCGGAGCTCTCGGGGTCTCCCAGGGCGCCCACGCCCCACCCCTGCCAGACCATCTCGTTCCGCGACCGGTCGATCATCTCGAGGATGAGGGTTCCCTCGCGGGTCTCGTGGGCATCGACTCCCCAGCCCCAGCGCCGCCGGTAGGGGTAGTCGTAGACGTCGATCCGCTTGCGCGCGCTGGCGTGGTAGACGAGGAGCAGGTCGGCGGCCCCCTCTTCCCGGAGGGCGAGCCCGCGCGCCGCGAGCTCCTCGTCGACCGCGCGGCGAACGCGCCGATCGAACAGCGGTCGGTCTCCCACGAGAGAGAGCCGCACGGTGCGATCCTCCGCCGCCGCCTTCGGCGTGGGGGCCCACCGGTAGGTCCCGTACCTCGAGAACTCGACCTCCCGATCCCAGTCGGAGTGGACCTCGATGGTGGAGCAGCCGGTCGTCATCGCGAGGAGTCCCAGCACGACCGCGATAGAACGGGTTCTCATGGACTCTCCTTCCGCGGAGGGGCGGGGTGGCGAGACCTCTATCGCATAGCACCGAAGAGGGCCCGCGGCAAGCGCGCCGCCCCCCGGACGCGAGCCCGGGGGGCGGCCGTCCGTCTGCGGGGTCGTCCCGGATCAGCCCTCGACGATCCGGACCGTGACGCGGGGAGAGTCCTTCGCCCCCCACCGTTCGCCGGGCAGGAACAGGTGTACGAGGCCCGGAGCCGCCGGGCGGCCGAGCCGCGCGGCCGGAACCGTGATCTCGCGCGTCGCGCTCTCGCCGGGCGCGAGGGTCACGGTGGGGAGGGTACGGGGCGGATCTCCGATCCGCGTCTCCCGCCACCG
This sequence comes from bacterium, assembly GCA_025774805.1. GTDB lineage: Bacteria > ARS69 > ARS69 > ARS69 > ARS69 > JALGZR01. Next base: position 2,884 of record JALGZR010000094.1, read on the forward strand.
GGCGTCGATCACCTTCAGGCCGAGGCTCTCGAGCGTCCATGCTCCCTCCGCCGGGACCTCGACCGGGGCGCGGCCCCGATTCATGAACGTCACGGTGAGCGTGAGCTCTCCGTCGAGCGGGACCTCGAACACCGAGGTCTCGACCCGGATCTCGACGCCGGGCCGGATCTGCGCCGCGGACGTGGGGGGACCGTCGTCGGGCGATCGATACCTGTCCGCCTCGACCTCTTCGCTCCGCGCGTCCCGCGGGGCCCTGACCACGGGGGTATCGGACAGAAGCCGACCTTCGCGGGCGGCGTGAGGCAGGATGCCCTTCGACACGGCACCGACCGAGGTCGCGCGCCCGGGGTATCGGATCGGAGCGGCCGCCCCCCCGTGGTCACCGAACACCCCTTCCCAGCTCACGCCCTCGGGCATCTCCACCGGCACGCGAACGGTCTTCGGCACGCCGTCGGAGACGACGAGCGTCTCCTCGACCGCGACGAACGAGGTGTAGCGCGTGACGAGGCGATGCCTCAGCCCTAGCCGCGTGATCTCCTCCACCGTCGCCGGGATCTCGCCGCCGCGCATCGTCCGCTCGAGGTCGGCGATCCGCGACCGCGCCCAGAGGCTTCCGATCGCCGGGCTCCCCGACGCCGACCGGGGCAGCTCGACGGGAATCCTCTTCTCCCAGCCGCGTCCGGCGATCTTCCCCCGGACGACGAGCTCGCCCGATCCCCCGCGACCGTAGCGCGCGCGCACGACGAGCGGTTTCCCCTGGAACAGGTCGGGGACGCGCTCGGGAAAGACGTCGGCGACCTCGACCCCCCTCCACTCGAGCGCGATGTCGGTGAGGTACGGACTGCGAACGCGGTCGTAGAACTTCTCGACGCTCTCGCGCACGTCACTGCCCGGAAGGAAGTAGTGCACCTCTCCGCGTCCCTCCCGAGCCATCTCGTCGAGGAGGAACCGGTTGACCGAGCTGCCGACACCGAACGAGAAGAGGCGGGCCGACCGGATCCGATCGCGCACCGCGGCGAGGATCTGATGGTCGTTGCCGATGTACCCGTCGGTCAGGAACATCACGATCCGGAGGCGATGGGGATCGTCGCGATAGTCGAGCGCCGCCTTGATCCCCTCGATCATCTGAGTGCCCCCTCCTCCGCGCAGACCGTCGAGGTAGGCGAGCGCCCGCTTCACGTTGTCCCCGGTGGCGGCGAGGGGCTCGGGAGAGAGCCCCGACGCTCGGGTCGAGAAGCGGATGATCTGGAAGGAGTCGTCCGACCCCAGGTCGTGCAGCGCGTGGCGGACGAGGGCCTTGGCTGCGCCGAGGGGCTCCCCCATCATCGATCCGCTGCAGTCCAGAACGAATACCATCTCCTTCGGGGTGATCTCGTGGGCCTCGAGATCCGTCTTCGGGTGGAGCAGCACGGCCACGTACCCCTCTTCCCCGTCGGAGTGGGTGAGCACGCCCGTCTCCGGCTCGTCTCCGTCGATCGTCCAGCGCAGGACGAAGTCCTTGTTCGGGATCGTGTCGAGGGGGTGGAGACGCACCCGGGTCCGGCCTCTCTCGACTGCGAGACGCTCGAAGACGTGCGTGGGGCTTCGGAGGTCCTTCACCGGGAGCCCGGCCTCGACCTCGACCTCCACCTCGATGTCGTGACCCGAACGGATCGAGGGAGGAAGGAACGGCGGGTTGATCCGGTGCGCGTCGGGAACGGAGGACCCCCCTCTCGGGGGACGGAGCCCGTGATCGTCCGCGGGAGGAGTGAAGCCGGCCGGCACCCCTCGGAAGGGCTTCTCGCCCGGCGGGATGTAGCGCGGCCCGACCACCATCGGAAACGCGAACTCGTACGTCCCGCTCTCGTAGTCCAGGCTCTCGACGTACGTGAGGGTGATGTCGATCTCGTTGCCGGGGAGGATGTTCGCCACGGACTGCGTGAAGACGTTCGCCCGCTCCTCTTCGAGAAGCGCGGCGACGCGGCCCCGGCGCTTCGCGTCCTCGTAGATGCGCTGGGCTTCCGCCCGTCTCTCGATGAGCCCCCGGATCATCCGCTCCCCGATCCGCATCTCGAGATCGGTGACCGCGGCCTCGTGGGGCAGCGGGAAGACGTAGACCGCCTCGATCGTCTCCTCGTAGGGATTCTGAAAGGTCTGCGTGACGCGGACGCGCGCCACCGGCCCGGTGACGACCGCGTCGACCTTCGTGTGCTTCAGCGGAAACTCGCGAATCTCGACGTCGGACGCCGACCGGACCCGCAGGGTCCCCGTTCCGAACGGGGCGTCGGCCTCGGGCACGAAAGATTCGCTCCCCTCCGGGGGGGCGACGGGATGGACGAGCTGGCAGCCCTTCCAGCCCGTGAACTCCGGGGTGCCGGCCGGTCCCGAGACGGGACCCGGCCCGGTTCGAGGGGTCCCCCCCGGGCCGCCCGACGTCGGCTCGGCGGGGGCGAAAAGCATCAGTCCGAGAAGTACGGCGATCGTGAGGCCGCTCGCTGTCGTTCTCATGGTCGGTCCTCCCTTTTCCGGAACCCCCTCCGTGCCGCGACACCTCGCGGACGCGGGGAATCGGTTCGTCAGGGGAGCTACCGAGGATCGTGCCGGGTTATTCCCGGCGATCGACCCGGCGATCGACGCCCCTTCCCCCCGGGTCTAGTATGGGCGGTGATTCTCCGCCCCGGCCGGGACGCGGAAACCGCGGAATAGACCGCGGTCTCGCGCGTAGAAGGGGACGAGGAGCGACGTGAAGTCGGAAGCACGAGACCAGGACCAGGACACGGTGTCCCGGGAACGGGAGCTGATCGAATGCGCTCGCGAGGGGGACCGAGAGGCGTTCGGTGCGCTCGTCCGAATCCACCAGCGTCGGATCTTCGCTCTCGGGCTCCGCTTCTTCGGCAACGCCTACGACGCCGACGATCTCGTCCAGGACACCTTCGTCCGCGCCTGGAAGAACGTCGACCGCTTCGACGTGGACCGACCCTTCGCCCCGTGGCTCCTGAAGATCGCGACCAACCGCGCGCTCACCGAACTGGAGACGAGGAAACGCCGGCGTGGTGAAGAGATCGACGAGCGGATCCGGGCCCGGGGCCCGGGGCCCGAAGAGGATCTGGAACGGGCGCGACTCACGGCCGCGGTGGAACGAGCGGTCGCCCGGCTCCCGGAAGAGCAGCGCATGGTCCTTCTCTTGCGGACGACGGAGGATCTCTCGTACCGGGAGATCGCCGACACCCTCGACATCCCGATCGGCACGGTGATGTCGCGACTGGCCCGTGCCCGCGAGACGATCCGGAAGAAGGTGCCCCGATGAACGAAGACGATCGCGAGATGCTCCCGCTCCTGGCGGGATGGCTCGACGGCGAGCTCTCGGCGGAGGATGCCCGCCGCGTCGAGACGGCGCTGGTGCGCTCCCCCGAGCTGCAGGAAGTTCTCGAGCGGTGGCGCCTGCACGACGAGGCGATGCCGCGCGGCGAGGCGTTCCGCTCCGAGGCGGAGTGGGAAGCGCTCGCGCGTCGGGTGGACCGGGCGATCGCGGCCGACACCGAGACGGTCGACGGAACGGAGTCCGGCCGCGCCCGCGCCTCGAGTCCGAAGCCGGAACCGGGGTGGCGACGACTCGCGGGCGCCCTCCGACCGAAACGGCTGGCCTACGGAGGGATGAGCACGCTCGTCGTGGCCGCCCTCGTGCTCCTGCTCTACCCCCGCCAGGAGGAGATGCTGAAGAGGTCGGAAGACGTGGCGCAGAAGACGGCCCGCAGGATCGAGCTCGCCGAGGAGGCCTCCGAGAAGGGAGGCCCGTCCGCGATCGATCGCGCGGCGGAGACGATCGAGGAGGAAGGGATGCCTCCGGTCGTTTCCGAGGTGGCCCTGCCGCCCGCGAACGTGCCGGAGGCGGTCACGCTCGCAGAGGACGTATCGCCTCCGACCGGGCCCGAGGCGGAGACGGTCGAAGGGGGGACGCCGAAGAAGGAGGAGACGCTTCCGGTCCGCGAGACCGACGGCGCCCCGTGGGAGACCGTGATGCGCGCCGAGCCGGAGACCCCGGTGGAGACGGAGGAGCGTCCCATCTCCGACGACCGGATGTTCTCGCGGGGAGGCCGCACGGAGGAGATCGTCACGCGAGTGACCGTCCCGGCGGCGCCTCCCCCGGCGGCGGCCACCCGAACGGAGCCCGGACGGGAACGGTCGGCGCCCCCACCCCTCCCGGCGTTGCCGGGGGCCGCGGAGTCCGTCGGCGACGTCGAGCGGTGGCTCCGCGGAGACGTCGTTCTCTCCGTGGGTGAGAGCAGGGTCGCCGCGGTCGAGGCCGAACCGAGACTCCATGCGGAAACGAAGAGCGGGTACCCCCGTGCGATGGCCGAGTCCGACGCGCTTCGAGAGGCCGACGCCCCTCGCCCGCCCGAACCGGATCTCGAGGGCCCGGGCGGGGTCGCCGCGGAACCGGACCCGACGTCCCGGGCCCTGGCCCGGGCGATGGAAGACCGGCGCGTCGGACGGCGGGAGGCCGCGCGAGCGGGTCTCCTCCTCCTCACCGGAGACTTTCCGGAGAATCGGGTGCGGGACACGGCGTGGTTCCTGCTCCTCGAGATGGATCTCGAAGAGGCCCTGGATTCGGGTGACATCGTTCGGCTCGACCGCGTGTCGGAGGACCTCGAGCGGTGGCTGGTCACGTTCCCGGACGGGGCCCGGCGGGCCGACGCGCTCGGGCAGCTCGCGCGGGCCCGGATCCGGCTCGCGAAGCTGGACCCGCTCGATCCCGCCCGGTGCGTGGCGGCCCGGCGAGCCTTCGCCGACTGGGAGCGTGAGGCCGGACCGTCCGATCTCGACTCCACTGCGGGCGCGACGTTGCGGACGGCTCTCGAGTCGTTCTGTCGGGAGTAGCGGAAACGTCGAAGCGCCCCCCGCCCGGAGACGGGGGGCGCTCTCGTCGTCGCCTCGCCGGCGCTCGCCGTCCGGCGGCAGGCCCGCCGGTCTCACCCGCCTCCCGACGAGCCGGGTGAGAAATGCAGGCTAGGACTCCTCCACCTGCACCCGCTCGACCATGGTCTTCTCGTCGATCTTCTCGTCGGCGAACGCCCGGACGTCGCTCATCTTCGCCTTGACGACGAGCCGCCGGAGATCGTTCTCGTAGAAGTAGTCCGCGTCGTCGAGGTAGACCTCGATCTCGATCCACTCACCGTCGGGCACGGCCGTCAGCAGGTCGCCGTAGTCCATGATGACCTCGACGATCTCCGTCTTCCCGCGCTTGTAGAGCCGCTCCTGCTTCCGGAGGGAGCGCTGCTCCATCTTCTTGCGCGCCTCCCGTCGCTCGCTCCGGCTCATGCGATCGTAGTCGTCGTCGTCCTCCTCCTCGTCGTCGTCGTCATCACCAAAGATGAAGAAGTGATCGCCACCCCACCACTTCCACTTGGAGGACCGGAAGTGGCCCTTGTGGACGAGATCGGCGTCGAACGTGAAGACCGCGCCCTCGCCCTCGTCGTAGGAGCCACGACACTCGTGGGAGCTCTGAACCAGCCAGTTCGGGCTCTCCACCAGCATGTCGTCGATCACGCGCTCCATGATCCGGATCTGGCGATCGAGCTTCCGGTTGCGGGGTCCGGCGTCGGCGCTGTCGACCAGGGCGCCCACCAGAAGCGCCACGGTCGCCGCTCCCGCCAGCCGTAGGGTCCACCGGTTTCGAGCCGTCGTCATCGGGTTCACGGTCCTACCTCCCTTGGGGTTTGGGTCTCGGGATCTCGTTGCGTCGGCGGGGCCAGCCCGCGCTCACCTGGTAGGACGGGACGCCCTCGGAGAGCGTTCAAGGGGACCCGGACCCTCCGGGGGAGGAGGACTCGGCCGGGATCCGGATTCGGGTCTCGCCGGCCACCCGGTGGCGCCCGCCGTAGTCGACGAAGGCCACGGCCGTGTACTCCCCGGGCTCGAGCGGGGGCGCCGGCAGCACGGCGAGGCGGCGGACGCCGCCGGGAAACAGGACGAAGCGCCCCTCGGTCCCCAGGAGGACCTTGCGGGCCACCATCCCCCGCGCGTCCCGGAGCTCGATCCTCCCCGTGCACCGGAGGATCGCCTCTCCCGAGTTCTCGAGCTCCACGAGGAGCTCGGGGAGGAGAGGGTCCTCCCCCACCCTCGCCTCGAGACGGGGACGGGGAGGGGGTCCGGGCGAGGACGGCGGGCTCTCGTGGAAGACCCGAACGCGAACCACCTGGGAGGGTCCGGACGCCGAGTCGGGGCCGGTCCCCTCGCGAATCTCGGCCAGCGCGAGCTCGGCCCAGTGGGCGCCCCGGGCGTCCGGAGGGACGTCGATGGAAACGCGGAGCGTCCTCTCCTGTCGGGAGGCGAGCACGAGCCGATCGCTCTCGAGGCGGATCCATCCGGCACAGCTCCGAGGCGCCGAGCCGGCCTCGACCGACTCGAGGGCCCCGTCCCGGTTCAATCGAAAGTCCGCAGTCGTAATCGCAAGGAAAATAGGCAGATGGCCGCGGTTGTTCAACAAGATTGTCAGAGTTGCCTGCCCCCCGGGGAGGGCCCGGAAGTGGAGCTCGCGGGGGGAGACCAGGAGCCCGGCGGCCGCGGGGACGGCCCCGTTGCCCCCGCAGAGCAACGCGCCTCCGATGATCCCGACGATTCCCGCCGCGCGCATGTCGCCTCCCGGCCGATCCTGATTCGAGAGATCGGTCGGTGAACGGCGATGCCTGAGAACCGGCTCAACCGAAGGGAACTAGGGTCTTAGCCTGCGTTTCTCACCAGGCGCGGCGAGCCGCAGCCGCAGCAGAGCCTGGTGAGAAACGCGGGCTAAAAGAAGAGCTTCGCGATCCCGAGGATGCCCTGCTTCCAGGGAACGCGGTGCGAGACTCCGGAGGAGTTCCGGAACTTGTCGAGGTTCGCCAGATACCATTCGTAGTTCCGGATGAGCGCGTCCTGGTTCGAGTACTTCGGAACGAAGCCGAGGACCCGCTCCGCCTTCTCGGTGGACACGAAGGAGTCCTCGCAGGCCGTCTCGTAGACCCACTTGTAGAGCGGGGAGAGCTTCATCGCCTCGAGGATCCGCAGGGTCCAGATGATCGGCCCCGCGGGCGTGGCCACGATCTTCTTTCCGAAGCCGGCCCGGTCGAGTACGGCCTGATAGTCCTCCCGCATCGTGGCGAACTCCTTGGCCCCGATGTTGAAGACGTCGTTCACCCGGTCCCGGTCGAGAAAGGCGCAGAGGTAGATCGCGTCGCAGAGGTCCTCGACGTCGAGAAGCTGGTACCGGTTCTTCCCGTTTCCGATCATCGGGAAACCGCGCCCGTCCTTCGCCCAGTCGTAGAACAGCGCGAAGACGCCCAGTCTCTCCGGCCCGATGAAGGACTTGGGCCGGATGATCGGAACGCAGAGCCCCTTCTCGCGATACTCCCGACAGATCTCCTCCGCCCGCACCTTGGCCACACCGTAGGGTCCCACTCCCCGGACGCGATCGGTCTCCAGGAGGGGATGGTGGTCGGGGATGCCGTAGACCGCGGTGGTCGAGACGTGGATCATCCGGTCCACCCCGCGCTCCAGGGCCACGTCGAGGATGTTCTTCGTGCCCTCGATGTCCGTGGAGAGGATGTCCTCCGGCTTGTAGAGCGGAAGGGCCGCCGCCGTGTGGATGACGTGGTCCACCCCCTCCATGGCCCGCTCGACGGCGGCGCGGTCCCGAATGTCCCCGTCGATGACCCGGATCTGGTCCTTCATGTCGGGATAGTCGAAGGGGACGATGTCCAGAGACGTCACCTCGTGTCCGCGCGCGCGCAGGTGGCGGACGAGGTTGATCCCGAGAAAGCCCGCGCCCCCGGTGATGAGGAAACGGCGAGAGGGGACGGGATCCGGCAGAGCGCCGGCTTCCGGGGCGGTGAGGGTGGCGGAGGAGGACGATTCGGGCATGGGGCAGCTCTTGGAGTTCCGGGATCGGGCGGCCGGGGACGCTTTTCGGGAGACCCGCGCAGGTCGCCAGGGTCACGGAGTGTAGCGAATCGGGCTTCGCTCTGACAAGACCTCCCGCTCCGGTTTCGGGCGCTCCCCGCGATCGGGGAACAGGTCGCCGGGGCCCTCCGGAACGGGAGGCCGGTGAATCTCCTGGAGACTCCGGACCTCGATGCTGCGGTCGGACAGGGCCCGGATCGCGCGGACCGCCGCCGCGGCCGCGGAGAGGGTCGACAGTGCGGGGATCCCCCTCCGGATCGCCGTCCGCCGGATCTCTGCCTCCTCCGCCCGCGAGCTCTTGCCGAGGGGCGTCGCGATCACGAGCTGGATCTCGCCGTTCGTGATTCGGTCCACGGCGTGGGGTCGTCCCTCACTCAGCTTCGGAACGGGCGTGCACGCGAGCCCCGCCGCCTTCAGGCTGGACGCGGTTCCGGATGTCGCGCAGAGGCGGAACTTCAGGCGGGCGAGCTCCCGGGCGATCGGGACGATCCCCTCGTGGTCGCGATCGTTCACCGAGAGAAACGCCGTGCCCGCCATCGGAATCGCCTCGCCGGCGGCCATCTGGCTCTTCGCGAAGGCGCCGCCGAAGCTCTCCGCCATCCCCATCACCTCCCCCGTGGACTTCATCTCCGGTCCGAGGAAAGGATCGCTCTCCGCGAACTTGGCGAAGGGGAGCACCGCCTCCTTCACCGAGACGTGGGAGGGGCACGGCTCCTCGACGAACCCGATCTCTTCGAGCGACGCGCCCGCCATCACCCGGGCCGCGATCCGGGCGAGAGGAACGCCGACCGCCTTGGACACGAAGGGAACCGTTCGGCTCGCCCGGGGATTCACCTCGAGCACGTGGAGGACTCCCCTCTGGATCGCGAACTGGGCGTTCAGAAGCCCCCGAACGTTCAGCTCCCGCGCGATCCGGTCGACCTGCCGGCGGATCCTCTCCAGGTCGAGCGGATCGATGCGGAACGGGGGCAGCACGCACGCCGAGTCCCCCGAGTGGATGCCCGCCTCCTCGATGTGCTGCATGATGCCGCCAATCACGCAGCGCTCTCCGTCCGCAACGGCGTCGACGTCGAACTCGTAGGCGTCCTCCAGGAAGAGATCGATCTGCACCGGGTGCCGCGGCGACAGCGCGAGCGTCTCCCGCATCGATTCCGCCAGGTCCGCCTCGTCGTAGACGATCCTCATCGCCCGCCCGCCGAGCACGTAGGAGGGACGCACGAGAAGCGGAAAGCCGATCCGGTCGGCGAGCGCACGCGCTTCCTCGAGGCTTCGGACCGTTTCTCCCGGCGGCAACGTCAGGTCGAGCTTCTCGGCGAGGCGGAGGAACCGCTCCCGGTCTTCCGCCCGGTCGATGTCGTCCGGTTGGGTTCCGAGAATCGGGACCCCCGCGGCCTCCAGAGCCAGTGCGAGCTTCAGCGGGGTCTGCCCCCCGAACTGGACGACGACGCCCGCGGGCCGCTCGGCCTCGACCACCTCCAAGATGTCCTCGAGAGTGAGCGGCTCGAAGTAGAGTCGATCGGCGGTGTCGTAGTCGGTGGAGACGGTCTCGGGATTCGAGTTCAGGAGGATGGTCTCGAACCCGGACTCCGAGAACGCCTGCACCGCGTGCACGCAGCAGTAGTCGAACTCGATCCCCTGCCCGATCCGGTTGGGTCCCCCGCCGAGAATCAGGACCTTCGGCCGCTCCGAGGGCATGACCTCGTTCTCGCGGCCGGTATACGTCGAGTAGTGGTAGGGAGTGTGCGCCGCGAACTCGGCCGCGCAGGTGTCGACCGTCTTCATGACCGGTCGCACCCCGAGCTCTTGGCGCCGTTGCCGGATCTCGACCTCGGTGAGACCGAAGATCCGGGCGAGCTGCGAGTCGGAGAGGCCGCAGACCTTGCCCCGCCGCAGCGTCTCGGCATCGAGAGGGGCTCCCGACCCCGCGGTCTCTTCGAGCTCGATCTCCGTTTCGACGATCTGCAGGATCTGGTCGAGGAACCAGGGATCGACGCCCGTGACCTCGTGGAGCTCGTCCACTCCGACTCCCTGCCGCAGGGCTTCCGCCCATCCGAAGAGGTTGTCCCAGCGGGGCATCCGGAGCCGGGTGAGGGTCGCGGTCGATCGGTCCGCGGGGTCGTCCCCGAGGCCGGAATCGATCCGCCGGGCCGCCTCCGACGCGGGGCTTCCGCCCAGGTCCAAGCGGCCGATCTCGAGGGACCGAACCGCCTTCTGAAGCGCCTCCTTGAACGTTCCCCCGATCGCCATCGCCTCGCCCACGGACTTCATCTGCGTTCCCAGGCGCTCCTCGACGCCGGGGAACTTCTCGAAGTTCCAGCGCGGGATCTTGACGACGACGTAGTCGAGCACGGGTTCGAAGGAGGCGGGCGTGACGCGGGTGATGTCGTTCCGGATCTCGTCGAGCGTGTACCCGATCGCGAGCTTGGCCGCGATCTTCGCGATTGGGAACCCGGTCGCCTTGGAGGCGAGGGCGGAGGACCGGGATACCCGCGGGTTCACCTCGATGACCACCCTCCGCCCGGTCGTCGGCTCCACCGCGAACTGCACGTTGCAGCCGCCGGTCTCGACCCCGATCTCGCGAATGATGGCCAGGGCCGCGTCGCGCATCGCCTGGAACTCGCGATCGGTGAGAGTCTGCGCGGGAGCCACGGTGATGGAATCGCCGGTGTGGACACCCATCGGATCGACGTTCTCGATCGAGCAGACGACGACGACGTTGTCCGCACGATCGCGGACGACCTCGAGCTCGTACTCCTTCCACCCCGCGATGGACTCCTCGAGGAGCGTCTCCCCGATGGGAGAGGCCGCCAGCGCCGTGGCGACGAACTCTTCGAGCTCGTCGACGTTGTAGGCGGTGGAGCCGCCGGTTCCGCCGAGGGTGAAGGCGGGGCGGATGATGACGGGGAACCCGATCTCCGCGGCGATCTCCCGAGCCTCGGTCAGCGCCCGCGCGATGCCCCCGCGAGGGAGGTCCATGCCGATGGACTCCATCGCCTCCTTGAATCGCGCGCGGTCCTCGGCCTTGTGGATCGCCTCGAGGCTGGCCCCGATGAGCTCGACCCGGTAGCGGTCGAGGACTCCTCGCCTGGCGAGCTCGACGGCGACGTTGAGGGCGGTCTGTCCGCCGAGCGTGGGCAGGATCACGTCGGGGCGCTCGCGGGCGATCACGCGCTCGAGCACCTCCGCGGTGATCGGCTCGACGTAGGTCCGGTCCGCGATCTCGGGGTCGGTCATGATCGTGGCCGGGTTCGAGTTCACGAGCACGACCTCGTAGCCCTCCTCGCGAAGGATCTTGCAGGCCTGGGAGCCGGAGTAATCGAACTCGCACCCCTGTCCGATGACGATCGGCCCCGAGCCGATCAGGAGAATCCTCTCGATGTCGTCCCGGCGGGGCATGGATCAGCGCGCCTTTCCGCCGAGGTGATCGAGAAACGTCCCCCACAGGGCAGCCGCATCGTGGGGCCCGGGAGCCGCTTCGGGGTGGTACTGGACCGACAGGAGCCCGAGCTCGCGATGCACCATGCCCTCCACCGTTCCGTCGAAGAGACTCGTGTGGGTGATCTCGAAGCCGGCCGCGGCGGCCTGGTCGGGATCGACGGCGTAGTTGTGGTTCTGGGACGTGATCTCGATTCGTCCGGACGGTCCGTGAAGAACCGGGTGGTTCCCGCCGTGGTGGCCGTACTTGAGCTTGAAGGTCCCGGCTCCCGCGGCGAGCGCGAGGATCTGGTGGCCGAGACAGATTCCCTGGATCGGGAGTCGACCGAGCAGTTCCCGCAGCGTGGCGATCGCGTACGCGGCCTGGCGGGGGTCGCCCGGGCCGTTGGAGACGAGAAGGCCGTCGGGGGCGGCGTCGAGGATTTCGCGCGCCGGGGCCGTGGCGGGAAAGACGACCACCCGCGCCCCGCGGTCGTGAAGGCTTCGGAGGATGTTCCGCTTCGCACCGCAGTCGAGGACGGCGACCGTCGGTCCGGGGCGGGCGAGTCCCGTCGCGCTCCGCGAACGGTCGGACCGGGAGGGACTCCACTCGTACCGGCGGGCCGCCGTCACCTCGCGGACGGGATCGAGCGAGGAGAGGTCGGCGATCTTCCGGGCCGCCCCCACCGGGTCGGTGAGTGTCTCGAGGGCCTCGCCGCTCGCGATGATCCCCCTCATGCACCCCTCTTCGCGGAGGAGACGGGTGAGGGCGCGCGTATCGATTCCGTGGATTCCGACGACGTTTCGTTCGACCATCGAGTCGGCGAGAGAACCGTCGGCCCGGTGGCTCGACGGGCGCCGCGCGAACTCGCGCGCGACGAAGCCCCGCACCCAGGGTCGTCCCGACTCCGGATCCTCACCGTTGACTCCGGTATTGCCGATATGGGGATGCGTCATCACGACGATCTGGCCATGATAGGA
>JALGZR010000165.1 GCA_025774805.1 bacterium
TGTGCCCAGACCCCCGGCTCTCCAGCCGGAGATGGCGGGCCTGGTCAACGAGTGGCGCAACCGGACGGTCGAGACGCTCGGCCAGGTCGCACCCGACGACCCGAAGACGGACGCGCTCATGGCGACGGTCGACGCGCTGGCCGATTGGGCGGTGCTGGCGCCCGAGAACGATCCGATGCTGCCGCAGTTCGTGGCGGTCCTCCAGAGCCCCGAGATGCTCCAGACCATGGCCCAGCGCCCCTTCGAGGTCGTGGAGGAGCTGGCGGCCATGGTCTCTGCCGGCGAGAGCTTCGAGAGCCTGGTGGAGCGTCTGACGCTGCGCTTCCAGCCCGAGCTCGCCCAGCAGGTCGCGGACCAGGAGCGCGCGGAGGCGGAGGCGCCGGAGCCGGCCGAACCAGGAGAAACTCCGGAGCCACTTGGGGAACTTGAGGCCCGCGTGCGGGCCATGATCGGCGATGAGGCACTCGCCGGCATCCGTCAGGAGAATCGAACAGATGAGGCGTACCGGGCTGTCCTGGTTGAGCTGGAGCAGAAGCTCGCCGAGATCGAAGCCCCGCTCTCAGTTGAAGTTCCCGAGGGCAATGAGTTTGAAGTCTTCCACGGGCGGGGCAGAGGCGAGAAGGCTGAGGTTTACGCCGAGGGTGTTGAGGGGCCGATCCTTGGTCCTGGGAAGTACTACGCATTCTCCGAGCGTGAGGCGCAGGCCTACGGTCCAGAGGTCACACGGGAGACCGTCACGGTTGAAAACCCGCTCAGAATCACGAGCGACCAGGAGTTGCTGAAGATCGTCGGGCGCGACCTAGACATCCTGTCGATCGAGGGCCAGGGCGAGGCAGGCCGCCAACTGCGGGCCTACGCCGAGAAGCACGGGCACGACGCCATCGTCATCGAGGCTCCATGGGGCCGCGATATGAACGCTGCGGGAGAGTCGCACAAGAGGATCCGGTCGATGTTCGGTGGGAGCCAGCTTGTCGTGCTCCGGGAGGCCGGCGAAGAGGAGGCGCCCACACTTCAGCAGCGGCTAGAGGAGTACCGGGAAGCCACGGCCAAGATGACCCGCAAGGAGCTGGAGAAGGAAGCGAAGTCGCTGGGACTCGGCGGGCTGTCCAAGCACACGAAGAACACGCTGCGCGAGCTGGTCATCCGCACGGCGGAGATCCGGGCGAGGCAGGTTGAGGAGGCCCGCGAGAAGGCGGAGAAGGCCCCTGCGCTCCTTGACGCGCTCGACAAGCTCTCCGACGAGGAGATCCTGGCGAAGGGCCTAAAGTATCTCAGGGACACCTTTGACGACATCGACGCCTTCTCTGGCGAGGAGGAGGCCTTCGACGAGGACCTAGGCCGGCGGATGCTCGCGATGCGCGACCGGCTCGACCGCCTCGAAGAGAAGGCCGAAGGCGTCGGCGAGGAGCCCCCAAAGGACGTACCAAAGGAGCCAGAGAAAGGCGCAGCTAAGGTACGGGAGGAGGAGATCCTCAAGGAGGCCAGCGTCAAGAAGCTGGGCTACAGCGTTCTACCTTGGCGAATCGTCACATCCGAGGGCAAGGAGTTGTCGAGCCCGTCCGGGGAACCCCTGGGTTGGAGGTTGAAGAGGGAGGCGACAGCAGCCCTTGAGCGCATGCGGGCCGGAGACCGAAGTGACATCGAGGAGGCTGAGGAACGCCACGCGGCGGCTGTGGCCCGCAGCAAGGAGATCCACGAGCCGAAGTACAAGAAGGCGGAGGCGCCCCCGGAGATCCCCGCGTTCGAGCCGACCGAGCCGCTTCCTGGCAGCCAGGAGTTCCGGAAGCTCGAGCAGCGGCGCGAGCAGCTGAGTACCGAGATTTCCGGCTGGCGGGAGAAGCTCGAGAAGAAGAAGGCCAGCCTCCGGCGGAGCAGGAAGCCGCAGACCCTTGCGGATCTCCGGCGGAACATCGCGGCCATCGAGAAGCAGATGGAGCCGCTCGAGAAGGAACAGGCCAAGATCCGCGAGCGGATCTCCAAGGCCTACACGGAGCAACGCGCGACAGACGAGCACCCCATCAACCGGATTCGGGCGCTCGTCGAGCTCGGCCGGATGTCCTTCGAGGACGCGATCAAGGTCTCCGAGGGGTGGCTCCGCGAGCACCTGGCCGGGGAAGGTCTCTCGCCCCAGGACGCCGCGATCTTCGCCTCGAAGCTCGCGCAACCACTGGTCTCTCTCACCGGGACCACGGACGAAGATCAGATCGCACGATGGGTCAAGAGCACCGCCCTGGAACTCGCAGCCCGTGAGATCACGGAACCGCTGCATGCAGTCCCGCGCGAACTCTTCAAGACGCCGGAAGTCGGCGGGAAAGTCGACAAGATCAAGGCCCTTAGCCGACGCGACGACCTATCGCTCGGCGAGTTGCTCGACCAGGCGATCGCCCTCGGGGAGGAGATCAACGCGTACCTCGCCAAGGAGCGGAGGCTCGTCAAGGCCGAGGAGAAGCGCCAAGAGGAGCTGGAGGCCAGCGCCGCCAAGCGGGCGCGTGAGCTGGAAGAGGAGATCGCGAAGGGCGGGCACCTTATCACGTCCGCGTCACGGACCCTCCGTGATGCCCTAGTCCGCTTGGTCGAACAGCGCGACGCGCGCTACCTGGAGGAGTGGCAGGCCGAGGGCGGCTTTGCTCCCATGCTGTCGAAGCCCCAGGAGAAGGCCATGGTCAAGGCCGGCTACCTGAAGGCCGGCGAGAGGGGCCTCGCGCTGACGCCCGAGGGGCTGGAGGCCTCGAAGAAGATCCGCGAGGTCCTCGACCTGCTCCAGCACGAGTCGATCGAGTTCCGGCAGCCGGTCAAGCCCAAGGGGCTCGCAGACCCGGCCAAGGTCCGTTCCGACGTCGAGATCGGGGGCAAGCTCGAGAAGGTCGCCAACGCCTTCACGGCCCGGGAGGCGACCCGCTACGCGATGAACGCCCCGTACTGGGCCGAGGGGGAGGTCGTCGGCACGGACGGGCGGACGCTCATCGTCATCCCCACCAAGCACTCCCGCGACCCGGGCGTCTACGTCGCCGGCACCGGGGAGAAGATCGAGGCTGTCTACCCGGACTACCGCGCGGTCCTCCACCACACCAACCAGATCGGTGTGCTCACGTCCGCCGCGATCTACGAGGCCGGCGTCCGGCCGCCTGACCTCAAGCCCGAGGAGAAGACCTCCCTGGTGAAGATCGGGGACAACTTCTTCGACGCGGGCCTGATCGAGCGGGCAGGCCGCGCCCTGCTGGACCTGGGGATCCAGGCTGTCCATGCCTACCAGAAGGACTCGAACTCGCCGCTCGAGCTCTACGAGGCCGGCGCCACGAAATCGGTCAAGATCGCGGTCATGGGCCTGACGCCCGGCGCGGGCGCTGGGTTGCTGTATTCGACGCTCCCGATTTCCGAGACAGTCCCGAAGAAGGCCCGCCGGAAGAAGAAGAAGGCGCCGGAGGGCATGCCGGGCGAGGCTCCCCCTGGCGGCCCAGGGGCCATCGGGACGCCCTCGATCTTCCGTGGGCTCCCCGCCGGCGAGAGGAAGGCCCCGGGCAGGGTCACGAAGGACGACATCTGGGAGCGGCTGACGGAGCTCTCAGGGGCCACGATCCGGCAGGGCCGCGCCCGGTTCAAGGCCGGCACGGTCGGCTGGTACCGCGACTGGAACCACGTCATCCGCATGAGGGAGTCCCGGCCGCTGGCGGTCATGGCCCACGAGAAGCTCCTCGGCAAGGAGCGCGCGACGGGGGCCGACCTGCCTCCGGCCGTGCGCTCGGAGCTGAGCGATCTCGGGTTCACCCTCTACGGCGACGAGGAGCCCGCCAACGGCTACGTGGCCGAGGGCTTCGCGGAGTTCGTGGCCCGCTACCTGATGGCGTCCTGGTGGAACGGCGAGGACATGGCGACCGTCACGCCGGCCACCTACCGCTGGTTCTTCGATACCGTGCTGGCCGGGCACCCGACCGAGGCCGGCTTCCATCAGGTGAGGGGGATGTACGACCTCTTCTACCTCCAGGGGTCGCTGGGGCGTGTCGACGCCTCCATCGCCTGGGACGACGAGACGGCCTCGCTGGCGCGGTTCCTCGGGGCCCTGCGCAACGCCGGCCACCGGCTCCGGAAGGCGGGCGAGGACGACCTCCAGGACTGGATGATGGTCGACCGCGCGCGCGCCGAGCAGCTGGGGCGCTCGCTCGAGTTCCACGAGTCCCTCCACGCCCAGGCCCTCAGCCTCCAGGCCACGGCCGAGTCCATCGCCAAGAGCTTCCTGCTCGATCACACCGTCAACCTGAAGGGCGAGATCACCGGGAAGTCCCTCAAGGAGGCCCTGAAGCCGATCGGGGACCGGGAGCGCGAGTGGTGGGTCTTCATGAAGGCCCTGCGCGACCTCACGCTCGTCCAGACCGTGCAGAACGACCGGGCCGAGTACGCCGAGAGGATCGCCGAGAGCAACGAGCGCGAGCGGCAGATGGCCGCCACGGATCCGGACTACGAGGCCAAGATCATCCGCGAACCGACGGATGAGGAGCTCGTCCGGAAGTTCCCGGAGATTGATACCGGCATCAGCCACGGCGACGCCCGCTGGGTCGTGGAGCAGCTCGACAACGCGACCTTCCGCGAGGCGGCGATCGAGTACACGGCCTTCATGGACCGGGTGCTCGACTTCCTCGTGGACTCCGGCGTCATGACGATGCGGGCCAAGGAGCGCCTCCGGGAGCGCCACCCGATCTACCTGCCCCTCAACCGGGTCTTCGACGACGCGGAGCGCGTCTGGGTCCGGAAGGCCCGCAAGCGGGGCGGCCTGGGCGGACGGCCGATCAAGAAGATTTCCGGCTCGACGCGGCTCAGCCGCGACCCCCTGACCCTCACGATCCAGCAGGTCCACAACTCGCTGAATGCCGCCCAGAAGGCGCGATTCGCCCGGGAGATCGTCAAGGTCGCCGAGAAGGAGGACATGGGCTGGCTGGCCGAGAAGGTCACGAAGCCGATGCGCCTCATCGAGGCCCGGCTCTCGGCCTTCAAGGAGCAGCTGGAGGCGGCCGGGCTCGAGATGGACGGGACGGACCTGGACTACGTGCTCAGCCTTTGGACGAACACGCATTCCGAGTTCGCGGGCCGCCCGATCGTGGCGATCGTCCGCAGGGGGGAAACCGAGTACTGGGAGATCAAGGACCCGGACCTCTACACGACCCTGATGGAGCTCGACAAGAACGTCAGCGCCGTCGGCATTCGGCTCCTGGCGGTTCCCGGAACGCTCGTCCGGATGGGCGCCGTCCAGCTCTCGCTGCCGTTCGCGATCAAGAACGCCCTGATGCGCGACCCGGCGCTGGCCCCCGTGTTCTCGAGCACCTTCTTCCCGGGAGTCGGGGGCTTCTACGAGGCGCTGGTCTCCGCTCTGGCGGACGCCAGGAACGCGCCCGTCGTCAAGGGGATCATCGACCGGATCCCGGCGAAGCTCCGGAAGTTCGGCGCCAAGGTCGGCAAGCGAGCCGAAACGGCCGCTCAGATGAGGGCCGCCGGCGGGGAGTTCGTCACCTTCGCCCAGCAGGTCCGCGTCGGCACCACGCGGGTCTGGCGGGAGCGGCTCTCCCCCGTGAGCCACAAGGAGCGGCTCCTCGAGATCGGCCGGAACCCGCTCCTGGCCGTGGCCCGCCTGCCCGGCGTCCTCTGGAAGGGCGTGGCGATCATGCAGGAAGCCATCGGGCGCACCGAGCTCTGGGTCCGCAACCCGGAGTTCGAGGCCCGCCTGGCGGAGGGCAAGGAGAAGTACGGCGACACGGAGATGGCCGTCCGGTACGCCCTCTACCACGCCAAGGACGTGATGAACAACTACTCCAGGGCCGGCGTCATTGCCCGGTCGCTGGGGCCGATGTACCCCTTCTTCACCGCCCGGATCGCCGGCGCCAGCAAGGAGCTGAGGGTCTTCGCCCTGTTGCGAGACATCGGCGGCAAGAGAACGAGGCGCTGGCCGGCGGCGGTCATGCGCGCGATCGCCGGCCTGACGCTGCCGAGCCTGATGCTCTGGTGGCTGTTCAAGGACGAGGAGTGGTACCAGGAGATCGAGGAGTGGATGCGCCGGGGGTTCTGGGTCTTCTCGTTCGACGGCGGGGAGACCATCTGGAAGATCCCCAAGCCCTGGACGCTGGCCGAGGTCTTCTCCAACAAGCTCGAGATGCTTCTGCTGGAGCAGGAAGAGAGCCTCCTCGGGGAGGCCGGCGAGATCGCCCGGCAGCTCTCGCCCGTCTCCAACATCATGGGCACCATTCCGATCCTGCTTCGGCCGGCGGTGGAGGCGGCCACCTACACGCGCGGCTTCGGCTCGGAGTCCTTCTTCTCGCCCCGGCGGACGATCAGCCCCTTCGAGCTCCGGAACAAGGAGCCCCAGGACATCGCGCGGCCCTGGACGAGCGGCTTCGCGAAGTGGGTCGCGTCCTGGCTGCCCGGCGACTGGAGCCCCATCCAGATCGACGCCATGGTCTACGGCTACACGGGAGGCCTCGGAACCCAGCTGCTCCGGGTTCCGGACGTGCTCCTCGAGAAGGCCGAGGGTGTCCGGAAGGTCCAGCCGGCCGACTGGCCGATCCTGGGGACGTTCGTCAAGAGGGAGAGCCCCACGGCATCGAGGACTGTCCGCGAGATGTGGGACGACCTGGAGCGGCTGAGGCGCAAGCGTGGCAGCGGGACGCTGACGCCGCTCGAGACCCTCCGGCTGCCGGCGCTCGAGAAGGCCTCGAAAGCTATCTCGGAGATCCTCGATCGGTGGGAACAGGGGATGTACCCGCGCGAGCTCGCCGCGCAGCTGGTCCTGCTCCAGGCCCGGATGGCCCAGGTTATCAAGTAGGCC
>JALGZR010000095.1 GCA_025774805.1 bacterium
GGTCCGCTCACGCGGACGATGCCGACCCCGCTCTCTCCGAGGGCCGTCGCGATCGCCGCGATGGTGTCGGTCTCCATCGCCTCCGACGATTCAGCTCGCCGGCGCCGGGGTGGGAGGCGCCTTCATGAACAGCTTGGTCGAAATCGTGAAGAGGTTGCTCGTGAGCCAATAGAGAACGAGGCCGGACGGGAAGGAGAAGAAGATGACCGTCATCATCACCGGCATCAGGTAGACCATCGCCTTCTGGTTCGGATCGGCCATGGTCATCTTCGATTGCAGGAACGAAGTCACGCCCATGATGATCGGCAGCGCGGCGACCCCCGTCCCGATGAACGGGATCGCGAACGGCAGGTGGAAGATCACGTCCGGTTGGGAGAGGTCGCGGATCCAGAGGATGAACGGCTCCTGCCGCAGCTCGATCGTCCGGAACAGCACGGCGTACAGCGCAAAGAAGATCGGCATCTGCAGCAGAATGGGAAGGCAGCCACCGAGGGGGTTCACGCCCGCCTCTTTGTAGAGCTTCATCGTGGCCTCGCTCATCTTCTGCTGATCGTTCTTGTACTTCTGCTTCAGAGCATCGAGCTGTGGCTTGAGCGCGGCCATGTCGCGCATGGATTTCGTGCTCTTGAACGTCAGCGGGAAGAACACGAGATTCACCGCGGCGGCGAACAGCACGATCACGAACCCGTAGTTCGGGATGAACCGGTGGAGCCAGATCAGGAACGCGAGCACCGTCCGTGAGAGGGGGCGGACCCATTTCATCCCGAGATCCATCGCGTTTTCGATGCCGAGCCCGAGCGCCTTGATCCCGGCGTAATCCTGGGGACCGATGTACACGTCGTACACGACGCGCGTCGCCCCGAGCCCACCCGGGGAGCGCTCGGCCAGGATCTCCGCGCCCATCGTATGGTCCTCGGTCCCGGCCGGGGTGACCCGCCAGAGCTTCGCGGGGCCCTGCCCCTCCTCGCGGGGCACGATCGCCGCCAGGAAATACTTGTTCTGAGACGTGACGAAGTACGCATGTCCCGGGTACTCCAGCGGTTCCTTCCACGCGTCCTTGGGGTTCTTCCGCTGTACCTCGCCCTCGGCCAGGACCGCCCCCTGGAAGTAGGGACCCCGCTGGCCGCCTGCCTTCGGGCCCTCCGTGACGCGCAGACCCCCCGCCCACGACAACCCCCACGCGGAGATCCCGACACGGTCCTCGACGATCTCGTGCTCCACCTGAATCAGGTTGCCCTCCCTCGGCACGATGAACGCCTTGCGGAGAATGACCTCCTCGAGGGGGAGCTCCCACACGATCCGACGCCCCCCCGCCGTCTCATCCTGCTGCGCGAGCCGGAAGTTGAACCGATCCAGAGAGATCTCCTGTCCCTGGAGAACGAGAACGCTGCCCAGCGCCCCCGGCCCGCCCTCGGGAATCAACTGGACCGGCTCTCCCGGCTCCTCTTCGAACCGTCGGAGACGGGCCTCGACGAGACGCGCACCCTGCCCGTCGATCTCCAGCGAGAGCTCCTCGTTTTCCAGACGCACCGTCTCGCGCCCCGCTCCCGGCTCCTCCCCGGAGAGCTTCAGCCGCGGGCCCGATCCCGAGATGACTCCCAGGAGGGAGCCCGCGTCCTCCGGTACGAGCCGATCGGGGGCGGCGGGTGCCCGCGTCGTCTCCGGCATCGCGCGATCGCGGGAGGACTCGTCGCGCGAGGCCTCCTGGAGCCCCACGATCTCTTGGGACGGAGTTCCCTCTCGTTCCACCGGTACCGACCGCTGCCTCTCCGGCGCAGGGAACATCACGCTCCAAAGCAGCAGCACGGCCATGGCGAGAAGGACGGCCCAGAATGCCCTTTGTTCCTGTCCCTGGTTCTCCGACACGACGGCTTCCTTCCTGCGACTCGAGCCCGGTCGGGACTTTCCGGCGACCGGTCTACGGTTCGATCACGTGGTGTCGGGCGGCGACGTGGGGACCGGGTCGAATCCACCCGGGTTCCAGGGGTGACAGCGGAGCACCCGCCGAGCGATCAACGACAGGCCTCGCCATCCGTGGCCGGCGAGCGCCTCCGAAGCGTAACGGGAACAGGACGGGTGGAATCGGCAACGGGGGCCGAGCAGCGGCGCGATCGTCCACCGATAGATCGCCAACCCTGCCCTCAGCGGCCAGAGTCCGGCGCGGACGACGACGTCACGCGCCGCAAGAGCCTCACGACCTCCCCCTCCACCTCTCGGAAGCAGCATCCGATCATCGCCGAGGAGGCCACGAACACGATGGCGAATCCCCCGCACGACAACTCCCTCTTGTTCCGCCGATAGGCCTCACGAATCAATCGCTTCAAGCGATTGCGAACCACCGCTCTCCCGAGACGCTTCCCGACGGCCACCCCGACACGATTCGCGCTCTCCGGGCTCCCGGCATCCCGGATCCAATAGACATGGAGGACTCTTCCCCGGACACGCCTTCCGCGCCGGAGAATGCGCGTGAACTCCTCCCCGCGTCGAACCCGCTCTTCCTTGGGGAAGCCCTCGGTCTGCACCGTCTCCCTCCGACGGCTCTCCCGCGGTCGAGTCGTAATCGCCTTCGCGTCAGGACCCGCGCCGGATCAGGACGCGCTCAGACGCTTGCGCCCGTGTTTCCGGCGGAGCTTCAGGATCCTTCGCCCAGACTTCGTCTTCATCCGCTTCCGGAACCCGTGCGTCCGCTTCCGGCGTATGCGGCTCGGTTTGTAGGTGAAGCTCACCCGTCCTCTCCTCGCTGCGACGGCTCTCCACCCCCGATGGTGCAGAGCGATCCCGCTTTCCTCATGTCCCGGCGCCCGAGTCGGCGCTTTCCCCCAGAATCGGCCCGGCAGTTTCCCAGACCGGGCGGAGCTTTGTCAAGAGACCCCCGACTCCCCCCCATCTCCGATCGCGCTGTCGTTCCCTCTCACGTCCCGGTGCCGGATCCAGCCACCCTGCGGCGGCAGCCCTTCTCCAGAACGGGGCTTGCTTCATCTCAAACGGGGTGCGACGAGCCCTCGTTCCCTCTCCCTCTTGGGGGTGCATGGAGCGACTCCTCGTGGTCCCGGTGGCCCGTCGTGTCCCTCGAAGAGTCGGACCTCCGGCTCATTCTCCCTTCGACCCACGCGCCGCTTTTCCTGATTCTCTTCTCTTTTCGTGTTGACACCGCATGCCCAAACTTCCATAATCCCCGCTCTTCCAAGGATATACGGCCTTTTCCCCCTCGTGGAAAAGCTCCGGAGTCCGGGAAGTGCAGTCGTCGTCAGATCCCGCGGAGACAGGAACTTGGGCACTTTTCCACCGTGGTGGATAACTCTGGGGGGCCGCCAACTTCATTTGGCTCAGGCACTTCAGCTGTTTCCCCCACCCCCGATCCTCCAAGCCCCTGCCTCGGCTCGTGCATAAGCTGTGAACCTTTGAACTTTCGGAGAAATGCCCATGCCCGCTGTCTCCGAAGAACTCTGGTCGGGAATCATCGAGGATCTCTATCAGCAACTCGCTCCTCAAATCGTCGATACCTGGCTCCGTCCTCTCACCGTTCGTTCCGGTGATGGTCCCTCTCTCCTGCTCGAGGCCCCGAATCGCTTTCATCTCCAGTACGTCCAGGAGAAGTACGGTTCTCTCTTGCAGGGAATCGTTCGGAATCGTCTCGGCGCGGACCGGCGCGTGACCCTCGTTCTCGCGAACGGTTCTCCTCCGTCTGCCGGCATCCAGCCAGCCCCCCGGGGCTCGACGCCGGCTCCGGGTGATTCCGCCGTGACCGCCTACGACACCGCCCTGTCCCGGGTCACGAAGACCGGCTCGCCGGGTCGAGTTCCTCAACCCTCCACGCCGCTCAATTCCAAATACACGTTCGAGAACTTCGTCGTGGGAAAGTCGAACCAGTTCGCTCACGCCGCGGCCCGCGCCGTCGCCGAGCACCCCGCCACCGCGTACAACCCCCTGTTCATCTTCGGCGGCTCGGGTCTCGGAAAGACCCACGTCATGCAGGCGATCGGGAACGATATCCGTTCCCGGACCGGTCCTGACACGATCCTCCACTACGCCTCCGCCGAGAACTTCATGAACGAGATGATCGGGGCGATCCAAAGCGGCAACACGATGAACTTCCGCAACAAGTACCGAAAGATCGACGTCCTTCTCATCGACGACGTTCACTTTCTCCAGGGGAAGGAATCCACTCAGGAGGAGTTCTTCCATACGTTCAACGCTCTCTACGAGTCCCATAAACAGATCGTCCTCACGAGCGACCGTCCACCCAAGGAGATCCCCACCCTCGAGGAGCGACTTGTCTCCCGGTTCGAGTGGGGACTCGTCACCGATATCCAACCACCCGACCTCGAGACCCGGATCGCGATTCTCCGCAAGAAGGCCGAAGATGACCGTCTCGAGATTCCGGATGACGTTCTGGAGTTCATCGCCTCCAACGTCCGTTCGAACATCCGTGAGCTCGAGGGGTCCCTTATCCGTCTTTTGGCCTTCTCCTCGCTCACCGACAGCGACATTGACATCGCTCTCGCCCGTGAGGTCCTCAAGGACTTCCTCAAGCAACCCGACCGGATCATCACCGTGGAGCAGATCCAAAAGACCGTCTCGGATCACTTCGGGATTCCCGAAGAGGCCATGAAGGTCAAGAAGCGCACGAGTTCCATCGCGTATCCTCGACAGATTGCGATGTTTCTCTCACGTGATCTCACGAACCTGTCTCTCTCCGAGATCGGAAACCGGTTCGGAGGTCGGGATCACACGACCGTCATGCACGCCTGTGAGAAGATCGGAAACGCCTCGACCGAGGACCCCGAGCTCCGTCGGATTCTCCACCGGCTGACGAGCACGCTGCGTGGATGATGGAGAGCGATCGAGTCGTGGAAAAGGTGAGCACGACGACGGGGACCGTTTCGGGATTGGATATCGCCCGTGGACAACCGGGCTCATCTTCCCCATCTATCCGGAATATCCCCACATCGTCGGGGGCACCATCATCGTTCGGAACTGGATATTTCACTGTGACTTCCGCCGGTTCCGAACTGGTCTTTCCCGATTTCCACGGATCCTACTACTTCTACGAACTTGAATAGGTAAGGAAGAAGAATTAGAACTGCGGGGGATATCTCCCACTTGCGGACTGTCGGAAAACCAGTTCGCTGAGGTAGCAGAAATGACGAAGGCAGCCATCGAGGAGAGTTCTCGGGTGACGAGTGAAAGTGATGGCGGAGCGATGAGATTCACGACCCCACAGACGACTCTCGCGAGTGCGGTGGATCGTGTGCTGAACGTCGTTCCCCAGAAGACGACCATGCCGGTACTGGGTCACCTTCTTCTGGAGGCCTCCGGAAAGCAGGTGCAATTGACGGCGACCGATCTCGATCTGACGATCCGGACGCAGATAGACGCGGATGTGGCTCGAAAGGGAACGGTCACCCTTCCTGCGAAGCGCTTCTCGGAGATCGTACGGCAGCTCGATCCGTCGGGCGACGTCGAGATCGACGTCCACAAGGCGAGCGCCCTCATCACGGCCGGACAGGCGAACTTCCGGATTCTCGGAATGGGGACGGACGAGTTTCCGCAGATTCCGGGACTCGATTTCAAAGAAGGCGTGACGATTCCGGGGGACGCCCTGAAGAAGGCGATTCAGAAGACCGTGTTCTGTGTTTCGAGGGACGAGACGCGGCGTGCCCTGACGGGAGTCCTCTGGGAGGTGAGTGGAAGCTCGATGGCGATGGTGGGAACCGATGGGCACCGGTTGGCTCGCATCTGCCTTCCGGTGGAGATCGATGTGGAGGGAGATCGGGACTGCATCGTTCCGACGAAGGCTCTCCAACAGGTTGTCCGGCTGAGCGGGGATGCGGGAGAGAAGGGGATCCTGGTGAAGATCACCGAGGACCACGTGATCTTCCGTCTCGAGAACACGACGTTGTTCACGCGGTTGATCGAAGGGCCCTTTCCGAAGTACCAGGACGTGATTCCGAAGGAAAACGACAAGAAGATCGTGGCGCGGCGGGAGGCGCTCGGGGACGCGCTTCGGCGAGTCAGCCTGTTGTCCGACAACCTGACACATCAGGTTCGGATGTCCCTTCGTCCCGACCGGGTCGTCCTCTCCGCACGGACCCAGGACATCGGCGAGGCACAGGAGGAGATCGAGATCCAGTACGGCGGCGAGGATATGGACATCGGCTTCAACGCCCAGTACCTGGGGGAAGTGCTCCGGAATATCGACCGCGAGGAAGTTCTCCTCTCGCTGAGCACGCCGCTGAATGCGGGGCTCATCGAGCCACTCGAACAGACGGAGGAGGAGAACTACCTCTGTCTGATCATGCCGCTTCGACTCGTGGACTGAGGTGAAACCCGAGGAGAATCAGGGACCGCGTCGTCGTCAGTCGTTCCACTCCCGGAGGAAGTGGCAGGTATAGCCGCCAGGGTTCTTCTCCAAGTAGTCCTGGTGGTAGTCCTCGGCAGGCCAGAACGGACCGGCGGGGGAGATCTCGGTAATAATGGGGGCGCCCCAACGGTTCGAGGTTTCCCACACCGCCTTGATACGCTCGGCCGTCTCGCGCTGCTGATCGTCGGCCACGAAGATCGCCGAGCGATACTGTGCACCCCGATCGTTTCCCTGGCGGTTGAGCGTGGTCGGGTCGTGCATGCGGAAGAACCAGTCGAGAAGCTGGGCGTAGGAGAGCTTCTCGGGATCGAACCGGACCCGCACGGCCTCGGCGTGCCCCGTATCGCCGCGCGAGACGTCCTGGTACCGTGGATTCTCGAGCGTGCCCCCCGAGTATCCCACCTCCGTCGTGATCACGCCCGGGATCTCGCGAAGAAGGTCCTCCATTCCCCAGAAGCAACCGCCCGCGAGGATGGCGACCTCGGTGTGCGAGGGCTCGACGGCGGGAACTTCATACCCGGCGGCCCGGAACGGCCCAATGTGGTCTCCGTAGCCTTCGGCCGCGAGGCGATCCAGGGGCACGAAGCGAAGAGCGGCCGAGTTGATGCAGTAGCGCATACCGGTCGGAGCCGGACCGTCGGGGAAGACGTGTCCGAGGTGGGAGTCGGCGTACTTGGAGCGAACCTCGGTCCGAGGGACACCGAGCTTTCGGTCCGTGTGCTCGGTGATGTGAGCGCTCTCGACCGGACGGGTGAAGCTCGGCCAGCCGGTGCCGGAGTCGAACTTGTCGAGGGAGCTGAAGAGGGGCTCTCCGGACACGATGTCAACGTAGAGTCCGGGCTCTTTGTGGTTCCAGTACTCGTTCCGGTAGGGGGCTTCGGTGGCCTCTTCCTGGGTGACGCGGTACTGGAGATCGGTCAAGCGGTTCTGCAGCTCGTCGGGCAGGGGCTTCTCCCAGTTCTTCATGACGTGTGGACTCCAGGTTGTGCGTTCGACGGTGGGAGGGGTCGGTGGTGCGGGCTCCTCGCTGCGCGCTCTCGGGAGCCGGGGAGCGAGAAACGCCCCCGCCAGGAGAACTGTGAGAGCTCCCAGGAGGACGGGGTTCACCCTGCGGCGGCGCGGCCTCTTGGTCATGATACGAACCACCCCGGGGGAGACGCGATCGACGATTGCCCCGGCCCCGTGTCCGGGACGCGGGGACGAAAGGGATTCTGCGACTCTACGCTTGGGATGCGGGGGGAGTGACTTCGGATTCATTCCCCGGAAGTCGAGAATTCGCCGGGTCCGACCCGTCGGCGCGAACGGACCAGAGCGAAGACGAGGCCTCCGGCCAGGAGGAGAGCGAGGGCGGTCGCGCCCAGGAGCTTTTTGGACTTGTACCACCGGCGGAAGAGCAGGTAACCGCGGGCCCTCCAATCGGGCCGGGGGATGTCGAGGACCGTCCAGGTCGCGCCGGCGTCCTGGGAGCGGAAGATCTGCGTGTCGGCGTAACCGAAGACCGTCCGATCCTCGGCGTAGGTCGGAGAGAAACGGAGCGGAACGGACGTGGCGAGAGGGAAGCCGTAGAGATTCGCCAGGAGGTAGTTGTTCTCGATGAGCTCCGTCCCGGTCGCGATGAACGTGTCCCCTCCGTCCTCGCTCTTGAAGAGCCCGTGTCCTCGTACGCTCACGAGGAGAGTCCGGTCGTGCAGGTACTCGGGGGAGACGACCACGGCCTCTACGAAGGCGTCGCCGCCGTATGCGTCGCCGGGGAGGCGCTCCCACTCGCCGCCGCGATCCCGGGTGCGATAGAGGCCGGCGGCCGTGCCGGCGAAGAGGACTCCGTCCTCTCGGTAGGCCGGGGACATCGCGAGCTTGACGCCGGCCGCGCGGTGGTAGAGCGGCTCGAGCCACTCGATGCCGGTGTCCGCCGGCGACCAGGTCCGGCCGAGGTCCTCGCTCTTGCGGATCCCGTTGGTCACTCCGGCGAACAGTGTCTTGTCGGCCCCGACGTCGGGAGAGACGAGGAGGGAGGCTACGGGGCGATCGACCTCTCCCTGGAGGGAGAAGGTCTCGCCCCGGTCGGTCGAGCGGAAAACGTGTCCCCGCGTCGTACCCAGGAAGAGGGTCCGGTCGTCGCTTTCGGCCGGCGCGAAGGCGATCGTGAGTCCGTGGTACGAGTCCAGCCACCAGGGCTCGTTCGCGGGTAAGATCTGGCGCCAGGAACGTCCCTCGTTCGTTGATTTGAGGAATCGGTACCAAGTCCCGGTGTAGAGCGTGTGATCGCTCGGGTAGTCGGGAGAGAAGGGGATGTCGAAGAGACGGGTGCGGCCGTTCGGTCGGACGTAGTCGTCGGCGCCGCGGTTGATGGGGCTCCACGTGTGCCCGGCGTCGCGGGACAGAAACGCGCCCCAGAGATACGTCGTGATGGCGATGGTGCGGTCCTGGGCGAACGCGGGCGAGACCCCGAGCCCCATGACGGCGTTGTCGGAGAGGGTGGGGAGCTCACGCCAGCTCTGTCCGTCATCGGTGGACCGGAAGAGCCCGTTGTAGCCGGCGAGAAGGAGGACCCGTGCGCCACCCGGGGCCGTGCCGGCGGAGAGAACGCTGTAGAAAGGCCTCTCGACCCGTCGGGCCTGCGGATGAGCCGTGAGACCCCGCCCCGTCCGGGCCCAGGTGGCGCCGCCGTCGGGGGAGGCGAAGAGGCCGTCGTACTCGAGAGAGACCAGCGTGCGCGGACCGGCATCCTCCCCGGAGACGACCCCCGCGATCAGTAACAGAGAGGCGACCGCCGACGGCCAGGCCTGCCCCGCCCTGGAGAAGGAGCCGCCGTGGTTCGTCGATCGGAAGACCTGCCCGTCCCGCGTTCCCGCGACGATCACCCCGTCGTCGACGAACGTCGGCGAGACGGCGAGGGCCGTGATCGGCCCGGCGCCCTCGAGCGGGAGAGAGCGCCAGTGGATCCCCGCGTCTCGCGAAACGTGGAGGACCCCCGCGTCGTCCCCGGCGGCTACCTGGTGGGGTCGTCCGGGGAAGAGCGCGAGGGACGTGATCCGGGTGTCCATGTCGAGAACGAGCGCCCAGCTCTTCCCCCCGTCCTCGGTGAGATGAAGCCCGCCCTCCGCTCCGGCGGCGAGGACGAGGTCCGAGGATTCGAGGGACCCGTGAACCCGCTCGATGTTGAGGGTGTGCAGTCCGCTGTTGACCGGCATCCACGAGCGACCCGCGTCGCGGGATCGGTAGACCCCGTCGCCGCGCGAGGAGACGAACAGGGTGCCGAGGGACCTGCCGGCGGTCGACAGGGAGATCAGGCGATGCGTGTGATCCAGCCCCCGGATGAGCCGCCGCCAGGTCGCTCCGGCATCCTCGCTCTTCATCAGGTTCCCGCGGACAATGATGAAGAGGGTCTCGTCTTCGTCGTGGGTCGGAGAGAGAGCGATGTCGTAGATGTCGTCGTGGGGTGTGTGGGCGGCGGCGCGATCGGGGAGCCCGAGCCCCCCGGGGAGGGCGAGCGCGGCGAGCCAAGCGAACGAAAGGGGGAGCTGGAGCGCCCACCCACCCCTCTTGAGAAAGGTCAATCGAGCCACGAGGAGAGGTCCTTTCCGATCATCGCTTGAAGCTCCCGAATGTCGTCACGGAAGTAATCCCGGAGACGGACTCGATCCTCCTCGTCGAAGACGAGCTTGCGCTTCGGCCGGGAGGTGAAGAAAGAGCTGACCTTCAGGCGGACCGGCTTGGGAAGAAGGGGCCGGAGCGCGGCCTGAAGCGCATGGGTACGCGTCCAGAGGAATCGGAGGACCGGATTTCGGATCTCCCCCGACACGTTGAAGCGGCTCGACATCTCCGGCACGAAGGAGTCGTCGACTCCGAGGAAGCGGAAGAGATCCCGGAGGAGGCCGTCGGGATCGGCGGCGAGCTCGTCGTAGAGGTAGACCCGAACCCGGTCCGGGGGGAAGTGCTCGAGGTACTCGCGGAGGTGGCGGGCGTAGAGTCCGCGCTGGAGATACAGACCGCCGGCCCAACCCTCACGGAGGCGCCGGGGCTCGTCCTCGATGGCCTCCGCGAGCGTGGCACAGGGCTCCCACCCGTCCCGCCGGCGGAAGGAGTACTGGGAGAGCGACTGCTGCACGGGATTGCGCAGAATCGCGATGAGGCGCGCATCCGGGAGTAGCTCCCGGATACGCCGGGCCGTGCCCGGCGTGGGGAGATATTTGGGCGACGCCTCGCCGACGGCGATCTGGTTCGTCCTCCCCGCGAAGAGGTTCTCGTAGTCCTCGCGCCGGTAGACGCTGTCGCGATTCACCACGCGGCCGTCGGGCCCGCCGAAGGAAGGCTCCTCTCCCCCGAAGAGGAAGTAGTTCGTCTCCTTGAGGGGGCTCATGTAGACCTGCGGGTGCTGTCGCAGGTACTCGTAGAGAGAGGTCGTCCCCGAGCGGGCGGCGCCGATGATGATGAAGTTCGGCAGGGCCATGGGATCCTCTCGGGAGGACGGTGGGAAGGGGGAGCGCGGGGCACCGTCCGTTCGGTGATCGGAACGGTGCGCGGCGGCGCGAGGGCGCAGGCGTTCCCGAACGTCCTAGACGAGTATCGGGCGGGTGACAAGCGAGAATGAGGGTCAGCCCCCGCGTCCGCGCCGGGCTCCGGTGTAGAGGACCGCGACGGTCTCCCCGGGATCCATCTCGCCGGTCTCGCGAAGGGTGAGCAGACCGGCCAATCCCGCGGTTCCCGTGATGCTCGGGGCGCTCGGGGTCGTTCCCTCCGCGAGCTCGTTCGCGCGACGGAGTCCGGGCTCGTCGACGACGACCGGACCACCTCCGGTCTCGAGCATCCCCCGGACGACGGCGAGCCAGTCGTACGTCTCGTCGTCGAGGATGCCCTCGGCGATGCTGCGCGGCGGGGTCTCCCACGGCCACATGAACTCGGAGCGGTGGCCGGCGGCGTACCCGAGCGCATCGTCGATCGCTTCGCCCCGAGCGCGCATTCGCTCCGCGACGCGGCGATGGGCGCGCTCGAGCGGATGGCTCCCCGCGGTCTGGACCGCATGGATCCGGGGAAGCGCGGGAAGAAGGCCGAGGTCTCGCGCCTCGCGCAGCGACGCGATCAAGGCGCTCGCGAGGGCGCCCCCGCCGACCTGCACGACCAGTCGATCCAGCGGACGCGAGCTCTCCGCGAGAGCCGTCGCGATCTCCCACCCGAGGGTATGACCCCCCTCGATCGCGAGCCCGTTCTCGCTGCCCTGACACGTGAAGGGAATGGCGCCGGCCGCGATCGCCTCGCGGAAGCGGTGCACGCAGGGATCGCCGGGAGTCCCGGAGTCGCGACGACAGGAGAGGATGTGCGCGTCGAGATCGCGAAGGCGCGAGATCAATGCGTCGTCGGCGTCGGTCGGCACGTAGACGTCGAGCGGAAGCCGGGCCGCGGACGCGACGACCGCGGCGGCGAGCGCCGCGTTACCGCAGCTCGCGATGGCGAGGCGCGGGGACGGATGAGCGGGACTGAGGCCCAGCCGACGGCGGAGATCGAGATAGAGCGCGATCCCGAAGAGGTGCCGCGCCTTGTGGGAACCGGCGACGTTGCCCGTCTCGTCCTTGATCCAGAGGCCGCCCTCGGCGGTGAAGCCGAGCGCGTCGCTCAGCGTCTTCGAACGGGTGAAGGGGGTCTGGCGGAAGCCCCGGCCCTCGATGACGGCGACGGCCTCGTCGAGACGGAGGATTCGATCATCGAGCTCCCCGTCGGTCAGGCCCCGGGCGCGGCCGAGGTGACGCGCGTGGAAGAGATCGCGGAAGCGGAGGAAGGGGTTCGACGCGGGAGGGCGGCCGGAGGGCGGGGCGCCGCGGCCGAGGTCGATCTCGCGGCCGAGCACGTGGTCGATGTCATCCCCGTCCCGGGCGATCGGGCAGCGGAACGGCAGGAGGGAGGGGTCGTCGATCGTCGTGCCGCATCCCGAGCAACGGAACCGCGTGGGGAGATCGGTCTCGGTCACGCCCCGTCCGCCATGCCGGTGCGGGCGTTGAACTCGTCGATCATGGAGTCCCAGGCGGGCAGGAGATCGCGGAGACCCGTCCAGTAGGCGGGGTCGCGCCGGGCGTCGAAGTCCTCGAGGCTCACGCCCTGCTGCTCGACCCAGGTGAAGTAACCCAGGTTGAAGATGCGATCCCGGTCCCGCCGGGTGAGCTCGATGAGGTGATCCGTGCCCGTGCCGAGAACGTGCTGCCCGTAGATCTCCGCTGCGCGCACGTCGTCGACATCTCCCGCGTAGTCGCGGCGCAGAGCCTTCGCCACCTCGGTGCGGTAGAGCGGCGCGCCGTCGGTGGCCACCGTGAGGACGGCCTGACTCTCTGAGAGCTCCAGGTACTTCGCGATCTTGACGGAGGCGATTACGTTCGCGATGGACGAGAGACCGAGGTCGGGGAGCCGCACGAGGGTCTCCGCGGGCACCCCCCGGCGGTCGGCCAGGTACGCCCGTCCCACGTCGGTGTTGAAGAGCACATTGAGCGCGTCGGTGGTCCCGTCGGAGACGGCGGTCACGAAGTCCGTGTTCATCGCGTGGTGGATGAGGGGGACGTGCTTGTCCCCGATGCCCTGGATGTTGTGCTCGCCGTGCCCGGCGTAGAGGAGCGTGGGACACTCGAGCGCCTCGACCGCCACGGTCCGGGTTCCGAGCGACTCCTTCAAGCGGTCCCCGGCGGCGAGCGTGCCGGCCGACCCGGTGGCCGAGACGAACGCCGCCGGCTCGAGATGAGGCGCCCTCTTCCCGCAGTCCGCGAAGACGCGCTCGAGCGCGCGGCCCGTCGCGAGGAAGTGCACGAGGTAATTCCCGAACTCGCAGAACTGATTGAAGACGATGTTCGCGGGATCCCGCTCGAGACGCGCGCACTCGTCGTAGATCTCCTTGACGTTGCTCTCGGTGCCGGGCGTCCGGATGACGTCGGAGGGATCGAGCACCCACGCGATGAGCCAGTCGAAGCGCTCCCGGCTCATTCCCTCCGGAAGGACGGCGACGCCCCGGCAGTCCATGATCCGCGAGATGGCGACGCCGCCCCGACAGTAGTTCCCGGTGGAGGGCCAGATCGCCCGATGCGTGACCGGGTCGAACTGACCCGTGATGAGCCGGGGAGCGAGACATCCGTAGGCGGCGAGAACCTTGTGCGACGCGATCATCGGGAAGTTCGCCCCGATCAGGACGACGATCGGCGCGTCGACTCCCGTCAGGGAGCGGGGGAGGATGATGTGGTCCGGGACCTCGAGCCGGGTGCGACGATCGCGGGCGTTGTGCCAGTGCACGCGGAAGAGGTTCCGGGGATCCGGGGCGTCCGGGTCGACGCCGTCGAGAGAGGAGAGGATCCGCCCGGGAATCCGCGCCGGGTCCTCGATCTGGGCGAACGTCGGGAGCCGGATGTGATCGCGTCGGAAACGCTCGACACTGCGGTCGTAGACGTCGCGGTCGACGATGTCTCTCTCGAGTCCGAGTCGGGTCACGGTTCCGTCACTCCTTCCGGGCGGCCATGCGAGCCCACAGGTGGTCCGCCTCCGCGCGCGCCTCCTCACGGATCGCCGTGAGGTCGGCGGTGACGAGTTCCCCGTCGCGCACGACGGGCCGCCCCCCGACGACCACGTGTCGCGCGCGTCCTCCCCGCAGGACCCGGAGGTCGGCGGCCGTCCCCGCTTCCAGGGGAGAGAACGCGATCCCGAAGCGCTCGGCAACCAGTTCGTGTCCGGCCTCGGCTCGTCGCGCCACGACGGGCTCGCTCTCGCCCCGGGAGCGGGCCTCCCGGAGAAGGATCTCGCGCTCCGCGTCCATGTCGGCCGGGTAGCCGTCGGTCCCGAGCGCGACGCGGTCGCTCGCCTCCAACGCCCTCGGGTAGCCGACGCGGTTCCCCCGGTTCGAGCGTGGATTCTGGACGATCCAAAGACCGAGATCCCGAGCGGCCCGCACCTGGTCGGCC
Organism: bacterium; assembly: GCA_025774805.1. Classification (GTDB taxonomy): domain Bacteria; phylum ARS69; class ARS69; order ARS69; family ARS69; genus JALGZR01. The sequence goes on from JALGZR010000095.1 coordinate 14,290, forward strand.
TCGAGGTGCACACCGTGCGCGAGAATGGACCCGTCGGGTAGCGCTCCGAGCTCCTGGAGCCGTTCGAACGGACCGCGCCACCCGCGCGTGGCGGCGTCGCGGACGTCGGCACGGTCCTCGGCGACGTGGACGTGCATCACCGTGCCGAGGTCCCGGCAGAGCGCGCCGGCCTCGCGCACCGTCGCGTTCGACACGGTGAACGACGCGTGCAGTCCGACCACCCCGCGCACGCGGGCCCGGCGGTTCTCGCCGATGAATCGGCGGCACTCCGCGAGCCCCCGCCGGGCCTCCTCCCTGCCGCCGTTTCGCTCGGTCGCCCCGTAGACCAGGAGCGCCCGCATCCCGAGCTCCTCGCAGACGTCGCCGAGCACGTCGAGCGAGCCCTCGACGAGCTCGGGCGACTCGTGGTGATCGATCAGCGTCGTGGTGCCCTGAAGCAGCGCCTCCGCCACGTAGAGCCGGGCGGCGGCGCGGAGCGAGCGCTCGTCGAGGGCGCGGTCGAGGCGCCACCAGACGCGGTCGAGGATCTGGAGGAAATTGTCCGGGGGAGGATCGGGGGTGGGCAGGCCGAGCGGGGCGAGGCCGCTGTAGAGATGCGTGTGGGCATTGACGCGACCGCACT
>JALGZR010000096.1 GCA_025774805.1 bacterium
CTCTCTGGGAAAACCGCGGGGCCGTTCACCGGCTCGCCAACGTGGACGCCTACGTCGGAAACCGATTGAACCTGACCCGCGAGCACGAGCGGTTGCTCGACGGGTTGCGGCGCTCGAAGCCCTGGCTGGATCTGTACTCGACCCGTTACGTCCTGCGTCGGGAGGGACACCGGGCGGGGCCCCTGCATCCGGTGTTCCGGGACGAGGGCGTCGTCGTTTACGAGAACCCGGATCCCCTTCCCCGAGCCCGCTTTCTCACCGACGTCCGTTCGGTGACCGACGTAGAGACCGCGATCGCCGAAATGCGGAGGCGCGGTTTCGACCCCCGACGCACCGGGCTGGTCACCGGCGCGGCGAGCCCGATTCGGTCCTCCGTCGCCCGGGCGGGCTCGCACGAGCGGTGTGAGATCATCCGGTGGGATCCGGGCCGCATCGAGATCGACGTGACGTGCGACGTGCCGAGGTGGGTGGCCGTCGGCAGCTCGTTCGACGAGGGGTGGGCCGCGAGTCTGGACGGCCGGGACGTCGAGCGCCTTCGCACGAACGCGTGCTTCCTCGCCGTGCACGTTCCGGCAGGACGGCACGTTCTCGCGCTGCGGCACGAGACTCCCCGGCTTCGATCGGGTCTCGCGATCAGCTCGATTTCGCTGGGCTCTCTTCTTCTCCTGGGACTTCTCTGGCGCGCGTCCCGTCTCCGGACCGGAACAGGTTCCGGGCCTCCAGGAATCCTCCGAGAATCGGGGTGAAGAGATTGCGGGCGAAGAGGAGCAGGGAGAGGGCCACGGCGTCCGCGTTCGCCACGCCGTAGGGTTCGAGCAGGATCAGGAAGCTCCCCTCCCGGACCCCGAATCCCGAGATCGAGATCGGAAGGAAGAGGACGAGGAGGACCACGGAACGGACCCAGCCCACGTTGGCGACGCTCAAGTCGAGCCCGAGAGATCGGGCGAGCAGGACGATCGAGACGACTCCGACGAGATGTCGGGCGATCGAGGTGCCCATGACCCCGATCTGTCCGGTTCGGGACAACCCTTCGAAGTCGCCGCAGGCGCGGACGACCTTCGCGATTCGCTTGCATGACCCCCCGATCCATCCCTCCGCGGGCAGGCGTCCGAGAACGACCGAGAGGAAGAACTGGCCGGCCGCCTTCGTGAAGAGGAGCAGACGCAGGACGGCGAAGCACGCGATCAACCCCGCAAAGACGAGCGGCACCAGACGATTCGTTCTCGCGAGGGGATCGGCCGCCCAGAACGCGAGCCCCAGAATCACGGTTCCGGCGAGCTCCACCCATCGGTTGTAGGCGACGACCGCCAGAGCCTGGGCGTTCTTCTTCTCCGGGCGTGCGAGCCGGTGCCAGCGGACGACCCCCGTGGCGAGGCTTCCGGGAAGAAACAGCCGGTAGAACTCCGTAACGAGGTTGATGCGAAACAGATCGGGGATCGAGTGTGCCATCTCCTGGCGCCGGGTGAGGATCCCGAGCTGGGCCGCGGAGAGGAGCATCACGGGAAGAAGCAGAAGCACGGCCACCAGGAAGTAGCGGAAGTCCGCCGATCGGATCGAGGCCGCGAGGTCGTCCAACGGGAGCTTGGTGAGAATGTAAGCGGTGATGCCCCCCGAAACGGCGATCTTGAGCGTCCAGATCAGGAGTTTTCGGGTCGTCATCACGGTGCCTCGTCTGCCGTTCGTCCGCTGACATTTCGGCCGATTCGCGGGCTCTCTCGATCCGGAACCGCCGATCGAGAAGTCGAAGCTACACTTTTCGCGGGCAACGCGCTCTGGAGAACCGGTTCGGAGAGCGAGGGAAGGCCGGCCGGGAGCGGTTCCCTTCCCGGCCGGGTCGGAGGAGGGACCTTCGGTTCCCGCCGATCCTGGGGCTTCGTCGCGTTCTCTGACCAACGCTGGGCAGGGGCGACGCGGCCCGCAACTCGTCCTCAAATCCCTCCACCGGACGTCCGATCGACTAGGGCGGTCCTCCCCCAGCCACCTACCCCCTCGGAGAACGCACCATGCTGGTGGTTGCCCGTCTTCGCGACGGTACCAAGATAAAGGGTCGGACGACGGACTTCCATTCCGAGAACGACTACTTCACCGTCTTCACCGAGCCGGGCTCCATCCCGGTTCGCCTCGCGGTCGAGGACATGAAGGCGATCTTCTTCGTCAGGTCCCTCGACGGGAATCCGAGCCACGCCGACAGCCGCGAGTTTCCCGCAGTGACCGGCGTGCGCCGCCGTGCCTGGATCGAGTTCAAGGACGGAGAACGGATGGCAGGGTGGCCCGTGGGTCCGTCGCTCGGAAAGCGCGGATTCTACATCGTGCCCGCCGACAGCGATTCAAACGTGGAGAAGGCCTGGGTGGTCCGCCGGGCGGTTCGGGAGGTTCTCGAAGGAGAAGCCGCGGAGGAGGCGTCCCAGCAGTTCGTCGAACGGAAGTCCGGGGCGGACGTCAAAACCTGCAAGGACGACTGGTCCGTCATCCCCACGATCGACTGACCGGGAGTCCGGGTCGGAAGGGCCGGGCGCGTCCTCGCCGTCGCCGTGGTCGAGACGGGTGGAATGGACCAGGATCCACCGCCTCGCGACGAGCCCGGTGAGACATCCGGGCCGGATGTCCGAGCTACGCGGCGGGGACGGGGTCGGCGAGCTCTCTTCGGGCCCCCGGCCGGAGGCAACGCTCGACGATTCTCTTCCGAGTGTGGGTCACTGGGTGGTCGACCGAGAAGAGGCGCGCCATCCGGTGGGTGGCGAAGAGCAGGTAGGCGGGCAGCAGGAGGGGAAACAGATCCTCGCGGACCCCCCCCTCCGCGAAGCACGTCAGGAGAAAGGCGCGGTTCCGATCCCTCGGACGACCGGGGCGAAAGAAGCCGTCCTCGAATCCGCGGAGTCGGTCGAGGCCTCGGCGGGACGCGTCGCGCAACGAGCAGTCCACGGCGAAGTGGATGGGGTCCAACCAGGGGAACTGACGCTTCTCTCCGAACTCCCAGTCGATCGCGCCGATACGCTCCCGCTCGACGATCAGGTTCGACGCCCTGAAGTCGCCGTGGCCGAAACCGTACAGGGACGTCTCGGTCGCCCGCGCCTCGACTTCCCGGATCAAGCTCTCGATCTCCCTTCGGATCGCCCCTTCGGGCTCCCAGGTCTCGAGGAAGAAGTGGGCCGAACGCAGAAACGGCTCCCAGAGCACTCCTTCCGCTCCCTCGAAGAGGCCGGTCTCTCCCCAGAGCTCCGCGAGCCAGCTCGTCGCCCGGTCGTGAATCTCGCGGACGGGCCGGTCACGCTCTCGGAGATCCGCGATTCGCCGATCCAGAGGAACCCCGGGGAGAATCGTCTGTACGGTGGCGACGCGGTTTTCGGTCTCCTCTCGGAGGAGCGCGCGGGGGAAGAGTCGGCCGGCGTTCCTCGGGGCGGCGCCTTCGAGCTCTTTCAGAACGGCGTGCTCGTGAAGGGCCCACTGTCGAGCCGTACCGTCCCTCGGGATCTTCCCGACCAGGAGAGGCCTCGACTCGCCGGCTCGAAAGACGTGGAAGAGGACCTTGCCGTGCCGCCCCTCGGATCCCGACGACAGAAAGAAGTCGAGTCGGGCCGGCGCCCTCCCCGGGAGGCCCAGCTCACGCCACCTCGCCCGGATCGACCGCTCGATCCGCTCGATCATCGCTCGTCTCCCCTCGCGGCGACGATGCCGAGGTGGGGCGCGAGGTGCGGCAGGAGTCCGATCCGGAACGCCCTCTTCGCGACCACCGCCCGCCACCGGTGGCTCGCCCGGTCGACCCCGAGCCGCTCCGCGTACCAGTCGAAGACCGTCGGACGGTCGAGGGGGATCAGCTCCCGCGGGGCCCGGCAGGTCGGAACGGCCGCGTAGAACCGGAGGTCGCCGAAGCCTGCCGCGCGGAAGAGTCTTCGGTAGCCTCCTAGTCCGTAGGTATACATCCGGAACTCGGGTCCCGTCCTCCGCTTCGAGAGAAGGCCGGCGAGCCAGCGAGGCATCCGATTCACCCCCCGGATGTGCGTGGGATCGGCGGACATCCCGTAGAGATACGGATACCCCCACCGGTTCTCGGTCGCAACGTAAAGATGGCCCCCGGGCGCGAGCTTGCGGCGGATGTTCCGCAGGACGAGCTTTTGCACGTCGCGCGGATTCCTTCGGATCCTCGAGAGACCCGCCTTCGCGAGCTCCCCACGAAGGATGACGAGGTCGAATGTCCCGTCGGGAAAGGGGATGTCCTGGACGGAGGCCGCGTACGGGAAGACGTTGTCGAGTCCCGACTGCCGCGCCCGAATCTCGAGGAAGCGGGCCTTCTCGGGCAATTCGTCCGAGGCGGCGATGACCCCGACCTCCGGTGCGATCGCCGTCGTGACCTCTCCCCAGCCCGCTCCCATGTCGAGCACCCGGCTCGTCTCGGTCAGCGGCAGGAGAAACCGCCAGTCGGCCCGAGAGGAGTCCGCTGCGCCCTCGACCCGGAGCTCGCCGAGGGGGGCTCCGCTTTCCGTATCCGGCCCGCAGAGGACTCCGTCGCCGCCCGGGGCGGAGACCCGGTCGCCGGGCTCTCCGAAGCGGCGCGAAAGCGCCCGTTCCCAGCCGAGGGTCTCGGCATCCCGCAACAGGGACTCCATCTCCCCGCGCGGAATCTCACCCCGGTCGTCCTCCGGCCGGGAAAGGACGGGGATGTCGCCGGCTCGCTCCCATCGCTCCCCCGTCGACGGGCAGGTGATCTCCGTCTCGTCCCAGTGGAGAGGGGCTCCCGTTCGCGGGCAGACGAATTCGAGCTTCCGTCGCACCGACTCCGACACCAGAAGACCCGTCACGAGTGATTCCCTCCGGGGTCGTACCTCTCCTTCTCTCCCTTTCGGCAGGATTCGGTGGCATCTTTCGCAAGGAACCCCAGAATCGGCAAAGGGGCCGGGGAAGTCGCTTCCCTCCGAACCGGCCGACTTGGGGCAGAATGGGGGAGTCGCGGGCCCGGCCCCTCGGCCGGCCGCCAACCCGAGGAGATGAATCGATCCATGCCGGGACTCTGGCGGAGCTCGCTCGTCGTGGTGTTGGGCCTGGTGGCGGGTCTCGTTCTCGCGGAGCTCTCGCTGCGCGTCCACAACCCGATCGAGGTACGGATTCTCGAGTCGGAGATCCGCCTCCCGGTACGCAAGAAGGTCATCTACCGGAATCCGGGAACACCGAAGCTCGACCGGGAGATCGTCTGCGCGCGCAACATCCTGGGCTTTCGGGGCCTCGACCCGCCGAAGGACTTCGAGGAGCCCCTCACGATCGTGATGGTGGGCGGGAGCACCACCGTGTGCCGCTACCTGTCCGAGGGAAAGACCTGGCCCGACCGGCTCGGCGCCCGTTTGGCGGAGAGGTTCGACAATGTATGGTGGAACAACGCCGGGATGGACGGCCACTCCACGTTCGGTCACACGATCCTCCTGAGGCAGGTTCTTCTCGACCTCCGACCCGACTATCTCGTCTTCCTCGTCGGCCTGAACGACACCGATCGGACCGATCTGAACCGACGGGACGCCACGGTGATCGGCACCGGAACCCGGCTGGGGCGCCTGATCGACGCGAGCGAGCTTCTCTCGACGATTCGCGTCCTCGTCCGGGCGCGACGGGCCCACGAACGGGGACTGCAGCACGAGATGGGCATCGACCTCGCGAGGATGGAGGTGCGGGAAGTCTCGGAAGAGGAGATCGAGAGGACGGTCGAGCACAATCGAAGGAAGGAGGCGGTCTCCGCCTACGGAAGACGGCTGACCCACCTCATCGAGCTGTCACGCTCCGGAGGGATCGAGCCGATCCTCGTCACCCAGCCCATGCTCTACGGCGACGGCATCGACCCGACGACGGGAGTCGAGCTCGGTCCGATCGTGGAGGGGCGGATCACGAGCCGCCAGGTGTGGCGGGTGATGGAGATCTACAACGACGTGACCCGCGCCGTCGGCCGAGATCATGATGTGCTCGTCATCGACCTGGCCCGTGAGCTCGCCAAGGACTCCGCGTACTACCACGACTGGACCCACTTCACGAACGAGGGCGCCGAGCGGGTGGCGGAGATCCTGAGCGCCGAGATGGTCCCGTTCCTGGAATCGCGGGGGCATGCGGTCGGCGGGGCGGGAATCCCCGGACGCGCGCGAAACGGAATGGAATCGAGTTGAGTACACCAGTTCCGGCAGGCCGGACTCCTTGTCGGCCCTTGGCGCGGATCCCTCAGCGATAGAGACCCTTGATCTTCCCCCAGCTCGTTCCCTCCACCGCGATTCCGTCGGGCGACAGGCCCACGATCGTCGCGACCACCGGCATCTCCGGCCAGCTGCCTCCGTTCGCCTCCGGGACCGTGCCGGTGCCGGTGATGAAGAAGACGCCGTCCGCTCCCGTGTCTTGCGCCACGGGGTGAGAATGTCGTCGACGTAGGCGTTCCCGGTCGGAGAGAAGGGGGAGTCCCGGAGGAACGCCGTTCCGGTCATCACGAACCCTTCCGAGGTGTCGGGGACACCTGTGCTCCCGAGGGTTGCCACGAAGTCGACGCTGAGAGTGAACGCTCCGGTCGTGGGGTTGTACCCGCCGAAGTCGACGGCGGCGATCTCGGAGCTGTAAGGCCCGTGCCCGGCGAAAGGCTGGGAGCCACTCACGGTCCAGTCGGTGATGATTGCGCCGCCGCCGGACTGCGCGACCCCGACGTCGACGTCGATCGTCCCGTTGAGAAACGTCATCGCCTGCATTCCCGGGGGCATCCACGGGTCGGTCTGACCTCCGACCCCCGTGAAGTCGAACGCGTTGAAGCTCCACGCCCCCGACGCGTTCGGATCGGAGAACTGCAGGGTCGACGAGTTCGGATCGATCACGTCGTCTCCGGTCCCGATGAGAGCATCCGTGGCCGGCCAGTGGTTCAGTACGGCGTCGTCGTCGATCGCCAGTTGCATCGTCCTCACCTGGGCGGCGCAGAGCCGGAGGGAGAGGATAGAGGCGAAGACGAGAACGAAGAGAGTCGTGACAGCAAGCTTCAAGAAACACCTCCCGGTTGGGCCGAAAATTGCGGAGAAGCACGAAACGGCCAACCACGACTCTTGCGTTGATCAAAGCTTCGGGCACCCGCCCCGACCCGAGGACTCTCCCGGTTTCGAGACCCTGCCCGGTCGGGTTCGAACGGGGTTGGGTCTATCAGGGCGGCGGGGACTGGAAGCCCGACCGCGAGTCGGAGCCGGTCACGGATCTGACGGCGCTTCTTGCGCTCGCGGGCGACGGAACGGAGATCACGTTCACGGCCGTGCTCGAGGGCGAGGAATACCGGTTGGGCGTGGAGCGCGATGAGGATACCTCGATGTGTTCGATGTGACCGGCTGTCGAATCCGGACGCTCGCTCGGAGTCCCCGTCTCATGGCAGGCAGCTACGAACACGCTTGGGATTTGCATGACGTCCGCGGTCGGCGCGTATCCGCCGGAGCCTACTTCGTTCGACTCTCCGCTCCGGAAGCGACGTCTCGGCAACGGGTGGTCGTACTGCGATAGAGCCGAACGGGAACTTCAACGCAAGCGGGAGATCCGTCGTGTCGCGACCCCGTCGGGCGACTCGAGGCGCGCAAGATAGACTCCCGCCGCCACCTGCCGACCTCTCGCATCCCGGCCGTTCCACTGCACCTCGTGCCGGCCCGCCGGGCGCGGCCCGTCGGCCAGCACGTTCACGAGACGTCCGGCCGCATCGTAGATCCGGACGTCGACGTCTCCGCTCCGGGCTTGAGTGAAGCGCAGCGTCGTCGCCGAGCGGAAGGGATTCGGGTAGTTCATCAGGGAGAGAGGCTCGTCCGACCCCGGTTCGCGCAGCTCCGCGACCGACGTCGCGTCCTGAATCTGGTAATCCCAGATGCCGCGGCCGTAAGTACCGAACCGCATCGCACCCGCCGCCGGCACCGCCTCGACGCACCAGTACGTCGTAAGGGGAGCCGTCGCGTCATCCAGGGACTCCCACGCGTCCGTGGAAGGGTCGAGTCGGAATGGCCCCGCCTCCGTGGCGGCGTATACGACCGCGCTCGGCCCCCCCTCGTAGGCCAAGTCGTACACGAGAGTCGGAGGGAGCCCGTCGCCGAGGGGCTCCCACGTGACACCGCCGTCCCCCGTGCGGTACACCGCCGGTCCGCTGTAACCGCTGCCTCCGATGGTGGCCTCGCCGGCGACCGTCGGAGAGAACTCGAGGGCGGTCCCGTAGAAGTAGTGCGCCGAAGGCCCGGAGTCGGCGGAGACCGTCCAGCTCGTGCCCCCGTCGGTCGAGTACCAGAGCACGCCGGAGTTCGTCACCGTAATGCGATCGTCGGAGTCCACGGGCGAGATCGCCAGCGCCGTCGTGTACGTTCCCCCGTGGACCGTGAAGTCCTGCGCGCCGAACACCATGGTCCAGGTCGTGTTGAAGGCGCTCTTGCGATAGTAGACGATCTGGTTTCCGCAGAAGTAGAACGAGTCGGGGTCGTTCGGATCGGCGAGGATATAGGGCATCCAGGAGAAATCCTGGTCGCCGGGAAAGTCGAGATACGCGACCAGGGCGTGCGCGAACTCGCCCCACTGCACGAGCACGAAACCGGGATAGACGGAGAAGACCCACTCGTGGGTGCCGTCTCCCGAGGTGAGATGGCCGTAGTCCCCGCTGATGAGCTGCTCGAAATCGCGCTGCGTCCCGACCGCCGGCCCCGTCGAGCGCTGATAGCCCTGGTCCTGCGAGCCCGCGAGAATGAGATTCGGATCGTTCGCGGACGTGAGAGTCGAGTAGTACTGACTCACTCCGAGCCACTCGAGCGAGATGTTCGTGACGCTCGCGACCCGATCGTCACTCCGGTACAGGCCGCCGTCCGTGGCGATGTAGTGGATCTCGGATCCGCTTCCCGTCCAGACCGCGTTCAGTCCCGGAAGATCGGCGTGCAGCTTATTCACCGGATCGGCGTAATACGCGCTCCACGGGTTCACGAGCGAGAAGGTCCCCCCTCCGTCCGCGGACCGCCAGAGCTCGACACCGCCGAAGAGCACCACGTCCGGATCGACGACGGACGCCTCCAGAGTCTCCCAGAAGTCGTGGATGTCGTACCGATAGCCCCAGGAGGCGCCGCCGTCGGTGGAGCGGTGCAGCTCCCACTGGGATCCGTTCCGCAGGGCCGCGTAGAACGTCGGCGCCCCCGCCTCGGAACCGGCGAGCACCACGTTGTCCGGATCCGGGACCGCGTGGGTTCCCGCCGGCGTCCAGTTGGCTCCCTGATCGTCGCTGAAGAGGAGAGTCGGACCTTCGAGGAGCCAGATCCGCCCCCCCGACTGTCGATCGATCCAGATGTCGCCGGGATTCGCACCCAGATTGCGGATGCGGGTGTAGCTGAGCCCACGATCCTCCGAAAGGAACAGACGCCACACGTTCCAGCCGAACTGATTGAGCTTTCGGCCGATCAGGTAGATCCGGTCCGGATCGCTCGGGTCGGCGAGGACCCGAATCGCCCGGTTGAAGTTGTCCACGTTTCCCGACGGCAGATTCCAGTTCGCGCCCCCGTTCTCGGTGTAGTGGACGAGCCCGTCGTCGGTGATGCGCGTGATCGTCTCCGGAGGTCCCTCGGCGACGGCGACCCCGTGTGCTCCGCCGTAAAGATTGTCCGACAGCGGACGCCATCCCTGTCCGGTGAGGCTCGCCTTCCAAACGCCTCCCCGGGACGATCCGGCGTAGAGGCTGTCCCCGTCCGCGGACGGCGCGGCCGCGTGCATCCGCCCCGCCAGGTTTCGGCTTCCGATCTCGGTCCATGGAGAGACGCGGAGCGCTCTCTCGTCCTGGACGCGACGGTTCCGCGCCTCCATCCTCGCGAGTCCGTTGCGTCGCTCGATCGCCCGCCAGTCCGTGCCGGGAGCCGTCCGGTGAATCTCCTCGATCCACTCCCGACGCCCCTCCTTCCGGACCCGCTCCGAGTCGCGATCGAGAATGTGCTCCGTCGGCGACGGAAGAGCGGTCGCCGGGATGGTCACGACGGAGCGCTCGGAAGAGGGCGGGACCACGCCGGAGGAATGCGACGGAGACGATCGATCCTCCCCCGAGAGGCCGATCGTCAGGACGAGGACGGAAAGTGCCAGCGGCGGGAATCGTGGGCGCATCGGGGCCTTCCTCCTTTCGAATGAGAGGATAACACTTCACCGGGGTCGAGAAGGGGACCTCAATCTCGGGGACGCTCGCCGTGCCCGGTCACCTCGTCGTCGGCGGGAATTCGGGCTCGCACGCGGTCACCGCAGCCTCGCGACGAGCCTGGTGAGAAATGCAGGCTAGTATCCCGGGAGCCGCCGGATGAGCACGACGCGCAGCTCATCGGGGGGGATTCTCGGCCCCCCCGCCCGCGGCTTGGTCAGCACCTGGATCCGCCGTTCCGGAAAGGTCAACTCCGCCCAGGCCTCGACCGAGTAGCCGGCGAGGATCGCCGCACCTTGGACCTCGGGATACTCCCCGCGCGGCTTCACCCACGTGGGCAGCGGTGGACCCTCCACGAGCGTGCCGTTCGCCGACCGCCGAATCGAGTCGCGCAGCTCCTCGAGAAAGGAGTCGCTCGCCGTGGTGGCGCGGTCCCATTCCCGGTAGTGGTAGATGAGCGGAGAGTAACTCGCCTGCCAGATCAACGAGGCCGCCAGCAACAGGATCGACCCCGTGGCCGCGATTCGGAGCGCTCCCCTCTCGTGGTGCACCACGGAGATCAGCCACTCCGCCAGGGCGCCGGCCCCCATCGCCAGTCCGGCTGCCGGGATCAGCGCATACCACGTTTCCATCTCACCGGCCGTCGCATAGACCAGAGTGACCAAGACCAACCACATGACGGCGAGGAGCCCCAGACGCAGCGGTTGAGAACCGGGGGGCACCGGCCCCGGTTCCCCGGCCCCTTCCCGGGATTGCCGGAAGGCGAGCCGTGTCGCCAACAGTCCGGTGACGACCAGGCCCGTCACCAGGATCCCGAGCATCCACCGCCCCGCGACGACCTCTCTCATGACCGGTTGGGGCCAGACGAGCACCTCGATCATGCGAAGCGCCCATCGGGGGAAGCGGCCGATTGCCGCCGCCAGGCTGGTCGACGCATGGCCACCGATCCCGCCGAGCACGGCGACTCGCACCGACAGAACCGCGACGAGCACGGCGAGGTGCGGCACCAACGCTCTCGTCGCCCGTCTCAGACGATCGCGTCCGGATTCCCCGGGGCGGTCCAGTAGCACGGCGAGAAAGGTGAGTGCCGGGAGGATGAGGGCCGCCTCCCTGGAGAGCACCGCGATCAGAGTGAAGAAGGCCGGGAGAATCGGCGGCCGAGCAGCCCGCACCGACCGGGGGGAAAGCTGCGCCGCCAGTGACAGCATCATGAAGAGCCCGCAGAGCGTTTCCGGGCGCCGGGAGGGAACCGGAAGGATTTCGAGATGAGTGGGATGCAGCAGGAAGTACAGCAGCGCGGCGATCGGAGCCACGCGAGCCCGCGGCTCTTCGCACCAGGAGAAGGAGCGCCGTCGAGCAGCCGGCGAAGATCAACAGACTGGTGAGCTGGTAGCCGAAGGGTCTCAATCCCCAGATCGCGTAGTCCAGAGCGAATACGAGGTTGAGAACCGGACGGTAGAAACGACCGGAATACCGTCCTTCCATCAGGCCTTCGGTGAAATTGTCCCGGAGGTCGCCGAACGACTCCACGCGACTGGAGACGATGATCGGGTAGGTATCCCAACCCATCAGTCCCCAGTCTCGAGTCTGGCCGAACAGAATGCCGGCGGAGACGACGATCAGGGCGATCGGGACGGTCTGAGCCCAGAGATTCGGCCGTTTCATGCATGCACCGAGCGGTCCCCAGTTCACGAAGCAACCGCGCGCGACTCTACCTGATTCCAGGCTCGGATCCTCACGAAACCGTCACCCCTGCCGACGACTCGACCTCGGTGCCGTCAATTCGTGTAGCCGAGGGCCCGGAGCTCGTCCTTCGTACCCGGATCGATCCGGGGTGCTTCTCCGGGGCGTCCCGCGAAGCGTGCCGGATCCCCCTCGATCCAAAGCGCCTCCAGTCTCCGCCAGACGCCGGCTTCTCTCTCGCGGAAATCGCGCGTCTCACCGGGATCGTCCACGAGGAAGTAAAGCTCCCCCGTCTCCGATCCCCGGACGCGGATCGCCTTCCAGACGCTCGTTCGGGTCACCTCGAGCTCACCGTGATGTTCGGCGAAGACCGCCCGCGGCACGGAGGGGCCGATCGGCGTTCGGGCGAGATCGATTCCCTGGCACTCCGGAAGAGCATCGTCACTTACGACGGCGGCCACGGTCGGGAAGACGTCCACGAGACTGACCGGATCGTCAACGATTCGACCTCCGTCGAAGGCACCGGGCATCCGGATCAAGAGGGGCACTCGAAGCGTCTCCTCATAGAGGTGGAAACGGTGCCCGTGCCGCCCGTGCTCGAAGAACTCCTCACCGTGATCCGCGACCACGATGAGGAGGGTGCGGCCCAGATCCCCCCGCTCCCCGAGACGGCGGATGATCCGGGCGATGACCGCGTCCATCCAGCGGATCTCGGCCCGGTACAGGTCACGAAGATGCTCGAGATCCGCGGCCGGCATTCCGGCGTGGATCCGGTCGTCCGACAGGACGCCTCGACCGGTGATGTCTCCTTCGTAGCCGTCATCGACGTACCGCGGGTAGGGTCGAGGAGCCTCGTAGTCCGCGTGCGGATCCCAATGGTGAAGGAAGAGAAAGTACGGATTACCCGTGGGAAGGGTGGTGAGCCACTCTTCGGCCTTGGCGTGCGTGATCGGACCGGTCACTCCGAAACGAGAGCGTATGATCGCGTGACCGGTGTTCCGTATGCGCCCCTCGTCGTTGACCTGGATGTGGTAGCCCACGCAACCGGTATAAGTCTCGAACCCCTGGGCAAAGCCGTAGCCGGGATGCAGGTAGGGTCCGGACCAGAATCCGGCCGTCCGGTACCCCTTCGACCGGAGGAATTCGGCGATCGTCTCCCTTTCCTCGGAAAGCGATTGGCCATCCCGGTTGACCCCGTGGCTCTCCGGGTACAGGCCGGTAATGAGGGAGATGTGTGAAGGGAGGGTTCACGAGGCGGTCGACAGCGCGTTCGCGAAAACGACTCCCTGGCGCGCGAGCCGGTCCAGAGTGGGGGTCGTGCCTTCGGGTGCGCCCCCGAAGCCCACGAAATCGTGACGAAGGGTATCAATCGAAATCAGCACGACGTTCGGAGGCGGCTCCGCAGAGGGGCCGCACCCGGAGAAACCCATCCAGGCGACCAGCATCCACACGCGACGCATCGTCTTCTCCTAAGACCGCGCCCGAGTCCCTTCTTGCCGTGGCGTTCTCGATGACGACGAGCCTGGTGAGATATGCAGGCTGGACGATCGTTCTCCACCCGATCGATTGAAACCGTTCCACCGGCCGGTGGGGTCCTCCTCTCGGTGAGTTGCACGGAATCCCGATCGGGCGATGGAGGACCAGAGTAGCAGGGGTCCGGCAGCGCTTCCACGAGGAGTGACGTCAAGGTAAGATGCGGCCCAGGCGATTCACCGGTATCCCCGCCCCAGGCGTCGCACCATGTACCGCAGAAGCACACTCCCGGTACACCCCTTCACCCCTTCGCCCGCCCCGCCGTTCGATCGGGCCGGGACGACGGGGGAGGACCGTTCAGCCGCTCCGATGCGCAAGAGCCATCCGTACCCACGGGCAGCGAATCGGGACGACGCGAGCGATCGAGCTACGGTGACGCTGAAGGAGACGGATGGGGAGAACCATCCCTTGACGTCAGGGGACTTCACACGCGTTGGCCCGCATCCTTGGTCCTCTTGAACAAACAGTAGAGCAGTTTTTGCTCTGCGCCCGAAGAAGTACGATGTGATTCGTACGTTTCCTGCTTCAGGGCGAACGCCGGGCCGAGTTCTCGGCTCAGGGTCTGGGCGCTGTAACGGACGACGTCCAAACCACTGCAACGCGTGGGTCCCTCGAGGGAGAAGGTGGCCAGAATCGCTTGTCCGCCAGCCTTGAGGCTCCGGGCGGCGAGGTCTACATAGGCTCTACGATCCGCGGGCCTCGTCAGAAAGTGAAACACCGCGCGATCGTGCCACGTGTCGTACGCCTCCATGGGCAGGTCCACGGTGGTGACATCGCCGATGATCCATGTGACCGCTCCGGCCCGATCACCGAGGCGGTCTTTCGCCACAGCGAGGGCAGTGCTCGAGACGTCCAGAACCGACACTTTCGTGAAGCCGAGAGCCAGAAGATCGTCGACAAGGGTCGAAGTCCCTCCCCCCACGTCGATGATTTCGTCTGACGCATCCGCGCCAGCCCGGATCATTGCAATCGACCTCTCGAGATGCGGCGCGTACCAGGTGAGGTCCGTTGCCGGTTTTGCGCCGTAGACGCGATCCCAGTGCTCCTCGCGATCCATCGTCCACCCCGCATGTCGGGCTCCCGAGCCTTCTGCCGATCGAGGCAATTCAAATGCCTTGCGCTGGCTCTGGCAGCTCGGGAATCCTCCGATGCCTCCCGGCAATCTTCCGCCTCTCAAAGGTATGAGGTCAAATGGATTGCCGACGTGAGGCTTCGTGTTGGTGAACGGCCTCCGCGCCGTGGGGGACTGCGAAACAGCGATGGCCGAAGCGAAGAAGGGGGCGTTGCGGGTTCGCCATAGACCCCTTCACTCCACCACCACCCACCCGAACTCCCCGCTCACCTCCATCGCCTCCTCGACCATCATCGGGAGGGCGCTGTAAGGCATCATAGGAAAGACACGGCCGCCGGCTCGGTTGAGCGGGATGTTGGTCAAGCTGGCGGTCTCCTCCGTGGGAAGGAATGCTCGGGACGTGTCAGAGCCCTTGCAT
>JALGZR010000097.1 GCA_025774805.1 bacterium
GTCGCCTTCGCGATCATGACCCCCCCGACGTTCCTGGTGGGGATGACGTTCCCCCTCGTGAACCGCATCGGCATCCGGGACATGAAGCGGCTGGGCACGGGAGTCGGGTTCCTCTACTTCGCGAACACGTTCGGGTCGATACTCGGCTCGCTGGCGGCGGGGTTTCTCGTCCTGCCCTGGCTGGGGGCGAAGGGTGGCATCCTCGTCACCGCCGGACTGAACGTCGTGATCGGTGTGGTGGCGTTGGGCGCGCGGCTCCCCCGCCGTCCGCCCGAGGTCGCGGTCGCGGGTGCGGTGGCGCTCGCCGCTCTTCTCGTGGCACCGATGCTCGCGCGATCGGGGCGAGACGTTCTCAGCAACTCCCAGGGACGCGCCGACACCGTTCTCTTCCGGAGAGAGGACTCCGTCGCGGAGACGCGCGTCTACCGGAAGCCGGGCGGCGCCCTCCACATGAGCGTGGACGGGTACGACATCGGCGGTTCGGAGACGGCCGTCCTGCGCAAAGAGAAGCTGCTCGCCCACCTTCCGATGGCGCTCGTCCCCCGCGGGCGGGAGGTGCTGGCGGTCGGACTCGGAAGCGGGATCACGCTGGGGTCCCTGGCGCTCCACCGGGAGATCGAATCGCTGGTCGTGGTGGAGATCGTGCCCGGAGTCGTGGACGGAGCGGAGCTCTTCCGCGAGCACCACGGCAACGTCCTCGACGATCCCCGGACCGAGATCCACGTGGAGGACGGGATCCAGTATCTGCTGACCTGTGGCCGGCGCTTCGACGTCATCAGCAGCGACTCGAAGCTCAATCCCGACTACGTCGGAAACGCGGCGCTCCTCTCCCGCGACTACTACGCCCTCTGCCGGGATCACCTGACCGACCACGGGGTGATGGTCCAGTGGGTGGCCCTCCACCTGCCGGTCTCGGAGATGCGGACGATCGCCCACAGCTTCGCCCGGGAGTTCCCCCACCGCGCACTGTTCTGGCACTACCCCAACAGTGTGGTCTTGGCGGGAAGCCGGAATCCGGTCGGCGTCGACCTCGACCGCGTCCGGAGCTTCCTCGAAGACGAGCCCATCCGCGAGGACCTGGCGTCCGTGCATCTGGACGACGCCTACGGGATGGCGTCCCTCTACGTCACCGGCGAGGAGGCGTTGCTCGACGCCGTCCGCTCCGCCCCGGTCTGCACGTGGTTCCGCCCGCGGCTCGAGTTTTCGGTCCTCAAGTCGGGACTGTCGAGGAGCGTTCCCGTGCTCGAGGACGGGAGTCTGGAGTGGCTCCTCGCCGTGCGACGGCCGGGTGAGCAGACCGTGCGGGGCGCCTTCGAGCCGGAGACCCTGGACCGCTTTCACGCTTCGGCCGGCAAGCTGCTCGAAGGATACGGAGCGGGGGGCGGAGTGAACGTCCTCGCGACCGGGACCCTCTCCTTCCGGGAGGGACTCGCGCGAAATCCGGAGGACCGCCGTCTCCGTCACATCGTCGACTTCCTCGAAGCGGACGCGAGGCGGCAGGAAGGGGAGTGAGGGGCCTCGACGGGCGAACGCAGCCGGCGCTCAGTCCACGTAGCCCAGAGCGCGCAGCCGTTCCTCCAGCTCCGGACTGAGCCCCTCGGACAGCTCGGGAACCTCCTCCCCCGACACGAGATCGTCCAGGAGACGCTGGAGATCGTCGGCGAGCTCCGAGTGCTCCGGCTCCCGATTCCGCGTCTCGCCCGGATCGCTTTGCAGATCGTGCAGCGATCGCCCTCCCGTCGGGCCTCCTACGAGAAGCTTCCAGGGATACGCGACGATCGACTTCCACCGTCTCATCTCGCTGACCGCCGACAGCGGCGCGGGAGAGCCGCTCCCGCCGAGTTCCCGCAGGCTCATCCCCTGATGGGAGGGCGCGGGGGCGAGCCCCGCCAGATCCAGGATCGTCGGCGCGATCTCGAGGTTGCGCACCGTCTCGTTCACGAGGCGGCCGGGCGACCCGGGAATCCGGAAGACGAGCGGGACGTGGACGAGCTCCTGGTAGACGGTGTGGGAGTGAAGAACCGTCCCGTGATCCCAGAACTCCTCCCCGTGGTCGCTCATCGCGACGACGACGGTGCGGTCGAGCAGATCCCGTGATTGCAGGTGCGCGATCAGCTCCCCGATCCGGGCGTCCGCGTGGCGGATCTCTCCGTCGTAGAGCGCCACGAGATGGGCGCGATCGCGTTCCGTCAGCTCGGGCCGGCCCGTGGGGTCTCCGGAATCCCCCGGCTCGTCGCGGCGGTCGAGGCCGCGGATCTCCCGGCAGAGGTCGCGGGTGGCGGCGCCCACGATCGATCCCTCGTAGTCGCGGTCGAACCGGCGGTCGTAGGGACGGGGAGGGTCGTAGGGAAGGTGGACGTCGTAGGAGTGCAGAAACGCGAAGAACGGCTCCCGCATCCCCTCGCCGAGCCAGCGCACGAAATCGGGCACCGTCCGGGCGAGGCCTCCGTCGTCCTCCCGGTAGCGCTCGAAGCCGCGCGCGAATCCGAGCTCACCGGCGACGTTTCCTCCCCCGGTGAACGCGACGTTCTCCCAGCCCTCCTCCCGAAGGAGCTCCGCGAGCATCGGAAAGGAGTCCCCCGAGAGAGAGGCGATTCGCGACCGGAACATCGAACGGTGCGAGGGAAGCGTCGACGACGACTGCGCGATGCAGCGCGGGAGCTGAGTACCTCTTCGAGCCAGGCGATCGAGGTGGGGGCTCGTCCCCTCGGGATACCCCCACGCGCCGAGGTGATCCGCCCGCAACGTGTCGAGAGAGATCAGGATGAAGTTCCGGGGCGTGTCCTCGGGACGCCGGTCGCACGCGAGAGAGAGGACGGCGAGGACGGTCGCCCGGGTCGCCCATCGGATCGTTGCGGGCAACTCAGTGTCCCTCGCCCTCTTCGGTGATCCATCGCGCGGCGAGGAAGCAAAAGCCCATCACGAGATAGCCGATCGCCCACGGCCACGCGGGAGTCAGCGACACCGCGGTGTCCGCCGGAGTCCAGCGATAGGAGTGCATCAGCCCCACCCCCGAGAGGAGGGCGGCCACGAAGCACCAGAGGGCCGCGGCGGGGAAGCGCCGCTCGATGACGCACGTGGTCGCGGCGGCGAGGAGCATCGCGCTGAAGATGAAGCCCTGTTCGGGCCGTTCTTCGCGAGCAGGGCGCCCCACGCGCCGACGCCCGGCAGGAGCCCCACCACGACGGCGGGGGCGTGCGCACGGGGAGTCGCCTGGAACGCCTGCGCGGTGATCACCATTCCGATCCAGAGGACGATGGCCATTCCCGCGTCGATCGGCACCGCCCACGAGATGTACGCGAGCGTCCCGGTCAGGCAGACGACGGTGACGAAGGCTCCGTTGAGGGTCGAGTATCCGGCCCGCGCACCGAGTGCCTTCCACCCGGGATGACCGATGTAGATCGTGGTCGGATAGGGAGAGCCGAAGAGCGCCGCCGCAAGCGTCCCGATGCCGTTCACGAGGAGGGAGGGCCGGGTCTCGTACCCGTCGCCCGCCGCCTCGGCCGACTCGATGTTCTGCAGCGATCCCATCACGTTGAAGAGCCCCATCGGAATGATGACGGACAGGTAGGGCAGCAGGAGTCCGCCGCGAAGCCCCGCCACGAGATCGCCGAGCACGGGAATCGGGAGCCGCCATCCCACCCCGGCCGGCGCCTCTCCCACCGGCGCGATCCCCGTGAGCCAGGCGAGCAGCGTGCCGAGCATCACCGCCACGAGCCCCCCGGGAACGCCGCCGCGGAATCGGACGCGGCCGAAGTACGTGAGGATCACGATCGCGAGCGTCGTGAGCCCCACCACGGGTCGCGCGTAGGTCCGAAAGAGGAATCCGAGCGAGATGAACGTGAGCGCGATGCCGGCGAGGGTGGCGAGGAGCGCGGCCCGCGGGGTCGCCCGGCGGACCCGCTCGGCGACGAAGGCGCCGCCGGTCTCGATCAGACCGGAGCCGACGGTGGCCAGCAGCCCCGCCTGCCACGCGATCCGCGCCGGGTCGGGATGACCCGCGGCCTCCGCGACGAGCTTCGCGGGGAGCATCACGAGGAAGGCGTGCCCGAAAAGCGAGACGGTGTTGATTCCGTACGGAAGAGCGCAGACGTCCGTCCGTCCCGTGGCCTCGGCCAGCTTGAGCGCCTGGCGCGCATAGTACAGGTTGCCGACGAGGAGCGAGACGGCCACCGCGGGGAGGATCCGCCCGTAGAGGATCTCGGGCGGGAATCCCAGGACGAAGCGTCCCAGGGCATCGATGAGGAGAAGCTGGACCAGGTTGTCCAGCGCGAGGCCGAAGAACCCGTCGATGTCGCCGCGAACGAAGGGTCGCACCTTCCCGCTCCGTCGAGAGAAGACGATCGGGGCCGGGGCCTCCGGGGCGTTCGCTCCGGTGGCGGTTCGGACGGCGGCATCCTATCATTGACTCCCTGAACCCTCTACCCAAGGAGTCGATCATGTCGCCTCCCGCGCGAAGAGGACCCCTCGCCGCCTTCGCGGTTCTGTCCGCGTTCCTGGCCGCGGGACTCCTGCTCTCCGCTTCGACCCCCCGGGTCGATCCCGAGGATCACCACGCGAAGGCCGGGTCCCATCACCCCGGCGACGACGCCGAGAAGCGAGGCGGTCACGAGGCCCACCCCGCGAAAGAGCACACCGAGCGCGAGGATCACCACCCGGAGGTGCACTCCCACCACCACGGCGACGACGCGACGGTCCACCATCGTTTCGAGGATGCGGAGACGTGGGCGAAGCGTTTCGAGGATCCCGCCCGGGACGAGTGGCAGCTTCCCGACCGGGTGGTCGAGGCGCTGATCGACCGGCCGGACCTCGTCATCGTCGACATCGGCTCGGCGACCGGGTACTTCCCCGTCCGGTTCGCCCGTGCCGTGCCCGAGGGGTTCGTCTACGGGGCCGACATCGAACCGGGGATGGTCCACCATCTCAACGACCGCGCCGCCCGCGAGGGTCTGACGAACCTCGTGAGCGTGCTCGCCGCCCCCGACGATCCGCACCTTCCCCGACGCGTCGATCTGGTCTATCTGTGCAACACGATTCACCACATCGACGGCCGGATCGCGTATTTCGATCGGCTGCGGGAGATGCTGCTTCCGGGGGGCAGGCTGGCCGTGGTGGACTGGCGGCCCGAGTCGGAGCGGGGCCCGAAGCACAAGCTCGCGGCGGAAGTGCTCGAGCAGGAGCTGGTCCAGGCGGGCTACCGCGTCGCGGCCCGGCACGACTTCCTGTCCGATCAGTACTTCCTGGTGTTCGAGGTCGCCGCCGAGTGACCGCCCGGACCCGTTACTATTTGTAGAGCGCCTTCATTCGACCCCAGGTCGTCTCCTTCTGCTCCGGGTCCACTGGCGTGCCCGGCTCGTAACAGGGGGACCGGCTCGTCGGGCCGACCTGAGAGGTGTTCCCCTGCCCGACCTCGGGAACCGTGATCTCGCGGGTGCGGACTTCCCACTGGCCCGTGTCGTACTCGAGCCAGGAGAAGTAGAGCGTGTAGTCCCCCGCGGGAACGTCCAGGATATCGACGCCGAGGTCGATGCAACAGAGACAGGTGCAGGGAATGGAAAGGATCTCGTGTTCGAAGATATCGATCCGTCCCGGCTCGACGTTCACATCGTATGCGAAGCCGTCCGGGCAGCAATTGTAGAGGGCACCGATGTGCTCGACGTGGACCGTGCTTCCGTCCACGGTCACCACGATTCGGTCATCGCAGAACATCCACTGGGCCGAAGCGGCGCCCGCAAAGCCGAGGAGAAACAGGGCCCCGGCCGAAGCGACGGCGATTCTCATGATCGACCTCCGGGTACAAGAGGGGGCGACGAACCTGATGATAACCGGAAATCGAGACCGAGCCCATGATCTCGCTCAGTCGCTGAGCTGATATATGTCAGTGTTCTACAATCTCGCCTCCGCCTTCTCCCTCTCGAGCATGAGGACGCGCGCGTCCGGATCCACGAGAATCCGCTCGGGCTCGAACGCGCACGTCAGGCTCACGCGGGTTTCCTCTCCGGCCCCGAGCTCCACCCTGACCCGGGATTCCTTCCACGGGTTCTCCGTCTCCTCCCCCTCTTCGGGGAAGCGATCCCCCGCGACCGCTGCGATCTCGACCGGCATGCGGCCGGTTCCGACGTTCTCCACCGTGGCCGTCACGATCCACGCGCCGCCGTCCTCCTCCCGTGCGGCGTCGGAGATCCGGTACTCGGGGACCACGACGTCCAGGAACCACTGGTCCTCGAACGCGTCGAAGGCGGCGGGATCGGGGGCGTGCTCACGCATCACTCGGAGGAAGTCCTGCAGCACCGGGTGGTCCACGCTTGCGGTGTAGCGACCGATGAAGTCACGGATCCCGGCGAAGCCCGCGTCCTCCCCCAGGAGATCGAGCAGCATCCAGAAGACCCAGCCGCCCTTGTCGTAGGTCACCGTGTTGTCCCCCGCCTTGCTGCCGTCGATCCAGACGAGGGGCTTCTCGGCGTCGACCTGGCGCTGATCGCCGTACCGCTCTTCGATTCGCCGGCAGAACTCGATCCGCTCTCGCTCTCCGAGCTCCTGACCGAACAGCAGCATCGTGGAGAAGTGCGCCATCCCCTCGGAGAGGATGTTCCCGCCCGGGCCCTCCCCCGGGAGCAGCAGATTGCCCCACCACTGGTGCGCGGTCTCGTGGGCGGTGACCAGAAACGTCGCGTTCGCCTCTTCGGTGTTTCGCGTCAGGAACCCGATGTGCTCGGAGAACGTGATGTTCGTCGGGAACCCCTGCGCGTAGAAGGCGAGGCCGGGGAACTCGTTGATCCGCAGGTCCTGCCAGGGATAGGGGTAGAACCACTCCGAGTACCACCGGCGCGCCGCCTCGAGCGTCGAGCCGATCTCCTCGACGTTGTAGGTGTGCGTCGGGTGATGGTAGACCTCGACGTCCTCTCCTCGCCAGACGTCCCACTTTCCCGCAACGACGTTGAAAAAGTTCACCGGATGATCCGTCTCCCAGACGACGGTCCGGCGGCCCTCCCCGACGGTCTCCTCCACCCGCCTCCCCACACCGTGGTAGGCGTATTCCTCCGGGCCGGTAATCCGGGTCCGCACCGGATACCGGGCCCCTCCGCCGAAGGCCGGAGGCGTGACTCCCTCCCAGAACCCCTCCTCCCAGTCCTTCGGTTCGGTCTCGTTGTCCTCGTCGACCCCCCGCCCCTCCTCGAACCAGGGGACGGGCAGAAAGCTCGTCCCGAAGGACGTGAGCACGACTCCCGAGGGAAGGATGAACTCGCTCATGCCCCCGCCGTTCTTCGTGACCCCTCGAGGGAAGGCCCCGTCGAGAGAGAAGCCGACGAGAATCGTGTCCTCGGGAGCGAGGGGCTTGTCGAGCTTGAAGACGTACAGCTTCGCCCAGTTCTCCGGCTCGAAGGTCTCTCCGGCGAGCGTCCACTCGACGTTTTCGAAGTGCTCGCCGACCGACATCGGGAAACGACGCATCGGCTCCTCGCCGTGATTCACGAGCGCGTACGTCCCTTCGACCGAGAAGCGACGGTCCGAAGGCTCGAGCTCGAGCTCGACGTCCACTCCTCCGATCATCGGTGTCTCGGCATCGACCCACGTGGCGAGGTTCCGGCCCCAGTACTCCTTGTCGTGCTTCTCCGCGGTCTTCCCCTGGAAGCCGCGCTCCACCTGTCCGTAGAGAGTGAAGCCGAGCACGATCGCGGGCAGCCCGAAGGGAGAGAGGCGCCACGCCGTCCGCAGCAACGAGCGGGAGCGCAGCCGGTCGAGGATCCGGCCCGAGTCGAACTCCCGCCGCGGGAAGATGCGCATGGTCAGGGCGATCAGAAAGACCATCACGGCGAGCCAGAAGAGGCGGTTCATGAGGAGGGCCATCCCGTTCGGATCGACCCGGCCGAAGTCGGTCCAGGTCGCGGCGCTCCAGAGATCCCAGTTCCCGACCCAGTTCATTTCCCCCCGGACCTGCTTCCAGCCGGTGAATGCCATCACCCCGAGACCGATCCCGTACGTCGTGAACCGGTTCCCGGTCGCCGCGAGCACCGCCGTGACGAAGGCCGCCCACACGAGAAAGGTCGGAACGAGGAGGAGTCCCCAGACGAGAAGGAAGGGAACGGGGTCGGGGGCCACCCTCCCCTGAATCAGCAGAACGATGAAGGCCCCGATCATCGACGCCAGCAGGATCACGGCGGCGACGAGGCCGTTCGCGACCGCCTTTCCGAGGAGCACGGCCGCGGTGCGCGCGGGAGTGGCGTACAGAATCGGATCGAGTCGCGTGTTCCGCTCCCGCAGCACCGACTCGACCGTATAGAACAGCAACAGGAAGCAGACGAGCATCGTGAGCGCGTTCATCGCGGAGACGGCGGCGACGCCGTTCGTCAGAAGCAGCGGGGTGTCGAACGCTCCGGTGCGGAAGAACTCCGTGCCGATGGTCTGCAGCAGGATGATCGGCACGAAGAGGTAGAGACCGGGTGCGCTGCGCAGGTTCCTTCCCTCGAACCGGGCGACGTCGAGAACGGTTCGGACGAATCCGGGGGACGACGAGCGCATCCCGATGGCGGCGACCGGGGCGGACCTCTCCGCGGTCGGCCAGTCGCCGGAGCTCTCCGGAGACGGGGCGGCCCCCTTCGTCTTCTTGGTAAGGCGGATCGCCCGCTCCCCCCGGATGTTCCGCTCGAGGTGCCGCCGCGCCAGTCCGACCGCTCCGATTCCGACGAGCACGTACGCTACCCGGCTGAGCAGGAACGGCAGGTCGTAGCCGACCGGGGTGGTGTTGTAGAAGTCCACCCCGCGGTCGAGCTTGAGCCAGGTCTCGTTGAGCCAGCGATACCCGGAAGGCTCGATCCACATGAGAAGACGATTGATGCTCGGATCGAGCCAGGTCGGAGCCCAGTCCATCAGGAAGAAGATGCACACGAGAAAGACCGTCACCGGGGTGACGAACACGAGGATCGGCCGGCGCGTGCTCTCCCCCACCAGGAACGAGATCCCGAGGAAGAAGAGAAGTGCGGGGAAGGCCATCACCGCGGCGGGCCGGAGGTAGTTCACGAGCGCGAAGGGGCCGCGGATCCGGTCCGCCTCCGCGTTCGGGAGCAGGTGATTGCAGATCATCGTGAACAGGAGGTGCGAGACCAGCACGACCAGAAACGTGATGAGGACCGCCCCGAACTTCCCCCACACGTACTCGGAGGGCGTGAGGCGCATCGAGTGGAGTAGCGACTCCACGCCGAGCTCCTCGTCGCGGGGAACGAGCATGCCCGAGGCGACCGCGGCGAAGAACGCGTAGAGAAGAAACGTCATGAGGGGGAACAGGAACGCCACGGAGAACTCCGAGGTGAGCCACGCGCGGGACTCCCCCCCGATCGTGCTGTCGCCGGTGCTGATCGCCATGGTCCCCGACGAGAGCCCCCAGCTCGAGAAGGCCAGGAGGATCATCAGAATCCAGAAGAGGGGCCGCGTGAAATGGAACCGGAGGTCCATGTTGACGACGGCCCGGACGCGGGCCGCGTTCATGACCCGGCCCTGCCTTCGGAGTCGGAGCTCCCGGGGACGGCCGCGCCGACGGCTTCGTCTCGCCGGTCGAAGGGCCCGGCCGGGCCGGCGCCGGTCCCGTTCCCCGACGTCACGATCATCATGTAGGCGTCCTCGAGCGTGGGCTCCACGGGGGCGAAGCCGGGCGGCGGCTCCCCCCGACCGACGTGGATGCGGATCCGGTTGCGCCCCTCCACCAGGATCGACTGGGTCACCGGGTAGCGGCTGCGGACCGGGGCGAGCTCCTCGTCGGTCCCCTCCCCCTCGTAGAGACGTCCGGCCAGTTCATTCCGCGCGTCCGTGGGAGTCGTCTCCGCCACGAGCCTTCCCCGGGAGATCACGGCGAACCGGGGGCAGAGCACGGCAACGTCCTCCACGATGTGGGTGGACAGCAGCACGGTTCGACCGACCGCGAGCTCCGCGAGGATGCGATAGAAGCGCTGCCGCTCCTCCGGGTCGAGACCCGCGGTCGGCTCGTCCACGATGACGAGTCGGGGATCTCCGGCGATGGCCTGGGCGATTCCGAGTCGCTGCCGCATGCCTCCCGAGAAACCCTTCAGCTTCCGCTTCGCGGCGAACGTGAGATTCACGCGGTCGAGCAGCTCCGCGACCAGCTTCTTGCGGCCCCCCGGAGCCTCGACGCCCTTCATCCGGAGGAGGAAGTCGAGCATCTTCTCGCCGGTGAGGTTCGGATAGAAGCCGAAGTCCTGGGGGAGGTAGCCGAGCTGCTTTCGAACGGCCATCGGGTCCTTCACGACGTCGACGCCGCCGACGGTCACCTCGCCGGACGTCGGCTCGAGCAGCCCCGCCAGGATTCTCATGAACGTGGTCTTGCCGGCGCCGTTCGGGCCGACGAGGCCGTACATGCCGGTGGGCACGCCGATGTCGATTCCCTGGAGCGCGGCCACCGGTCCGGGATAGACCTTGACCAGCTTGCGGACCTGGATCATCGCTTCACCCCCTTCGGACGGGAGGGGCGCTCCGGCGACCCGGCCTCCTCTCGATCCGGAGACGGAGACCGGGCGGGGTGTGAGCGCTCCTCGTCTATGCCTCCCCGTGGCGCTCTCGGAGGAGCTCGATGGAGCGCTTCGGGTGAATGACCTGCAGGACCTGATCCCCTTCGCGGCGATCGTCGCAGCCGGCGAGAATCAGTTCGATGACCTCCGGCGGCGTGAGGGACGGGTCGATCGCGATCAGCTTCGCCGCGAGGTTCGCGACGTTCGGTGACGCCATCGACGTGCCGGAGAGCTTCATCCGCTCGCCGCCGGGAACGTAGCTGTCGACCTCGAAGCCGTTCGAGTACACGTTGACCGTCGGGCCGAAGCTCGTGAAGGACGTCGGGTCGCCGGCCTGATCGACGGCGCCGGCGATGAGCAGATTCGGCAGATCGAACATCGGCGGGACGAACTCGTCGAACTCGATGTCGTTGTCGGAGTTCCCGGCTCCACCCACGAAGAGGATCTCGGGCGCGCTCTTCATCGCCGCGTAGAGACCCCTCTTCGAGATCTCGAACATCTCGCGACCCATGACCTTTCTCTCTTCGGGGGTCTCGCCGATCCCGTTCGCCTCGAGATCCCGCTCGAAGGACGACGCCGCGATGACCCAGCTCATGTTGACCACCCGGACGTCGTGCTTCTTGAAGTAGGCCATGGTCTCCTCGAACGAAGAGGCCAAGCGCTCCGTGTCCTCGATCGTCGGGGGCTCGGGAACCATGCGCGGGTCGGCGGTGAGCCGACAGACGAGCACGGTGGCGGCCGGATTCCCCGCCGTCGCGATTCCCGCCACGTGCGTCCCGTGGCAGTAGATCGAGTAACGGCCGAGATCCTCGAGGAGCGGCTTCACGTTGTCGGGGCCCACCGAGGCGAACTTCTGCCGCAGGGCGACGGCCTCGGGGCTGTCGATGGCGGCCCTCATGTCGAAGAGCCCCTTCACATCCACCTCGAGCTCGCCCACGGGGCGGGTGGCCTCGTCCATCGGATAGAGGAGACCGGTCGTCTTGTGCGCGTGCAGGTCCCACGCGATTCCGTGGCGATCGTCGACGAAACCGTTGCCGTCGTCGTCCTTGCCGTTCACGACCTCGGCCTCGTTCACGAACACCCGCTCTCCGAAGACGTCGACATCGACGCCGGTGTCCCAGATCGCGACGGTCACGGGACTCAGGCCCTCCGCGGCGGCGAGATCCACGTCGCGGTCGGCCCAGATGTCCTTCTTCTCGACCTGGTGGCTCTTCACGACCTCGTTCAGGACGGCGAGGGACTCGTCCTTGAGCGCGAGACCGCCGTTGAGCATCCAGTGGAATCCGGTGACCTGCCCCGCCAGCGCTCCGCTCAGCTCGCCGGTCTTCTCGACGACCGGCTCGAGGCTCTCCTGGATGACACCGAAGAGCAGGTTCTCGCTCACCATCTCGAGCTGGGACTTGATGTTCTGGACATCATCCTGGACCACGTCCCACGGAAGCGCGTTCACGCGGGCCGCGTAGTCCTTGCGGTAGACGGCACGGAACTCGGGAGTGATCTCGTCGCTCCCGGTCTCCTGGAGGGCGGCGTAGCGCGCTTTGAGCCCGAGTCCGTTCAAGAGCTTCGCGGACGGTTTCTCCTCGAGCTCACCGATGAGCGCCGAGCGCTCCACCGCGGACTCCCAGTTCCTCTCGATCAGATCGAGCGTCATGAGCGTCCCCAGGTAACCCTTTTGCGTCGTCTTGTCCGCGATCTCGTACTTGACGAGGTCGGCCTCGATGTTCGCGCGGATGGCCGCCCCGAGCGGCGCGAACGCCTCCGGGGACTCGGCGAGCTCCCGTACGGTACCCTTCACCTCGTAAGCGTGACGCGGCAGGTCGTCCTGACTCTCCACGCGGATCTTGTCCACGACGGGATGCGCGGACGACATCAAGCGCAGACCGGAGAGCGACGGCCGGAAGACCATCGGCAACAGAACGGGATGCGCGGACGACATCAAGCGCAGACCGGAGAGCGACGGCCGGAAGACCATCGGCAACAGATCCCCCGACGCGAGCACGGGAATCACGAGACCGGCCAGGATCAAGGCCAGTGCGACTCCGAGCCGAACTCGCCTCCTCTTCTCTTTCGTTCCTCGGTTCATGTCCATCACCTCTTGGGGGTACGGGGTACGGCGGGTCAGGGATCCGGAACGGCCCCGCGGCCGTTCGACTCGTCGATACGGCGACGCAGATCCCGGTACCCACGGGCGTGCTTCGCTCTCAGGGAAAGATTGTCGGTGAGGGTTCGGCGGATGTCTTCGGGAGAGCCGTCTTCATCGACGGCCCGCTCGACCGCCGCGAGGATGAGCTCCGCGGAGAGTCCTCCGTGGTAGACCCAGGCGAGATAGAGGCTGCTGGTCCAGATGGCCTGGCGGACCGATCGGATGTCCGGCGTCAGGAACGCGATGAGGTGCTCGCGGCCGTCGACCGTGAGACTCAACCACTGCCCCGGCCAGCGGCCGAGCGTCTCCCGCCCCTCCCGGGCGGTGATGACGCGGGCGTGCTTCACCTCGGCCGGTGCGTAGGTGAGGATCGCCAGATCGACCCCGCGGGCCCCGGTCTTCTCCAGCTCGGCGCGAAGAGCCTCCAGCACGCGGGGGAACGCGTCCACCAGGACGATCTCCTCGGCTCGGGCGAGCATGGTGCGGGCGCGCTCGAGAACGGCCTCGGCGGAGCGGAGCCGGTAGACCCGATCGTCCCCCTTCGGGGGGGAGAGCTCGGAGAGAGCCCGGGCCGCGAGCTCCTTGCGCTCGCGGAAGCGGCGCTCGAGATGGCCGAGAACTTCCTCCGGGGGAACCGCCCGGCAGAGCCGCCGGGCCCCCTCGTCCACGATGACCGCCCCCTTCCCCTCGAGCGACTCCACGGCCTTGTAGATGTTGGGCGCGGGCTTGCGGAGGGCCTGGGCCACCCGGTACCCCGTCGCCGGGGCCTCGTCGAGGAGCCACGTGTAGACCTCCGCCTCGAGGGCCGTGAAGCCCAGATCGACCAGAGGCTTGATCGGGGTCCGGGGCAAGGATCGACTCCGGGGGGGCAGGAAAAGGCGGCGGCGTGTCGGCCGACGCGGGGATGGCTATTAGTAGCACATGCTACTAATACAGGTTCTCCCCGCCGGAGGTTTCATCGATCCGGACGAAAAATCCACCCGATTCGTTGCCTCCGTGCAGAATCCCGGGGACCCGAGCGCTGAACGGCGCGGCGACGTGCAGAGGTCGAGTGGCCGGAGGAGGAATGGAGACGCTGACCCGGCGAGAGGCCCGGCGGCTGGCGCTGGCGAGGGCGGGACTGCTCAAGCCGGAGTGGACCGGTTTGCCCCGCCGCGCGGCGGGGCGGGGGAAGAGGGCCCGGCGGGCCGCACTCGCCGTGATCGACCGGTTCGGGTACCTGCAGCTCGACACCGTCTCGATCGCGGGGGCCCGCAGCCACGCGATCGTCCTGCTCTCCAGGATCGAGGGCCTCGACCCCGGTCTCGCCGAGGAGCTGCTCCGCCCCGGGGAGCCGCTCTTCGAGTACTGGGGACACGAGGCGAGCTGGATTCCGCTTCCCCTCTACCCCGTGTTCGCCTTCCGCCGGAGGGCCCTCCGATCCCACCCCTGGTGGGGGGATCTGGTGGACCGGCACCCCCGGATCGCCCGGGACCTGATCCGGCGCATCCGGGAGGAGGGGCCGCTCCGGTCCGTCGACCTCGAGGGGCGCGGCAGTCGGGGATGGTGGGATCTCAAGCTCGCGAAGAAGATCGCGACGGCACTCTGGTCGTCGGGCGAGCTCGCCATCCGGGAGCGACGGAACTTCCACCGAACCTACGACCTCTCCGAGCGCGTGATCCCCTCCGAGGTGCGCGCCCGGCGGGGCCTTCGGCGGGGTCGGGCGTTGGAGATTCTGCTCTTGAAGGCGCTCGAGGGCCACGGATGGGCGAGCTTCGGTACGCTCGCCTCCACGTGGCGGCTGCGGAATCTGCGCGACGAGGTCGCCTTCGCGCTCCGGCGCCTGGAGAGACGCGGAGACGTGATCCCGTGCGCGCTCGTCGACGAGGCCGGTCGGCGGACGGCGGGATGGCTCCGCCCCGCCGACCTCGAACTCGTCGGGCGTCTGCGTCGCGTTCGCCCGCGACCGGATCGGGGCGTCCTCCTCTCGCCGTTCGACCCGGTGCTCTGGGACCGAACGCGCGTCCAGCGACTCTTTGGCTTCGATCAGATTCTGGAGATCTTCAAGCCCGCCCCGAAGAGGATCTACGGTTACTACTGCCTCCCCGTCCTCGCCGGGGAGAGGCTCGTCGCCCGGTACGACCTGAAGGCCGATCGCCCGGCCGGTGTCCTGCGCGTCTTGAGCGTTCGCTTTGAAGGAACCGGCCGCGCGCGGCCGGCGGCCGCTGCGGACCGGGAGGCGGCGCGTACGGCCTTGGAGCGGTACGCGGCGGCGCTGAGGCTCGAGCCGCTGGCCGGCGGTGGGAGCTGACGCGGGTGACCCACATTCGCCCGCCTGCGTTTCTCACCATGCTCGTCGCGAGGCCCGTGAGAGATGCAAACCCGATTCAGGACAGCTTTCGGCCCCTCTCGACTGATCCTCTGTGGCATAGTGGTTTTGACCGGAGACGTCCCGGCGATCCCGTGCATCATCCTCCGCCCCACGATCCGCAAAGTGATCGACCAGCTGCTCGACACGCCCGACCGAGACGCCCGCCCGAGAGGCCCGAGGTCCTACTCTACCCTGGGACGTTGAATTGAACTATCGAGACCGCCGTCCGCCCGTGATCACGATCGCCTTGTTTGGTCTCGTCTTCGCGACGTATTTTGACTGCTTAGGCTACGGATTCGTCAACCTCGACGATCCTGTAATGGTCACCAACAACCCTGCCTTACTCAGCAAAGATCTCGCGACCCTGCTCTTCAAATCCGTGCCGAGCCTTTTCCATCCGGTAACGTCATTGACCTTCTATCTGAACTACCTTGTAGGTGGCCTCGATCCGTTCGGCTACCATCTCGTAAACGTTATCATACACGGACTCAACGCAGTACTTACATTCGTCTTCCTATTCCAGATCCTGGGTCACCGAGCACTCTGGACTGCTGCCGCCGTCGCCGCGATCTTTGCCATCCATCCCTCCCACGTCGAAGCAGTCGTATGGATAACGGCGCGCAAAGACGTAATGTGCACCTTCTTTATCCTGTTGTCGCTCATCGCAAACCACTATCGTGTCAGGGCTGATAGAACCTCAAGATGGCGACTCGAAACAGCCGTTTTCGCGACCTTCGTGTGTGCAGCCTTGTCAAAGCCCTATGGGGTCATAGTCCCCGCGCTTGTTTTGTCAATGGATGCTCTCGTATACAAGAAGAGCTGGCGGCAATCGGCAATTCGGCAGATCCCCTATATGATAATCAGTGCCGGTCTTGTCGCATACAACATTTCAATCCACAGAGATCCGCAGGCCCTGCCCGTTGAACGCCTTGACAATCCACTTCTCTTGGCGACCAAAGGGTTCTGCTTTTACACAGCGGCAAGCCTGTTCCCCCGCAACCTTCATGTTTGGTATGACCACGACACCTTTCGGTTGCCTGCGTTCTATATCGCCGTTTGTACAGTTCTTTGGCCGGCAATCGCTGCTGGAATGATTCGCCTGAAGACGAGACGCAACATCCTGTTGTTCTTCTCATTATTCTTCGTGATCACGATCGGTCCAATATTGAAGATCATTCACTTCGGGGGTGATTTCATAGTCGCGGATCGATTCACTTACCTGCCGTCCACCGCGATCTGGGTATTGCTCGCCGTCGTCATCGGCGCAGCGGGCCCGATGTCGAAAACCAAGGCGGGTGCCTTGATCGTGTTGTTCGCTGTGACCTCAGGGATCTATGTAACGATGACGGTTGCCCAGATCAGGGTTTGGGGATCGAGCGAGCTCCTCTGGAGAAATGCGATTCTCCAGAGCCCGGAGACGCCGTATCCGTATATCGCTCTGGGGAATCTGCAACTGAAAGAGGGAGAATTCGAGCTGGCAAGACAATCCTTTGCGGGGGCGCTTGAAGTGTGGCCAGACCACGACGAGGCATACAGGGGGCTGGCACTCGCTGCAAAGGAGCAAGGGAACTTGAGTGAAGCTCTGGAGATGATAGGGCGAGCCCTCGCGGTCAACCCCAAGGAGACGTCGAATCACTTTCGGTGTGGTGAGATCTATTGGCTGAGGGGGAATCTCGATCGGGCAAAGTACCACTTTGAAAGATGGACCCTGTTGAGCCCGGGTAGTGCCGACGCCTATTACAACTTGGGTAGCGTACTTATCGAGATGAAACAACTGGTCGAAGCGCAAGAGCAGCTCGAAAAGGCGATCTCTCTCCATCCTGAGCACGCCAAGGCAAACAATAACTTGGGAATCGTGATGCAACGGCAGGGGCGACACGACCGGGCCATTCCCTATTTCATGAGGAAGATCGAACTGGAACCGGACGATCCTGTTGGGTGGGCCAACTTGGGAGAATCACAGATAGAGACCGGGAATACGGTCGCGGGAAAAGAGAACGTGCGAAAGGCGCTGTCAATGGGTCTCGATCCCACCCAGTTCTGGTCGGAGTTGTTGGAGAGATGAATTCGTTGAAGAAGGATTGTTGTGGGGCCCGAGAGTGTGTCCTCGGCGAACGGCCTCGGCGAGCGTCTCGAGTTCGTGAAGGAGAGGGGCGCGAAGGAGAGGTACCGTCCGGCGAAGACCTTCGTCGTCTGCAACGAACCGGCCGAGCGCGTGCGCGGCCCGGTCCGGATTCTCCCGTGGAATCGGTTTCTCGAGGAGCTGTGGTCCGATCGGATCGTTTCGTGAGATCGGGGCTCCACGGTTGCCCCCCTGGGCCCGCCCGGTGCACAATTCCTGGCCTGCGTTTCTCACCGGGCTCGCGGCCGCATCAGGGACTGGCGAGAGATGCGGGCTGGCTTCGAGCCCCTCGGGAGACCGCGATCGTGCCCTTTCCTCGAGCGTATGCAGCGCTCGGACCGGCCCCGCCGGTCCTCGCTGCGTTCCTGATCCTGGCCACGGTCCTCGCCCCCGGCGCCGCCTGCCCGGAATCGTCCGTCTCCGAGTGCCTCCCCGGCGTCATCCACCTCAAGCTGAGGTCCCCCGTTCTGGACCACGCCGACGCGTTCGCCCGGGTCTCTCGGCTCGCGGCCCCGGGTCGCCGCCGGGTGATGGACGTGGAGATGTCCTTCCCGACCGCCGCTCCGGGGTTCACCCACCACGACCGCAAGACGCGCATCGGTCTCGACCGATGGGTGCGCATCCGGGTTCCCGAGTCCGCGGACCTAAAGGAGGAGATCCGGAGTTGGAGTCGGCACGAGCAGGTCGAGGTGGCGGAGTGCGTCCCCCGCGTCTACCCCCTCGCGGTCCCGACGGATCCCCTGTACCCGCAGCAGTGGCAGCACGACAACACGGGAGCCAACCCGAGCGTCCCCTCCGGCACTCCCGACGCGGACATGGACACGGAGGAGGCCTGGGATCGGCAGACGGGTGACGTACGCGTCGCGAACCTGGAGGCGACCTCCTGGAGTCACGAGGACCTGGTCGAGAACGTCTGGCAGAATTCGGGCGAGGATCACGACGGCGACGGCGCCACCGTGGAGTGGGACCCGGCGCTCTCACGATGGGTCCTGGACCCCGGCGACGTGAACGGCGTCGACGACGACGGAAACGGCTACGTCGATGATCTCATCGGCTGGGACTTCGATGACCACGACAACGTCGTCGACGACCGGAACCCCGGCCACGGAACGGGGACCGCCGGGTTCTTTCTGGCGGTCCCGAACAACGGGAAGGGGATCGCAGGAACGTGCTGGGGGTGCCAGCTCGTCGCCGCGCCGGGAACCGGCCGGATCGGGGAGGCAATGGTCTACGCCGCGGACCACGGGGTGCAGGTCATCAACCTGAGCTTCCGACCGGGTCAGTTCTCGATCGGATTCCGGGACGCTCTCGAGTACGTGCACGGCCTCGGAGTCGTCGTCGTGGTGGGCGCCGGCAACGACGACTTCTGGGTACCGAACGCGTACTGCGACAGCGAGAAGACCCTGTGCGTCGGCGGAACCGACAGCCGTGACCGAATCGTCACCAAGGGCACCACCGGGGGAGTGTGGGGGAGCAACTACGGGCCGATGTTGGACGTCGGGGCTCCGGCCGCTCACCTGACCCACCTGCGGGGAGACGGCAGCTACGGAACCAACGGATCGGGGACGTCGTGGGCCGCGCCGCTCGCGGCGGGAGTAGCGGCGCTCGTGAAATCGGAAGACCCTTCCCTCTCCGCAGATGAGGTGATCTCCATCCTCCAGTCGACGACGGATCCGTTCACGGCCCCGTCCCGCTTCGCGGGCGTGGGGCGAGTGAACGCGAAGCGAGCCGTCGATGCGGCGGCGCTGGCCGCCGAGTGGGGTTCGTTCCCCGTGGCGATCATCGAGGCCTCGGTCTCCGGCATCTTCGAAGGCGAGAGAATCGAGATTCACGGCACCGCCGACAGCCCCGCGTTCTCCCGATATCGGGTCAGGATCGGAGAGGGACTCGATCCGACCCGGTGGATCGTCGACGAGTCGTCTTCCATGCCGGTGCAGAGCGGTCCGCTGCTGGTCTACGACGTCTCCGACTACGAGGACTCCACGGTCTTCCTCGCGGAGCTCGAGGTGCGGGATGCCCACGGTCAGGCGGCCGTCGACGCCTACGGTCCCCTCGTGAAGCTCCCGGTGGCGCACGACCTGCCGGGGTGGCCGCTCACCGCGAGCGAGCCGTTCGAGTCGCCGACCCTCGGCGCTTTCGAGCGCGATCACGGGTACGAGGTGATCGTTTCCCGAGGCGACTCGCTCTTCGCCTTCGGAGAGGACGGGACGGCGCTTCCCGGCTGGCCCGTGGTCGGGCTCGACGACGTCTCCACCCCTCCGGCGGTCTTCGACCTGGACGGGTACGGAGGGGACGAGATCGTGGTCTTTCACGGAAAACGCACGTCGGGTCCGTGGTGGCTCACCGCGCTCGAGGCGGACGGAAAGACCCTGCCCGGTTGGCCGGTTTCCCTTCCCGCCGCGCCGGTTGAGTATCCCTCGATCGGCGACCTCGACGGGGACGGTCGACCGGAGATCGTCGTCTTCCTCACCTCGGATTCGCTGCGCACGATCGCGGTCTTCGAACGCGACGGCTCCCGGAAGACCGGTTGGCCGATCGACGTGGCTTCGAGGTTTCTCGGAGGGCCGGTTCTCGCGGACGTGAACGGAGACGGTGACGTCGACCTGGCCGCCGCGCTGGTCGATGGATTCCACGTGTTCGACGAGAGCGGTTCCGAGCTGCCCGGTTGGCCTTGGCCGGATCGGACGACGGGACTCGCGGTGGCGGTCGACCTCGATCGCGACGGGAGGGACGAGGTCGTCCGGGCGAAACTGGGAAACGTGTACGTCCACCGGGAGAGCTCCGCGGTCGCGACCGGCTGGCCCGTCTCGCTGTCCGACGACGTGCAGGAGCTCCTCGCCGCGGACACGGACCTCGACGGGATCCCCGAGATCCTGGTCCTGACCTGGGGGGGGGAGTTGACGGCAATCGAGGCCGACGGGACCGTGGCAGCGGGCTGGCCCCGCCAGCTCGGACGGGGGGCGAGGCTCTACGGTGC
Source organism: bacterium (assembly GCA_025774805.1). GTDB lineage: Bacteria > ARS69 > ARS69 > ARS69 > ARS69 > JALGZR01. Next base: position 20,110 of record JALGZR010000097.1, read on the forward strand.
AGCCAACGTCGACGGCGACGCGAGCCTGGAGGTGATCACCGGTTACCGCTCCGAAGTCTGGGCGCGGACGGTGGACGGGCACGCCGGTCGCGCGTGGCCGATCCGGACCGACGGGAACCACTCCATCACGAGCGTGGTCGTCGGGGACGTGAACGGGGACGGCCGTTCCGAGATGATCGTCGCCGAGAGGGGCGGCGGCTTTCCCCCGCCGGGAGCGTTGCACCTCTACGATCGGGGCGGGTCGGGGGCAATCGGCGACTGGCCGCAGCGACACCGTGACGGCGCGAACACCCGTCGCCTTTCCCGCCCCGGACCGACCTCGCATCCGGTGGACACGGCGTTCGTCTTCGAACCGTCGGCACCGAATCCGAGCGCCACGGAGGTGCGCCTCCGGTGGGTGCAACCGGGATTCGTGCGCACCCGTCTTCGCGTCTACGACGTCACCGGACGACTCGTCACCACGCTCGTGAACGCGGACCTGCCGTCGGGAGAGCACTCCGTCGTCTGGAAGATGCGAAACGCCGCGAACCGTCCGGTCGTGCCCGGCGTCTACTTCGTGCGGCTCGACGCGCCGCCCCACTCCGCCACGCAGAAGATCGTGAGCGGGGCGCGCTGAAATGGTCGAGCCCTCGCCCAGCGGTTTGCATCGGCCCGGCACCCCCCGGTACACTGCGAAGTAGCTCCCTGATGCCAAGGCGAGGTCGCCATGAAGACCGCCCGCCGGGCTGAATTCGCGGTCCGTTCCGTTGCCACCGCCTTCCTCCCCCATGTCGTCGTCCGGTTGGCGTGGAGGCATCTCCGGCCCGCGATCTTCGGGATCGGCCTCGCCCTCGCCGGCACGTCCGGTCCTGGATTGGCCCTCGCCCAGACCGCCGGCGGTTACGGAGACGTCGTGAACTGGGCGGGGTGGTGTCTCCGTTCGGCCCGGGGCGAGAGGGCCGGGCTCGCCTCCAGCTCGGGACCGCTCGGCCAGGATCCGGATGCGAACTACTACGAGTGGCCGCCCGGCCTGATCCTGTACGACACCGATGCCGTCGCGGCGACGCTTGCCGGTCCGGGCATCATCTACCGTTTCTGGATGCCGCACCGCGCGGCAATCGAGCCCTTTGCCGTCCGCATGTTCTTCGACGGTGAGACCACGCCCCGCATCGACACCGACAGCGGCCAGATCCTGGGCGGGACGTACGGGTACTTCGCCGACCCTCTCGTGACGACGTTCGCCGGCGGCCAGGTCTGTTACGAACCGATCCCCTTCCGCGACTCGCTGCGCATCGAGACGGAGAACATCGCCGGGAGCTGGCACTGGTACCAGTACTCGTACCGCATCTTCCCGCCGGGAACCGAGCTGACCTCCTACGACGGGACCCTCGACCCGGAAGAGCAGGCCGCGCGGCTCGCGATGGTGAGCATGTTCCAGAACGCGGGTCAGCACCCCGCGGGCGAGAGCGCGACCGCGGAACGCACGGAGACGGGCCCGGCCATCGTGGCGGCGGGCGGGAGCCTGATCGCCGCCGATCTCGCCGGACCAGGGACTCTTCGCCGTTTGACCGTGCGCATGGCCGGAGCCCCCGACGCCGAGCTCGACAGTCTTCTCCTGCGGGTCTTCTACGACGGTGAGATCGACCCCGCGATCGACGCGCCGGTCAGCTGGTTCTTCGGGGCCGGCCACGACCGCGCCCCGTACTGGAGCCTTCCGATGGGAACCGTCTCTCCGGACGGGTTCTACTGCTACTGGCCGATGCCGTTCCAGGAGGCGATCCGGGTCGAGCTCAGCAACGTGTCCTCCGCCCCCATCGGGGTCGGAGGCACGATGGTGGAGAACGAGCCGGGCCCGATCGACCCCAACGCCTGCTACCTGCACGCCGCGGCGAAGAAGGAGATCGTCGTGCCGGGACAGGACGTGAACGTGATGGCCTCCGTGACGGGGGCCGGACACTACGTGGGAAACTTCCTGTTCGTGCAGCAGAACCATGACGCCCACTACTTCCTGGAGGCCGACGACATCGTCTACGTGGACGGCGATCTGGCGACGAACGGCACCGGACTCGAGGACTGTTACAACGGCGGTCACTACTACAACTGGGTCTCCGACCCGATCGAGGAGCCCGAGGGCCAGTACCCGCCGTTCGCGATCCGCCCGCTGCACGGGATCCTCCGCGTCGCGCGCACCTCGTTACCTCCGTTCGGTCGCGCCGACCAATACCGCTGGATGATCGCCGACCGGGTTCCGTTCACCGAGTCCCTCGAGGTGCAGATCGAGACGTCGTATTCGTGGGCGGGCTCGCAGTGGATCTCGGTCGTCTTCTGGTATCAAGTGCCTTGGATCACCATCGATGCGCCCGAGAGTCCGGACGCCGCGGACCGGTTCGGTTTCGTCCTTCCTCAGAACGCGCCGAATCCGGTCACGGCGGCCACGACGATCCGCTTCACGCTGCCCACGGCCGGGCCCGTCACGCTCGAGGTCTACGACTTGACCGGCCGGCGCGTGGAGACGTTGCTCGATCGCGTGCTCGCCGCCGGACCGCACGAGATGCGCTGGGATCCGGCGAAGCTCGCGAGCGGAGTCTACTTCTACCGGCTGCGGGCGGGGGAGCGGGAGCAGACCCGCAAGCTCGTCCTCGTGCGGGATTGACCTCTCCCCGATCCTCCCCGGGACCTCCGCTGCTGCCCCGCCGGGGCCGTCCTCGCGGTCGTCAGTATGTGTCCCGGACTCACGCCGCCGCGCGGTCGCGCGGATCCGATCCCGTCCGACGCCGGTTCCGCAGACGGTTCACGAAGTCCTGGAGCGATTTGTCCAGGCGCGATTCCTGCCGGCGGCGAAGCAGGTTCGCGAGAAGCCGGAACACCCGCCAGGGCCGGAAGAGGTACTCGAGGCCGTAGAAGAGGACGAAGCCCAGGATCCGGTAGCGGTTCAGCGCCCGAGGGGAGACGTCGTCCGAGTACGAGACGGCCTGGGCGAAGTCCTTGTAGGCGCCGAGCCCGAGGAAGAAGTCGTCCGAAAGCTCGGGGATCTTCCCCTGGCGGCGCAGGTCGCGGTAGATCTCCGACCCGGGGTAGGGTGAGAAGAGCGAGATGCTCATGTCGTGCACGCCGGCGAACGCCATGCGCGCGAGAAACCGGATCGTCGCTCGCAGCTCCTCGCGCGTCTCGTCGGGGAACCCCATGATGATGTTGAGCTTCACGTTGAGTCCGCTCCGCACCGCGCCCCGGATCGAGGCCTCCAGACGGTCGAGCTTCACCACCTTTTTGATGCGCTTGAGCACCGCCGGAGAGCCGCTCTCCGGGGCGTAGCTCATGTTCCGGCACCCCGAGGCGTAGAGCCGCCGGCTCACCTCCTCGTCGATCGCCTCCGACCGCGTACCGCTCGGAAGCTGCCACGTCACCCCGAGGCCCCGCTCGAGGATCATGCGCGTGAAGTCGAGGATCCACTCCCGCTTCACGATGGCGGTCAGATCGTAGAAGTCGAAGTTCGTCGCGTCGTACTCTCGGTGATAGGACTCGATCTCGTCCAGCACGGCGGCCGGATCGCGGGGGTACCACCGGGTGGTCCACATCTCGGGATTCGAGCAGAACGTGCACTGATAGGGGCATCCCCGGGTCGCGAGCATCGGCATGCTCCGCCCCCGGTGCACTCCGTAGCCGAGGCCGTGGTCGAGATAGGTACGGATCGGAACGAGATCCCAGGCGGGTGTCGGGATCTCGTCGACCTGGCGGATCCGCCCCCGGGGCTCCGTGAAGCGGAATCCGTCTCCGTTGCGGACGAGCATCCCCGCCACGGAGTCGAGCTTCTTTCCCCGATCGATCGCGTCGGCGATCTCCACGAGGGTCTCCTCGCCCTCGCCGAGAACACACGCGTCGATCTCGGGCGTGGTCTCCAGAGTGAACTCCCGGACCGCGGTGACGTGCTCTCCCCCGGCGATGATCGGGATTCCCGGACGACGCCGTCGGACGAGACCGATGAGTCGCCGGATCTCCGGCCAGTCCTGCGAGAACATGCAGCTCACGCCGATGAGATCCGTGTCCGCCTCGACCCGCTCCGCGATCTCCTCGCTGCGAAGACCGATCGCCAGGACCGTCTCCCCGAAGAGGGTGGTCACCTGAAAGGGGTTCTCCCCGATTCCGTCCACGATCTGCACGCGGTGGCCGGCGGCGCGGAGACTCGAGGCGAGGTAGGCGGGTCCGATCGGCGGCGTGATCGGACCGGAGTCCGACCACGTGGGCACGAGAAGGGGAGGCCGGAGGATCGTGATCTTCGCCATGGCTTCGCTACGTTGTTTTCTCGATCGATCCCTCCCGTCCCCGGAGGGAACGGGGCGTGTTCCGGAGCCCGAGCAGGTTGCCGAAGATGCTCTGGTACGCCTCGCAGGGCGTCCAGCACTGCGGGCAGTCGTAGCGCCAGATCTCCTTCTGCAGCCGCCGCGTCCGGGGGAGATTCCAGATCGCGCGGAGATCGTAGTCGTGGTCGCGCAGGCTCGCGATCTTTGCGTCGTACATCCCGCAGGGGTAGACGTTGCCCCAGGAGTCGACGAAGCAGGAGGATCGCAGGGCGTGGCACCTCATCGGGGTGATTCCGGTCCGCAGGTACGGCTCGACGCGTCGCAGGTACCGATCCTCCAGCAGGTCGACCATCCCCCGGGGCAGACCACGCCGCGCCCGGTAGGCGGCGACCTCCTCGATCATCTCGTCGGTCCGGTCCCGGAGCCCGGCCACGTTCGCGTTGCCGTAGTAGTGCCCCGACTCGTGCACGATGTTGACGTGGAAGTCCCGCGGCGTCAGCCAGGGGCACTCCGCCTTCGCGGCCGCGAAGGCCCGGCCGTACTCACGCACGTTGAGGGAGGAGAGCGTCATGCCCAGAACCACGTCGACCCCCGGAATCGCGCGGAGCTGCCGGTAGGTCTCGATCTGGCGCTTCCATCCCCCCTTGATCCCCCGCACCTCGTCGTTGACCACCTCGTCCCCGTCGGTGCTGACGGTGATGATGAGCTTCTTCGGGCGCCGCTCCATGATGCGGCGGGTCCCCTCCACGACCTGTTTCGTCAGATATCCGTTCGTGGGAAAGTGGACGAGGAGGAGCGAGCGACAGTGATCGAGAGCGGCCTCGACGATGTCGGGGAAGTCTTTCCGCAACCAGGGCTCCCCGCCGGTGAAGTCGATCCAGTTGAACCGGTTCGACTTCTCGAAGAAGCGCCGGATCTCCTCCAGAGAGAGCTCGTTCTTCGGCTTCCGTTCCCAGATGTTGCACGTCTTACAGCGGTAGTTGCACGCGTAGGTCGTCACGAACGTGAGCTTGTAGGGAAAGCCCACGCGCCCGAAGTTCGAGGCGAGAATGTTGCCGGCGAGGCCGAGATACGGTCGCATGGACGACGCTCCCCGGGAGAAGGGGCGATCGGCACGGGAGTAGTCGGCCCGTTACTCCCCCGTCGATTCTGGCTTCAGAAGAAGAGATCTCTCAGGAAGCTGTAGATGTAGCGAAACCAGACCTTCTTGAGCTTGATCGTGGATTCACCCGTGATTCGAGCGTACTCGTGGGTGGGGACCTCGGTGACGACGTGGCCCTTCTTCAGGCACTTCATCGTCATTTCCTGCTCGATCGTGGTGATGTTCTCCTTCAGCCTGAGGGAGAGTATAACATCCCGCCGAATCGCCCGGAATCCGTTCTGGCTGTCCGTCAGGTTCGCCTTCCAGCGCCAGTTGATCCCGATCAGGATGATGTCGCTGCCGACGAGGCGAAGCAGCTTCGGGATGTCGCCGTGGAGCTCGTCGCTTCCGCCCTTGCCGCGCGATCCGATGACGAGATCGGCCTCCCCCCGCCGGATCGGCTCGACGAGCTTCGGGATGTCGTTCGGGTCGTGGGATCCGTCGGCGTCCATGAAGACCACGATCTCGTGCGTCGCCGCCCGGGCCCCGACCCGGATCCCGTCCCCTTTCCCCTTCCCGTTGTCGAGCACGACCTTCGCTCCGTACGTCTTGGCCACGTCGGCCGTCCCGTCCGTCGAGTGCCCATCGACGACCACGATCTCGTCACACAACGGAATCGTCTTCTCGAGAAGGCCCCCGAGGGTCGGGGCTTCGTTTCTCGCGGGGATGACGACCGTCACGCGCACGTCCGGGGCGGTCACTGCCGCCTCGGGGCTCGCGCGCTCCGGTCCGCCGGCCTCCGCGGAGGGGAGGGGATCGGAGGAGGATCGTGAATCGCGATCAGGCGGCATGTTCGGCGCGTGGCCTCGAGGGGGTCATTGAGACGTTGAGAACCGGGGTCTTGGCCAGGATACCCGAGTGTCGGAACGGAACCACCCATCCCAGGATCGACCCCGCTTCCGAACCACTTTAATACAGCCCTCCCGGTCGGGGAATCGTCTCGGGACCCGGCTCTTTCTCGGCCGGGACACCGCGCCCGATCCGGACCGCCAGCAGAGCGAGGACGAGTACGTGGACCGCGGCGACGGCGATCGAGATCCCGCGCTTCACCTCTTCGGACCACGGGGCCAGCACCGGGAGGGGCGGCCCGTGCGCGGGACGGAGGTAGTAGTAGAAGTTCGAGTGCGGAAGCTCGAGGGCGTCCCACGGAGCGATCCGTACGAGGGGAAAGACGAGATAGAGATTGGCGAACGCGGTGACCGTGACCACTCCGGCGAGAAGAAACCACTCCCGGCGATACGGGGCCAGCAGAATCAGCAGGGGAATCGAGACGAGGAGATAGCGTTCGGTCATCTCGGTCGGCAGGACAAAGAATGAATACGTCGTCCATGTCGCGGCCAGCAGGATCGAATGCCGGTCGTACGACCGGTGCACGCGGTGAATCCCGAGCGCGAGCGCGGCCAGAAGGAGAGCCAACCCGACTCCCCGGCACGTGAGAGGCCCGAGCAACGACACCGCGTCGGATTGCCACCCGTCTCCCCACGAAGCGAGCCACCACAGGTTGTAGGCATTGAGCGAGAGAAAGGGAGAGACCCCGACGAAGCTCGTGAGGGTGCGGTACAGCCCGACGGACCGTCGTGTACGCCACCAGGGGAGCGAGAACGGCCGCCTGAGGCTTCGTGAGCGCGGCGAGCGCCAGGCAGGCGATCGCCCGGGCGCTTCTCCCTCCCGCCAGCAGGACCACGGATCCCACCATCAGGAGCGATTGCACCGAGTCGATCTGGGTCACGATCGTCGAGTCGAGAATGACCGCGGGCGAGAAGAGGTATGCCGCGAACCCGGCCAGAGCGACCCGGCGACCCCAGAAGCGCGCGAGGCTCACGAAGAGGAGGATCCCCAGGCCGAGATCGGCGAGCACGGTGGGGACCCGCAGCAGCATGAGCAGGGTGATCGTTCGCGGATCGTATCCGGGAGAGAACCCCTCCCGGTAGATCTGCCCGACCGCCCAGAGCACGTAGAGATATCCGGGCGGATACTGGCACTCCCGAGGAGGGGAACCGGTCGGGTCGTACCGGTCGTAGATCTTGGAGAAGCCCTCGACCGTGACGATCCGGCTCCACGTCTGGAAGACGATGTCGTTGTCGGTGTTCGGGATCGGCAGAAGCAGGAGTCGCGGCACGAGCGCCAGGGCCAGGAGGATCCAGAATCCCTTCCCGGGGCGCGAGAGGAAGCGGACGGCACTCATCAGGACCATCCTACGCCGGGTGCCGGGAAGAGCAAGACGGTTTCTCGTACGGCAATGGGCCCGGGGAGGTCCCCGGGCCCATCCTCTTCGGAGCGGAAACGAGACGGGGCGCCGCCGCCCCGGTTCGCCGTCGCCCTACCGGACGATCTGTACCTTTCGCGTGATGCTCCGCTCGCCGGCGCTCGCCCGCACGAAGTAGATCCCGGGTGCGGCCTTCCTCCCGGTCGCGTCGACGCCGTCCCAGGCGACGGAATGTGCCCCCGCCTCGTGCGGACCGTTCGCGAGCTCGCGGACCCGCGCCCCCCGCACGTCGTAGACCGTCACCGCGACCCGGGCCGCCACCGGAAGGGTGTAGACGAGCTCCGTCTCCCCGCGCGCGG
>JALGZR010000098.1 GCA_025774805.1 bacterium
GCTCGGCCCCCATCCTCGAAAACCAATCGACAAACCAGGGCAGAAAAACGAGCCCCACGAAACCGAGAACTCCGACCCAGCCGAGAAGGAGTCCTCGCGGGCGGGGCCGGCGCATGGCGACGACGACCGTCAGAGCCACCAGCAGAAAGGCCACACTGAAGTTCGTCAGCACCCCCAGGGCGAGAGCGAGCGCGAGGCCGAACCAATGCGCCCTCCCCCCCCGTCCGTCCCCGACGCGGACGAAGAGGAGCAAGGACGCCGTGATCCAGAGGATGGCCCAGCTGTAGTTCCGGATCTCCTGGGCGTACCAGACGTGGAAGGGGGACAGGGCGCAGGCGAGGCACGCGATGCGACCGCTCCGCCGTCCACCGCTCCGCCGTCCGAACAGGTCGGTCGCCAGAGAGTAGACCAGGGGAATCGTGAGGATCGAGGGGATGACGTAGAGGAGACGCATCCACGCCTCGCTTCGACCGAAGGCCAACCATCCGTGGAGAAGGACCGAGTTGAACGGCCCGTGCACGTCGATCAGAAGGCCCCGCCAGAACTCCGATCCCTCGGCGTAGGTCGCCAGCTGAAGGCTGATCATCTCGTCGATCCACAGGGGCTGGTGTCCCAGACGAAACAGCCGGAGGGCTCCCGCGAGGAGGACGCAGCCCAGGACCCACCGACGATCGAGCCGGATGCCGTTATCGATCACGCGTCCCTTCTCCCGCCGGTTCGGAGGGGCGATCGGGCCCGCCGGCATCTCTCATCGGCCTCTTCGGCGATGGCGGCTGGCCGCGTCCGGTCAGAAACGCGGGCTAGAGCCGCCGGTAGATGAACCCCGGGATCGGGAACTGCCGGCGATTGAGGATCACGCCCAGGATCCGACCGCCCACCCTTCTCACGATCTCGCAGGCGCGATTCGCCACCTCCCGGTTCGTCTTGCCGGCCCGGATGACGAGAACGACTCCGTGTCCCGAGGCCACCGAAGCCTGCGAGAAGAAGGGCGAGCCGATGAAATCGCTGTCCACGAGGACGTAGTCGTAGTCCGACGCGAAGAGCGACTCGAAACGCCCGAGGGCCTCGGTGATCCTGCCCGCCTCGGACCGATCGGAGCAGCGTCCGAGCGGCACGAGCTCGAGGTTCGCGAAGCCCGTGCGATGGACCACTCCCTCCCGGGAGAACTTGCCCGACAGGTACTCGGCCACGCCGGGTGCCTCGGGAAGGTTGAATTGGTGGTGGAGACTCGGATGACGCGGGTTCCCGTCGATCACGAGAACCCGGTCGCCCCGCCTCGAGAGCATCTCCGCGTACTGCGCGACGACCGTCGAGATCCCGTCTCCCGCCACGGCGCCGGTGAACACGAGCGTTCGCGACTCCAGCTCCCCGAGGGCGACCTCGATTTGCTTGCCGATGGCCTCGTAGTACGAGAGGACGTCGGAGGAGAGCGCCGGGATCAGTCCCCGAGGGCCCTCCTCCGGCATCGGAGGGGCCTCCGGGCGTGCGATCTCTCGGGCCGTCCCGGGTTCCCAGAGCTCCTCTTCCGACTTGCGCATCGCGTCGCGGATCTTGCTCACCAGGCACTCCGTTCCCCGGACGGCCGATCAGCCGTTGTCCGCCTCGGGGTGGGACAGGGAGATCACTCGCAAGAATGAGAAGTCGTGGGATCGCTGCAGCTCCTCGAGGCGCTCGCGCGCGAGCGCCGCCGAGGGATAGCTGCCGAGGAGGACCCGATACCAAACTCCGGTCTCGAGCTCGGCCGGAAAGACGTGAAGCGTCTCACCCGTCTCCCGTCCCAGGGACCCGGCGAACATCCGCGCCCGCCCCATTTCACGGAACGACGCCACGTGGACGGTGAAACGCTCCAGGCCATCGAGGTCCTCCCCCGACGATCGCTCCTGACGACTCGCCGGGGCCACGGCCGCCTCGGGGGAGGGGGCTTCGGGCGGAGAGTGCGAGAGGGACGCGCTCTCGGGGGTAGGGTCGGGAGCCGCTTCCCCGGGCACGGTCGCCACGACCTGCGGCCCCCGGTCCATCGCGGCGAAGACGGGCGGAGCGACCCGGCCCTCGCTTCCCAAAGAGGCGATGGCCAGAAACGCGATCGCCAGGAGGGCGGCGATCGCGAAAGCCTGTTCCCCGAAGCGGGTCGAGGCGGCGTGCCCCCGGCGGGGCGGACGGACCGAGCGCTGCCACCGGGCGATCCCCGCGACCGCGCGACCGGCGCCCGACAGCCCCGGGGGACCCCACGACCGGTCGGTCTCGCCCGGCATCACGGACCGCGTCACCTCACCCAGATCCTCGTAGGCCTCCCGCACGATCGATCGGCCGATCGTCGGCGCTCCCGCCACGTACCCGGTGATGAGGCACCGCTCGGCGAGCACGTTGATGAGACGGGGGACCCCGCCGGTGGCGCGATGGATGTCCCGGACCGCCCGGTCGTCGAAGAGCGACTCGCGCGGACCGCCCGCGATGCGCGTGCGCCGCTGGATGTACTCACGGGTCTCGTCCGCTTCGAGGGGCCGGATCTCGTAGAAGTACTCGATGCGCTGCGTGAGCGGCCGGAGTCGGGGAGTCGAAAGCAGTTTCTTCATCTCCGGTTGCCCGGAGAGCACGATCTGGAGGAGCTTGCGCTTGTCCTCCTCGAGATTCGAAAGAAGCCGGATCTGTTCGAGGGTCTCCTCCGTGAGCAGGTGGGCCTCGTCCACGATCAAGATGCCGGGCTTCTCGGATTCGACGAGCAGGGACCGGACCTTCTGTCGCATCTCCGACACGTACGTCCGGTGGGTCGGATGACCGAAGCCGGCCAAAATGGCCCGCAGCAGCTCGGCCTCTCCGCTCTCTCCCTGGGTCAGGAGGCAGACGCGGCGGTCGGGTCCGAGACGCCGGAGCATCGCCCGCAGAACCGTCGTCTTCCCCGTACCCACCGGGCCGGTGATCGCGATGAATCCCTTGCCCGCCTCGATCCCCTGAACGAGATTCGCCAGCGCCGACTCGTGGGTCTCGCCCAAGTACAGGAAGTCCGGATCGGGCACGAGCTCGAAGGGCTCTCTCTGGAATCCGTAGAATTTCCGGTACACGGTCTTCGTTCCTATCTCCGGACCGCGGGCCGCAGCTCGGGAATCGACCCGAGCAGCGGCACGCCGAGATTGACCTCGACGTCGTCCGGGGTGCGCAGGGTGTGGTCGAGGCCTTCGAGGAGAAACGCGAGAGCCAGACCCAGGGAGAGGCCCAGCAGCGCGGCGAAGAAGGCGAAGAGGCTCTTTCTCTGCTGCACGAACGAGAGGGACACGGTGGCCGGGCTCAGCACCTTGGCGTTCACCATGCGCTGGTCCTCGGTCTCCGAGATTTGCGTGTCGACCATCTTCGTGCCCACGACGTCGTACAGCTCTCCGGTGTTGATGATCTCCCGCTCCACCTGTCGGATTATTGGCGCGAACCGGGGAATGCGGTTGATCTCGCTCTGAAGCTCTGTCATCGCCCGGTCGAGCGACCCCTCCTGTGTCCGCAGGTTCGCGATCTCGGTCTCTCGCATCTGCAGCTGCGTTTGGATCTCGCGCCGGAGATCCTCCTCGAGCAGGTGGATGAACTCCTTGGTCTGCTTGATCTTCGGATGGTCGGGCAGATACCGGGCGCGCAACTCCGCGAGAACGGCCCGTTTGTCGATGAGCTTCGTGCGAAGCTCGATGAAAGGGCGATCTTCCTCGAGGTCGACGTCGGGGATGAGCATCTCCGGATACTCCTCGATCCGCTGGCGGAGGGCCGCCAGCTGGCCCTCCTGGGTCTCTCGCCGGACCCGGACCCGCACGAGGTCGGTGCGCAGCTCGTCCAGCGTGGCCAGGTTGAGCCGCTGCTGCCAGTCCTGGTCGTAGATTCCCGATTCGATCTGCAGCTGGCCGAGCTCCGTGCGCAGATCGAGGAGGCGATCCCTGAGCCCCGCCGTCCGATCCAGGAAGAAGCTCTCGAGCATCGGATTGCGGCGTACCGAGATCCGCTCGATCACGTAGGCGTTGGCGACGGCGTCCGCGAGCATTCGGGCCGTCGTCGGGTTTCCGTGGCGGAATCGAATCGTGATGACGTTCGATTTCTCGACCGGCTCCGCTTGCATGTTTCGGCCGATCCATCTCGGCGTGGGCAGCGTGTAGAGCTCATCCTCCGACGCGGGCGGGAACCGGAGCGCCCTCTCCTCGTCGCTGAACTCGGCGATCTCCGTCTCGATGGCCGCCAGGGCGCGCTCCAGAACCGGGCGGGATCGCAGGATCTCGATCTCGGTGTTCATCTCCTCGTCCAGCCCGAGGTAGGGGGACCGGAGCTTCTGGAAGGAGGAGGCCTCCGCCCGTCGGATGAGGACTTTTGCCACGGCCTGATACTCCGACGTCGTCTTCAGGCTCGCCGAGATGCCCATCGCGAGGGTCGCGAGGAAGATCGTCAGGATGACCCACTTTTGGCGGAAGACCATCGAGAGGAAATCCCGGGCCGAGAACTGCCGGGTCTGACCCGAATCGACATCGCCCGTCATCATCGATCGCGCTCCCTACTCCGTGGTGAGAATGGTCGTCGGCTCATCCGAGTCCCTCCGTATCGCGGTCCGCTTGTTCACGTGGATCGCGTCGTAGGACCGGATGAACATGTCGGGCACCGGCGTCAGGCCCCGGAACACCGCCTCCACGAACCGCTCCATGTTCGCGACGAAGGTCCTCGGCACGTAAACCACGTCGTCGGGCTGCAACAGGATGTCGGCGGCGAGGCTCTCGCCCGCGAGAACGCCGCGCAGGTCGAGCCGGTAGGCCCGCGCGGACGTCTCGCTCTTGCGGCGGAGGAGAACCACCGTCGCGAGTTTCGCGTCCTCCTTCGGTGACCCGGCCGCGGCCAACGCCTGGGACATCGTCATGCGCTGTCGCAGATCCAGCGCCCCCGGACGGTACACCTCCCCGAAGACGTAGGCCCGGCGCTCCCCGAACGCGAGGACGTTCAGCGTGGTCGTCGGATCGCGGAGGATCGTGCTGTAATAAGCCTCGATGTCCGCCGCCACCTCCGTAGGGCGCCGCCCGAGGGCCAGCACGTCGCCCACCCCGGGGGCGGTGATCATGCCGTCGGAGCGGACGAGGGAGACGGACTTGAGCTCCGGGTAGAACAGGACGTCGATCTCGACCTTGTCGTTCCGGCGCAACAGATACGGCCCTTCGGCCGAGTACTCGAGGGGAAGGGGAGTGAGCGCCCTCTCTTCACCGAGCTCCCGGACGAGGACCCCCTCGTCTTCCCGCACCCCTTCCCGACGGATGCGCTCCTCTTGCTCTTCCGTCTCGAGGCGAATCCGCAGGGAGTCCGGAACGTCCCCGAGCTCGTTCTGGCCCTCGACGTAGTAGGGAGTGCCGCACCCGCTCGTCAGCGAGAGCACGAATCCACACAGAATCGGGAGAGATAGAAGGGAGACACGGGTGGAGATCACCGGTGCCGCCCTCGGTCAGTACCCATCGCCTTGCCCTCATCCAGCCCGCGCGACCCGTGCGCACCCACGGTCTCACGTTGCGAGCATCGAAGCTGTCCCCCGGGGGACAGAAGTGATTCAAAGTCCTGCCGGGTCTGCTTCCACGCCGGCTCGGTTCGGTCGGTCTGGAGGGGGGGGAATCGCGCGGTCTTCGCGGGAGAAGCGCCCTCGATTCCTCGACGCGGTCGGTTCAGCGGTGTGGGCTCCTCGAGAGGAGCCCCCGGTGCTGCCGGCGCGCAGTCGAGCTCTCCGAACCTCAGATGTCAAGCCGACTGTCTTCCCGGAGGAATCCCAGGAACCACTCGTAGCAAGATTCGATAGGCTTCCCTTGGGTTCGGGCCGGGATCGGGCGACCCCGGATATGCGTGAAAATGATAGCAGATGCGTCTGTAGGGGGTCAACCGGGGCCCGGAGGGGACGGTCTCCCGAGCCGCTCGCGGAGGGCCGCGGCAAGGAGCGGAAGCAGGATCTCGTGGTGCCCCCGGAAGTGGGCTCCCCACCCTCCCGACCGGGTCGGGCGCTCCACGACGTTGAGAAGTGGGCGGTATTGGCGAATCATGTCGAAGTCCGCCGCCGCGAAATCCTCCACGCGGCGGCCGAGGTTGCGCGCCACGGTGAGAGCCTTCAGGAAGACCTCCGGCATCATCACCGCGGAGCCCACGTTGAGAACCACGCCCCCCTCGAGCCGGCCCACACGGGCCGCCAGGATTCGGAAGTCGCGCAGCGAGGCCTCCCCGATCGACGCTCCCCGGGCCGACGGGTGTTGGTGAACGATGTCGGTTCCCAGGGCGACGTGCACCGTCGCCGGGACTCCCGCGCGACTCGCCGCGACGAGGAAGCTCGCATCGCCGTGGGGGGCCGACGCCTCGAGCAGCTTCGCCCCCAACCGCTCGCCGAAGCCCTCGCTCCGCTCCCGCGCCTCGTCGGCGGCCTCGTTCAGAAACGCGGCCGTCTCCCGCGCCATGCCGAAGGACCCGTCCGCCAGCCCGCTCTCCACGTCCTCCGAGGTGCACCCGAAGAGCGCGATCTCCACGTCGTGCACCGCGGCGGACCCGTTCATCGACAGCCCGGTGATCCAGCGGTCCCGCACCATCGGAACGACGACAGGGGCGAGACCCGTCTTCACGACGTGCCCCCCGAACAGGAGCAACCACTCCCGGCGACGCCGAACGGCCTCTTCCAGCCTCGAGAGCAGGGTTCGGAAGTCCCGAGCCACGAGAAGATCGGGCAACGCCGCCACGAGCTCCCCCACGCTCATTCCGGCGCTCACCGGCCGCGCGAAGTCGGAGAGGCGCACCTTGCTCTTCCGATCCCGGATGGATCTCGTCTCGACCCCTTCGAGGGGAAGCTCTTCGTGTCGGCTCGGCATGACGTCTCCGCAGACGGGGCCGCCGGTCACCGGCGGCCGAGAGTCACGGTCGGATCGGGTCGATGGGGCCGGCCCGGCCGGTACTTCCGGAGGGAGGCGGTGATCGATCCCACGACGATCTTCGTGCGCATCTTGACCGGCATGCGTCGCTCGTCCGCCGTGACCCAGATCGTCAGGGTGCCCTTCGCGGTGAAGATCCCTCCCTCGCGGATCACGGGCTCGATCGCGAAGCAGTCGAACTTCCCCGCCTCGACCTCGATCTCCTCGCGGCGGTGGACCACGACCTTGAGTGGATAGTTCTTGCGGTTCGTGTGGTTGTCAATGAAGAGGTCTCGCCCGACCTCGAGAGGCAGCGTCCGAAGGTAGTAGAAGGCCGAGAGCTCGTCCTGGGCGTGGGGGTGCATGATCACTTCCTCGCCGTTCTCGTACCGGGCGAAGGAGTCGTCGCGATCGAACTTGATCACCACGTCCTTCCGGTAACCCCCCTCGCGCTGATGCTTCTCGAAACGGTGCGGGAGGATCGAATCGACGTCGAGAAAGGTCTGCGCCCGGTCCCAGACCCGGTAGAACTTCGAGAAGAAGGCGTTGCTCCGGGCCTCCGTCCGTATGTCGAAGCATTCGCGTCCCATGACCCGACGGACACCGCGGACGGTCATGGTCGCACCGCCGGCGTTGATGAAGCCGTAGTCGATGGAGAAGTCGAGGTGCTCCCCGACCCCGAACGGCAAGACCTCGGGGATCGGGGGACGGGGGGCGACCGGCGGGGCGAGAGCGGCGGAGGGCCCGAACGCGCCGGCCGGGGAGGCCGTCGTGTCCTCGACGATGACGACGGGTCTCGGGATCTCCCCCCAGGGGGTCGTGGCCACAGGCCCCGGGCGGAGCGTGAGCGTTCCCTCCCCCGGGGAGAGGAGGAGCGCGAGGGTCATCTGTGCGAGCATCGTCATGGCCGCCTGCCCTCCTCCCCACGGGTCGACCGCCCGTTCCGCGCGAGGACCCGCGGAGCTCGTCCTCCCCCCGGTCCCGGCTCTTTCGAATGCAACCGCCGCCGCGGCCGCGGGTTCCCCCGTTCCGGGAGCCCGGGGGCGTGGGGAGGGCCGTGGCCGTTCAGCCCACCGCCCCGG
The DNA here is from genome assembly GCA_025774805.1 of bacterium. Classification (GTDB taxonomy): domain Bacteria; phylum ARS69; class ARS69; order ARS69; family ARS69; genus JALGZR01. The sequence goes on from JALGZR010000098.1 coordinate 7,958, forward strand.
CCGACTCGGTCGGCGCCGGCTCCCGGAGCGGCTCGAGGGTCCCCCGCCCGAGCCTCCGGAAGTAGATCACCTCCAACAGCTCCCGGAACGAAGCCCCCGACCGCCGCACGTCGTGCCGGGTTTCGGCCCGCTCCCGCGCCCGCCGCGCGAAAGACTCCATCCTCTCCCGAGACTGCAGGAGATCGCCGGCCGACTTTCCGAGCTTGTTGTGGGCCCCCGGGTCGACGAGAACACCCACCTCGTCGGACGGGATTAGCTCCTCGATGACGGGTGTCCGCGTCGCCGCGATCGGCAGTCCCGTCGCCATCGCTTCGAGAAAGGCCGCGTCCACCCCCTGGAGGATCCAGGCGTCCCGATCCTCCCGGTGCGCCCCCAGATAGAGGCTGGCCAGGCGGTAGTAGTCGGGAAGCGCGTCCGCCGGAACGTCTCCCACGAAACGGACCGCGCGATCGATGCGGAGGGTGCGGAGGAGCTTGCGTCCGGATCGCGCCTCCTCCTCCCCGACGACGACGAGAACCGCCCCGCGACGTTGACCCCGTACGACGGCGAAGGCCCGGAACACCGTCTCCAAATCCTGGCTCGGCACGTCGTCCACCACCGTGAGCAGCACCGGACCGCGCTCGGCCCCGAGCCGCTTCTTCAATTCGGGAGGGGGCGGGCCGGGACGGAACCGCTCCACGTCCACTCCGGGCGGAACGACGTCGAGATTGTGCGGTCGAACGCCCAGTCGATAGGCCTCGAGGCGGCAGACCCGGGAGAACGTGACGATCCCCTCGGCGTCGTCGATGATCCTCCGGAACCGCCGTCCGGTCTCCTTGGCGGCCTGGATCTCGTTGCGCGCGTGAAGGAGCCGCGGTGCGTCGAGGTGGAGCAGATACGGCACGTCGTGCTTGCGACGGATCCCGCGCGCGATCTCCCCGTCGGGGTAGATGTCGAACGCCACCGAGATTCCGGGGCGCCGGCGTCGCAGCATCCAGTCGAGGTGAGCGCGCCAGATCTTCAGGCCGATCCCCCGGGATCCGAGGAAGGCCAGGGGGGATCGCCGCACTTCCACGGGCGAGCTGCGATCGGAGCTCTTCGCGCCCCTCGTTCCGGGCGTGCTCAGGAGCGTGCGCTCCGGCGGCAGGTGCGCGACCAATCCCTCCAGGAGACGGCCCCGATCCCCGGGCCGGGGAGGATAGCTCTCGGCGATCAGGAGGACGTCGAGAGAGTGGCCCCGGGAACGGGTGGACAAGAGGCGGTCCTTTCGTCGTGGAGATCTCCCGGACGGGAGAGAAGCCGGTCGCGCATTCTACCGGGAAGTCATCGGAAAATCCCGGTCAAAAGCGGTTCGCTCCCGACCGGCGACTCACGTCCCGGAATCGAGGTTCCCCGACTCGAGGAGCTGGTCGATCTGCTCGAGCACGGGGGCGGCCGGCAGCTCGCGCAAAGAAGCGAGCCCCTCTCGGTGGCCGCCGCGCACATTCCGGTGGGCGTTCCCGGCGGGAGTCCAGCCCCAGGGATCCGTGGTGCCGAAGAGCCCCACGGTGGAGACCCCCTGGACGATGGCGAAGTGGCGGCCCAGGCAGTCGGTGGCCACGAGGAGGGCGGGTCGGCCGAGCAGCGCGGCCATCTGGCGCAGCGTCGTCGGGGGAGCGAGGCGCCCCCGGTCCCCGAGGGCGTCGGCGATCCTCTCGGCGTCGTCCCGTTCGGGAGGTCCCCACACGACGAGCGTCGGGTTTCCGAAGCGCTCGGCGAGCCGCCGTCCCGCCGCGACGAAGCCCTCCACCGACCATCGCTTGCTCTCCCACGAGCCGCCCGGAAGGACCGCCCCGAAGCGACCGTCGGCCGGCAGCCCGAGCTCCACCAGGGCCTCGTCGGCGAACGCGGCGTCGTCGGGCCGCACGGGGGCGTTGGGCATCGCCTCCCCCGGCCAGCGGATGCCTGCGCCTCGGAGAAAGTCGAGCTGTGTCTCGAGCGCGTAGCGCCGGTCGGGCTCGGGACCACGACGGAAACGGGGAACGCGGACGTTGTAGGAGAGCCGCCGGAGGCGCTTGTCCAGACCGATCCGGAACGGGGCCCCGGAGAGAGCGGTGAGCAAGGCGGTGCGCGGGTTGCAGAACAGGTCGACCACGAGGTCGGGCCGTCCCTCCCGGATCCAACGGATCGCCGCGAGGGTTCCCCCGGTCCGGATCCGACCGTCGTCTTCGCCCCGCGGGCCGATCAGGAAGATGCGCGAGAGCCGGTCGTCGCACTCGAGAAGCGCCCGAGCGGAGCGCTCCGAGAGATAGTCGACGGACACCTCCGGGTACGCGCGGCCGATCGCGTCGACCACCGCGGTCGAGAGGACGATGTCTCCGAGACCGCGCGGTCTCACCACGAGGGCTCGACGGACCCGGTAGTCGGCGGGAACGGTCATCCCTCCTCCCTTCGGCCCGACCGCTCGCCTTCCCGAAGGTGGGCGTACTTGAGGAGCACGCCGAACGCCGAGATCGCGCAGAGGACGAAGCCCTCCACCCCGTCCCGCCATCCCCCCTGCCCGAGGTACTGCTTCACGAAGCGCGCGGGCGGACGGAGAAACAGATCCGTCGGCCGGTACCGGCGCCCGCTCCGCCGGGTCTCCTCCGCTCCGAGCTCCGCGTACCGCGTCGTCTTGCGGATCCAGTCCGAGAGATTCCGGGCCGGGTGGTGGAGCAGCGGTTCGTCCAGCGCGCCGACGTCACCCGCCATCTCGACCTCCTCGTGGACCTCGCGCCTCGGGTAGCGACCCTTCGTGCGATCGAAGAGGCGCAGTACCCGATCCCGCTGCCATCCGCAGCCCGTGATGGAGCGCCCGAGAAACGTGCTCCGGCGCCGGATCCAGTACCCGTCCCGGCGCGCCGGGACGGCCAGTCGCCGGAGGATCTCCTCCCGAAGCGCGGGGGAAACCCGCTCGTCCGCGTCGAGGATCAGCACCCACCGGTGCGCGACCCGATCGAGCCCCCAGTTCTTCTGCGCGGCGTGCCCTTCGAACTCGTGAGCGAGGACGCGGGCTCCCGCCTTCCGGGCGACCTCGACCGTCCCGTCCCGGCTCCCGGAATCCACGACCACGATCTCGTCGGCGAATGAGCAGCTCTCCAGACACTCCGGCAGTCGATCCGCCTCGTCCCGTGTCGTGATCAGCACCGAGAGCGGTTCCATCTCAGACTCCCGGCCGCGGTTCCGGCTTCGCGTCCCACGCCGCCACCGCACCCGCCGCGATCGCGGTCCCCTGGAGGAAAAACAGGAGCGCGAGGATCTCCGAGTCGCCCAGGTTCCACTCTACCAATCCGGTCGCGAGGAACGCCACGAGACCCGCCTCCGCCCCGTCGACGACCGCCAGGAGAAAGGCGTCGTCCCGGACCCGGCGCCTCGCCGCCGACAGCTCCCGGAAGAGCGCGACCAGGATCCAGGCGAGCGCGGCGATTCCCGGAAGGCCCATCGACGCGGCCACCTGCACCGGCACCGCCACCATGTGACCCTGGATCGGATCGCCCGCGGACTTCACGCGCGCGTAGTCGTCGGCGAGATCGTGCAACCCCCAGCCGGTGAGCGGGTCCTCCGCGAAGAGGGTCAGCCCGTTCCGGACCACGCGGATGCGCTCCGCGTTCGTCGGGCTCGAGGGATCGAGCATGCTGACGGCGGTCTCCCGGAAGACTCCGGGGACGAGCGACACCGCGAGCAGCAGACCGACCGTGGTCACCGCGATGGCCGGGTTGCGCCGCCGAACGGCGAGCGCGAGGAAGCCGACGATCGTTCCGAGCCAGGCTCCCGGAAGGAGGCCGAGGATCTGAACCGCCAGGATGGAGCCGACCGTGATCGCCGCTCCCCAGCGATGGGAGGGACGGATCGCGGGACAGGTCGCGAAGAGCGCGGCGGGAAACGTGCAGAGGAGAAGGAGTCCCGAGTTCGTGAGATAGAAGCCGTGAAAGCCGCGTATGCGGGTCCCGAGCTCGCCTCCCCCCTGGAGGAAGAAGGTGAGCACACCGTAGAGCGACGTGACGCCCGCCGAAAAGAGAAGGCCCATGAACAGCCGACCCAGACCCCAACGGTTCCGGATCACGGCGGGCGCCCAGAAGACCATCGCGAGAAGCAGGGTCTTCTTCAGCTTGATCGCGCTCGCGAGGGGATTCGAGGCGAAGAGGGTCGCGAGGAGCGCCGCCGCCGTCCACGCCATGAGCGGTCCCTCGAGACGCGTGACGGGCCACGCGATCCGGGTGCGGCGACCCCGATCGACGACCGCGGTCACCGCGCCCAGGCCCATCACGGCCTGGCTGACCGCGATCGAGATCGTCCCCGTCAGCGTGTAGAGAACGAGCAGGTACTCGGGAACGCGTTTCACCCGGCCCTCTCCTCGTGCACCCGGCGGTACACCGCCTCGGTTCCCTCGATCGTGCGGGCGACGTCGAACTCCCGGAAGACACGATCCCGAGCCGCCTCCCCCCGGGCCCGAGCCCGGGGCGGATCGTCCAGAATCCGGGAGAGAGCGCCCGCGAGCGCCGTCGCGTCCCCCTCCGAGAACAGATCGCCCGCCCCGTTCTCGAGTGCCTCGCGGTTTCCCCCCGCGTCGGTGGCGATGCAGGGAAGCCCGCGCGCCATCGCCTCGAGCAGCGCGAGAGAGAATCCCTCGATGCTCGACGGGAGCACGAACGCGTCGAAGAGCCCGTACACGTCCGCCACGTCCTCCCGGAATCCGAGGCAGAGCGCCCGGCACTCCTCGGGCAGCGACGCGCCGAGCGCGCGGAGCTCCGGATCCTCGTCGATGCCGACGAAGAGGATCTCGAGGGGACGACGGAGAACCGACGCGGCGCGCAGGACGTCGTCCTGGGACTTGCGGCGGGCGACGACGCCGACGACCGGAACGCCGTCGCGGAGAGCGAGCTCCCGCCGCAGGTGGGCGACCCGTTCCGGATCGACCGGCGCCAGGCGGTCCAGCGGAATCCCGTTTCGAACGACCGTCACGTGTCGCCGGGGCAGGCCCCGCCGCACGAGGTCGTCCGCGACCCGGCGGGACACCGCGATGACGGCGTCGGTCGTGAGCGCGTCGAAGCGAGCGCGCACCCATCCCCCGGTGGAGAGGGCCAAGTTCCGCCGCGTGTGCACGATCCCCACGCGGGAACCGAGGAGGCGGAGATAGGAGACGAGGTGTCGGTCGAGGGAGGCGTGGGCGTTGACCACGTCGATCCGGTGCTCCTCCGTCCAGCGCTTCCACGCCCGTGCCTCTCCGAGCAGTCTGGGGCCCCGCGGGAGGCGCGCGTCCACCCGCCGGACCGGTCCCTCGGCGAAGCGCGACGCGAGCAGGCTCTCCGGCCGACACGCGAGGTGGACGTCGTGCCCACGCTCGGTGAGACCCCGGGTGAGCCAGGTGATCGAGTTCGTCGATCCCCCCTCGTCACCCTGGTGGGTCATCTGGAGAATCCTCACGGTGAACGACCGGCGCTCTGGTGGATCATGCGCAGGAGGTCGGTGGTCGAGTGGTTCTTCGGGTCCCCGACGATCGCGGTTCTCGTACCGATCGAAGCCGCCACCTCCCTCTCCGGGACCGTCTCCGGAGTGTAGTCGGTGCCCTTCGCGTGCACGTCGGGACGGAGGGCCTTCAGGACCTCGACGACGTCGAGCTGCTCGAACACGACGACCCGGTCCACGCATCCCATCGCGGCCACGATCTCCGCGCGCTCCGTCGCGGGCAGGAAGGGACGGCCGGGGCCCTTGTGGGTCCGCGCGCTCTCGTCCCCGTTCACGGCGACCACCAGGAAGTCCCCCTCGCGGGCGGCGCCGCACAGGTAGCGCACGTGTCCGACGTGAATCAGATCGAAGATGCCGTTCGCGAGGACGACTCGGTCTCCCCGGGCGCGCACCGAGGCAAGGTCAGCCCTCACCTCCTCGAGCGAGCGGACTTTTTCTTCGGATTCCCGCAAGGCGTTCGATCTCCTCGGGAGTGGTGGTTGCGGCGCCGTGCTTCTGCACCACGATTCCGGCGGCGATGGTCGCGAGGTGGGCGGCCTCGACCGGGGATCCGCCGGCGACGAGGGCGAGGAGGGAGGACGCGGCCACGGTGTCGCCGGCCCCGGTCACGTCCGCCGCCTCCCCGCCTCCCCAGATCGGAATCTCCCGGAAGCTCCCCCCCTCTTCGGCGATCGCCATCCCGTCGCGTCCTCGCGTCAACAGGAGGAAGCGAAGGTCGAGCTCCCGCCGCAGGGCCTCGACCGCCTCCGGCAGCCCATCCGCCTCGATGGGTCTCCCCCGCAGCGCGATCGCCTCCTCCTCGTTGGGGGTCGCGTAGGTGGCGCCCCGGTACCGGCGAAGCGCGTGCCGGGAGTCGATGCAGACCGGAACGCCGCGCTCCCGCGCCCCGTCGAGGAGGGCCGACACGAGACGGGGTCCGAGCGTGCCGTAGCCGTAGTCCGACAGGAGCACCCCCTCGACGTCGGGAAGCCGCTCCGTCGCGAGCCGGAGGAGCTCTTCCTCCAGGGACTCCGGAACGGGCACCGTCTCCTCGCGATCGATCCGCAGCACCTGTTGTTTCTGCCCGTGCGCTCCCCCCGCCATCACGCGGGTCTTGCGCACGGCGACGCGGCCGGCGTCGCGTACGACCCCGGCGGCGTCGATCCCGCGGGACCGCAGCTCCGCGAGGACCTCCTCCGAGATCTCCCCCGCTCCGATCACCCCGATCGGCAGGGGACGCGCCCCGAGAGCGCGCAGGTTGAGGACCGCGTTTCCCGCTCCACCCGGAATGACGCGGCGGCCCACGTGCCGGATGATCAACACGGGAGCTTCCCGGGAGACCCGCGACGTCTCGCCGAACACGTACTCGTCGGCGATGAGATCCCCGACGACGAGCACGCGTCGCCCCGTACACTTCGCGAG
>JALGZR010000099.1 GCA_025774805.1 bacterium
CGGCACTCTTCTCGGTCTCGTGAACGGCGTACGAACGATCGACGCCGTGATCGAGCAGAGCGAGCTGGATCGCTACACCGCGACCCGACTGCTCTTCGACTGCGCGCGAAACGGCTGGGTGCGGCGCCTGAGGTCCTCCGCCTCCACGCGGAGGGCCGACGTCATCGTCCCGGGCGAGTTCCGCCTCCGATGGGCCCTCGGTTGGCTCGTGCCCGTGGCCGCGATCCTTCTCGTGAGCGTTCTCTTCAGCAATGTCCTCCGCGATCGCCGTCGCGACGATCTGCTGATCGGGGAATGGCGCAACCGCATCGAAAGGCTCGAAGCCGCGCGAGAGAGAGAGCGGATCCGCCTGGCCGTCGAGGTCTACCGCGTCAATACCGGGCGATACCCTGAGGATCTGCTCGACCTGGTCGAGACCGATCTGGTTCCTCAGGATGCCCTCAGGAGAGACGCGGGCCTTCAGTGGGAGTACACGCTCGGCCCGGAGGGCGAGTCGTTCGCACTGCTCCCCGCCCCCCCGCCGGCGGCCGCCGCCGCAGACTGATCGGGCCCCACGGCCGGACGGGGCGGCGACCGCGCCGCCGCGAGGTGATTCCACCCGAACAAGGCCCCGGCCGTCGGATGACGACCGGGGCTCTCGATTCCCGCGCGAGCGAAGCCGGAGCTCACCGCCGGGCGCCGGCGTGACGGCGTCCGCGATCGCGGTCCCGTCCGCCCCGTCCCCCGCTCGGTCGAGAGCTGGGAACGTACTCCTCCCCCGCCTCCTCGGCGAGGACGGCGCGACGGGAGAGCCGGATCTTTCCCTGGGGGTCGATGTCGATCACCTTGACGGTGAGCGTGTCGCCCTCCTGCACGACATCCTGCACGCTCTCGACCCGCTTGCGATCGAGCTCGGAGATGTGCACGAGGCCGTCCTTCCCCGGCAGGATCTCGACGAATGCCCCGAAGGGCTCGATGCGCCGCACCCTCCCGGTGTAGGTCTGGCCGATCTCCGCGTCGGCCACGATCTCCTCGACCATGCGAAGCGCGGCCTCACCGGCCTCTCCGTCGACGGAGGCGATCCTCACCTCGCCGTCGTCCTCCACGTCGACGTTTGCACCCGTGTCCGCGCAGATCTTCCGGATCGTCTTTCCGCCCGGTCCGATCACGTCTCGGATCTTTTCGGGGTCGATCATGATCCGGATGATGCGCGGTGCGTACTTGCTGAGCTCCTCCCGCGGAGCCGAGATCGCCTCGGCCATTTTGCCCAGAATGTGCATCCGACCCTCGCGCGCCTGCTCGAGCGCCTGCGAGAGGACGGAGAAGGGAATCCCGCCCAGCTTATTGTCCATCTGGAGGGCCGTGATCCCCTCGGTGGTTCCGGTCACCTTGAAGTCCATGTCACCGAGGTGGTCCTCCAGACCCAGGATGTCGGAGAGAACGGCGTAGCGGCCTTCCTCTCCGATCAATCCCATCGCGATCCCCGCAACCGCCGCCTTCGTCCCGACGCCCGCCTCCATGAGAGAGAGCGATCCGCCGCAGACCGTCGCCATCGAAGACGAGCCGTTCGATTCGGTGATCTCGGACACGACGCGAATCGTGTAGGGGAAGGCGTCTTCGGCGGGAATGACCGGCTCGAGCGCGCGCTCGGCGAGGTTCCCGTGCCCGACCTCGCGACGGCTCGTACCCATGAGCCGCCGGACCTCTCCCACCGAGTAGGGCGGGAAGTTGTAGTGGAGCATGAAGCTCTTCCAGGAAGCCCCTTCCAGAGCGTCGATCTTCTGCTCGTCCTGGCTCGTGCCGAGCGTGGTGATCACGAGGGCCTGGGTCTCGCCGCGAGTGAAGAGGGCGGATCCGTGGGCGCGCGGCAACACCCCGATCTCGCAGGTGATCGGGCGGATGTCCTTCAGACTCCGACCGTCGGCGCGGCGCTCTTCCTTGAGGACCATGTCCCGGAGATCCTTTTTCTCCAGCTCGCCGAAGATCGCCTTGAGGAAACGCTCGTCCTCCTCCTCGCCCCACCGCTCGGACAGGCTCTCGATCATGGCGTCGCGCACCGCCTTGACCGCCTCGGCCCGATCGTGCTTGCCCTGAACGCGGTTGGCCTCGGAGAGCTTTCCGGCGACGGCGGCGGCCACGGCCTCCCGCATGCCCTCGGGGGCCTCCGGAGGCTCGAACTCCACCTTTTCCCGTCGATCACTCTCGGCGAGAACCTGCTCCTGGAGATCGATCACGCCCTGGATCTCGTGGAACGCCTTCTCGAGCGCCTCCACCACGACCGCCTCGGCGACCTCATGAGCGCTTCCCTCGACCATCACGATCGCGTTTCGGGTTCCCGCCACGGTGAGCACCAGATCGGCGTCTTCCCGTTGGTCGAAGGTCGGATTCACGACGAACTCGCCGTCGAGCCGACCGATCCGGATCGCCCCCACCGGCTCGGGAAAGGGAATGTCCGACAGGCAGAGAGCCGTGGACGCGCCGATGAGCGCCAGCGCGTCGGAGTCGTTCTGCTGGTCGGACGAGAGAACGGTCGCGATGACCTGGGTCTCCCGCGTCCATCCGTTGGGGAAGAGCGGACGGAGCGGACGATCGACCTGACGGGCGCTCAGGATCTCCTTCTCCGAGGGTCGGGCCTCGCGTTTGAAAAATCCACCGGGGATCTTCCCGGCCGCGTAGAACTTCTCGCGGTATTCCACGGTCAGGGGCAGGAAATCCTTCGCCGGATCGGCCTTCGAGGACGCCTGCGCGGTGACGAGGACGACGGTGTCCCCGAAGTGGACGAGGGCGCTGCCCGCCGCCTGCTTGGCGATTCTTCCCGTCTCGATCGTCAGGGTTCGCCCCCCGATCGTGGTGCTCTTGATGACCTTCATGGAGATCCTTTCTCGTGCCGCCCCCTCGGGCGGCTCGGCTTTCCGCCTTGCGTCCGCCGCCCCCTCGGGCGGCGAGTGGGTGCCGCGATCCGCCGGGTCGGGCGGGGCGGCGGGTTGAACCCGGCTCGGGAGGGATGGTCCGTGGAAGCTACCTGCGGAGACCCAGCTCCTTGATGATCGCCCGATAGCGATCCACCTTGTTCGCCTTGAGATAGTCCAGCAGACGACGGCGACGCCCGACCAGCTTGAGCAGGCCGCGGCGGGAGTGGTGATCCTTCTTGTGGGTCTTGAAGTGCTCCGTGAGGTAGTTGATCCGTTCCGTCAGGAGCGCAATCTGGACCTCAGGCGATCCGGAATCCGACTCGTGGATTCGATACTTCGCGATAATCCCCGACTTCTCGGTCTTCGACATCGTCATGGAAATGGGCTCTCCTCTGGGGTCCCGACAGCCGGGCGGGCCCTCAACTCTCCCCCGCGCTCTCTCCTTCTCGCATTTCGTCTCTGGCCGTATCAGCCGGGGAATCTAACAGAGGGCTCGGACCCTGTCCAGCGTCCTTCCGCCCCCCCCTTCTCATCGGGCCTCCCCGCTTCGTCCCCGATCCCGACCGGCCGACAGCCCCTCCCGGTCCCGGAGGATCTCCCGGGCCCTCTCCACGTCCGCCGAGATCCGCTTCGCGAGCGCCCGCGGGTTCGGGAAGGTCTCCTCGTCCCGAATGCGCTCGACGAATTCCACGCCGAGGACGAGGCCGGTGAGCTCTCCGGTGAAGTCCGGCAGATGAACCTCCACGACCGGATCCGACTTTCCGAAGGTCGGGCGGACTCCGATGTTGCTCACGCCGGGCCACGGATCTCCCGTCGCCTCCTCACTCAGAGTGCGGACGCGAACCGCATAGACCCCGAAGCGAGGCAGCAGCTTCCGATCATCCCCGACATCGACGTTGGCCGTGGGGAAACTGAGCGTTCTCCCCACCCCGCGCCCCGGGACGACCCGCCCCTGTAGTCCGTAGGGGTGTCCCAGAAGCTCCTCCGCCTCAGTCAACCGACCCCCCTCGACGAGCCTACGGATCCGGGAAGAGGAGATCGGCCCTCCGTTCTCCCGCACCGGGTCCACCCGGACGACTCGAAACCCCCGCTGCCGCCCCGCCTTCCGCAGCTTCTCGTAGCCGGCCGCCCGGTCCTTGCCCATCCGGAAGTCGTGCCCGACCACCAGAGCGGCCAGGCGACCGCCGTTCGGGACGAGCCTCTCCAGAAACGAGAGGGGAGCGAGATCGGCGGTCTCCCGGTCGAACGGGCAGACCACGACGGCGTCGGGGGCGTGGGTCTCGAGCAGACGCACGCGTTCCTCCGGTGTCGTGAGGAGACGGGGCGCGATCTCGGGCCGCACGACCTCCAGCGGATGGGGATTCAGCGTGACGATCACCCCGGCGGCCCTGAGCGCATCGGCCTCCCTCCGGAGAGCCGCGAAGACCGCCGCATGTCCACGATGCACCCCATCGAAGACGCCGAGACTGATGGCGAGGGGCCTCCGGATCCGGTCCAGCGCCTCGATCCCGCGGGTGACGTTCACTCGGACGCTCACTCCGACCTCTTGCGTCGGCCGAACCCCGTGCGCGTCGGGGCGAGGTACATGATTCGCAGGCATTCCCGGTCGGCCCGAGCGATTCCCAGGAACTCGCCGGAGGGCAGAACCACCCGACTCAGACCGATCTCTGCGGGCGACTCCGCGACCGGCACCCGCCCTCCGACCCGAGGGAGGGGGCCCGCGGGGGACAGGGTGACGGCCGGCAGGAACTCGAGCGCACGCTCCGGGCCCACGGACTCTTCGTGAATGGTGTGCGCAGCCCGGGAGGACTTCAGATCCGCCCAGGGAACGGCCCGCTCGACCGCGAAGATGCCCTGGCGGGATCTCCTCAACCGCGTCAGGTGGGCTCCGCAGCCGACCGTCTCCCCCAGGTCGTTCACGAGAGTCCGGACGTACGTCCCCTTCGAGCAGCGGATCGTGAAGCGGAAGTCGGGAAGGTCGACCGACCGGATCTCGAACGCGTGCACGGTGACCGGGCGCGCCGGCCGCTCGACCTCGACTCCGCGGCGGGCGAGCCGGTAGAGCTTGCGACCTTCGATCTTCACGGCGGAGAACATGGGCGGCGTCTGCTCGATGCGTCCCACGAAGCGTCGCGCCGCCTCCCGAATCGCGTCTCCGGACGTCTCCACCGGCCGTTCCCGAAGCACGTGGCCCGAGGCGTCCTGGGTGTCGGTCGTCGCGCCCAATCGGCCTTCGCCCTCGTACGTCTTCTCCGCCTCCATGAGGAAGGAGGAGATCTTCGTCGCCTTGCCGATGCAGAGCACGAGCACGCCGGTGGCGTCCGGGTCGAGCGTGCCCGCATGGCCGACCTTTACCCCGCCCAGAATCCGCCTCACCGTCGCGACGACGTCGTGGGAGGTCAATCCCCCCGGCTTGTCGACGGCGACCACGCGAGGGGCCTCAGGCGGCGGTACTTCGGAGATGCTCCGCGACGGCGCGGAGGACCTCCTCTTTCGCTTTCTCGATCGGGCCCGAAACCCGGGCTCCGGAGGCGCGGGGATGCCCGCCCCCTCCGAATCGGCCGGCCACGCCATCGATCTCGACTCCTTCGTTCGATCGAAAACTCACCTTCACCGAGCCCTCGTCGGTCTCGCGGAAGAAGAGACCCACCTGAACCCCGTCGAGCGTCGACTCCTTCGTTCGATCGAAAACTCACCTTCACCGAGCCCTCGTCGGTCTCGCGGAAGAAGAGACCCACCTGAACCCCGTCGAGCGTCCGGGCCCAGGTCGAGAATCCGTCCGTGTCCTCGGGAAGGGCGCCCGTCTCCCGCAGCATGTCGACGGTGACGTGCAAGCAGGCCACGCGGCCGCCCTCCCGCACGTCGAGGGTCTCGAGCGCACGCCCCAGCAGCCGGGCCCCCGGAATGGAGCGCCCTTCGTAGAGGTGCACGGCCACCTCCCGGGGGTTCGCGCCCCGGTTCGCCAGGTCCGCCGCCGCTCCGAGCGCGCGGGCGTCCGCGTTGGAAAACGTGAACCGTCCGGTGTCCGTGAGGATGCCCACGTACAGGTTCGTCGCCGCTTCCCGCGGAATCGCCAGACCCTCCGCGGACGCCATCTCCTGGATCATCAACGACGCGGCCGCGGCCGACGGATCGACCCAATCGACGTCCCCGTATCGGGCGTTGTCCGCGTGGTGATCCACGTTGATCACCGCGACCCCTCGGTCGAGGAGACCGGAGAACGCCCCCAGCCGGGAAGGCGATGTCGTGTCGACGACGACGATCGCATCCGCGCCTCTCCGGACGTTCCCGGGCTCGAGCACCAGATCCTCCACCCCGGGAAGGAAGCGGTAGATCCGGGGAACCGGTCCCGAGATCCCGACCTCGGTGTCCTTTCCCGCCTCTCGAAGGATCCACGCGAGTCCGAGCGCGGTTCCGAGCGCGTCGCCGTCGGGATCGACGTGGGACAGGATGACGAAGCGCTCGCCGGTACGGAGACGCTCAGCGATTCGCGTTCTCATCGCTCTCGTTCGTCGGGGTCGGAGGTTCGTCTTCTTTGCCGCCACCTTCCCGGCTCTTCAACTCCCGAAGAGCCGCGTCGATGCGGAAGCCCCGCTCCACCGAATCGTCGTAGACGAATCGGAGACGGGGAACCCGGCGCAGCCGGATCTCTCGCGATATCTCGGACTGCAGAAAGGGGGCGGCGCTCCGGAGCCCGGCCATCGACTCGTCCCGGGTCCGTTCGTCCCCGTAGATCGTGACGTAGACCTTCGCGGTGTCGAACTCGCGGGAGACCTTCACGCCCGTCACCGTCACCAGACCGATGCGGGGATCGCGCACCTTCGTGAGGAGGGCCTCACTGATGATACGCCGCAACCGGTCGTCCGTTCGTTTCAGTTGGTGGGATCGCAAGAGCTCTCTCTTCCCCGACCGGCCTTCCCGGCTAGATGGAGTCGCGCACGACGTCGATGACCAGAACCCGCGTCTCGGATTCGATGATCCGGAGGACATCGTCGAGTACCCGCTCGACGATTCCGCCCTCTCCTCCGACGGCGGCCACGCCGATCATGCCCCGAGCGCGCAGCTCCTGATGGCCGACCTCCGCCACCGCGACCGGAAAGCGCGCCCGGATGCGGTCCTTGAGGCTCGCCATCACCTTTCGCTTCGCCTTCAGGGAGTCGCTTCCGGGGATCCGGAAGTCGACCTCGAGAGTTCCGACGCGCAACGATGGCCTCCCGCCGCGGCGGGGGGATGAGGTGCGCCCGACTCCGGGCCGGGTCCGGGCCGGGTCCGCGCCGACTCGGCGTCGACTCAGAGTCGCCGCGCGACCTCCACCTCCTCGAAGATCTCCAGGATGTCGCCCTCTTCCAGAGTGCTGAAGCCCTCGACACCGATGCCGCACTCGAAGCCGTTCTTGACCTCGTTCACGTCTTCCTTGAATCGCTTCAGAGAGGACACCCGGGACTCGTGGACGATCTCGTCACCGCGCTTCACCACGACTCCCGCGTTGCGCTTCACCGATCCGGTGAGAACCATGCTCCCACCGATGGCACCCAGGCGGGGCACGCGGAAGATCTGTCGGACCTCGGCGGTCCCGATCACTCGGCGTTCGATGTCGGGCTTGAGGAGACCCTCCATCGCGGCTCGAATGTCCTCGATGGCCTCGTAGATCACCTCGTAGAGTCGGACGTCCACCTTCTCCCGCTTGACGACCTCGCGGGCAGGACTGTCCACGTCGACGTGGAAGCCGAGGATGATCGCGTCCGAGGCCGCGGCGAGGAGGACGTCCGACTCGCTCACGTTGCCGACTCCGCGGTGGATGATCCTCATCTGGACCTCGTTCGTCGCGATCCTCTCCAAGGAGTCGGAGATCGCTTCCACCGAGCCCTCGACGTCGCCCTTGATGATGGTCCGCAGCTCGACCGACTCTCCCTCGCGGATCTGGTCGAACAGGGTCTCCAACGTGATGTGCCGCTGGTAGCGGTGCTCCTGCTCACGAAGGAGCTGGGACCGGCGGTTCGCGATCTCGCGCGCCTCGCGCTCGGTCTTCACCACCAGGAACGACTCTCCGGCATGCGGCACCCCCGAGAACCCGAGCACGCCACAGGGAGTCGAGGGTCCGGCGGACTCCAGCCGTCGACCCCGCTCGTCGGTCAGCGCCCGGACCCGCCCCGCCTCGGCACCGGCCACCACGGCGTCACCGACCCGAAGCGTGCCCTCCTGAATCAGAGCCGTCACGACCGTTCCCCGTCCGCGCTCCTTCCGGGCCTCGACGATCGTCCCCCGGGCCCGGCGATTCGGATCCGCCTTGAGTTCGAGGACCTCCGACTGGAGCAGGATCATCTCCAGGAGCCGATCCATGTTGTCGCCGCGCTTGGCCGACACGTCCACGACGATGTGGTCGCCGCCCCACTCCTCCGGCGTGATCCCGTGGGCGGTCAGCTCCTGGCGAACCTGATCGGGCTTGGCGTTCGGAACGTCGATCTTGTTCACGGCGACCAGGATCGGGACGCCGGCGGCCCGGGCGTGGTCGATGGCCTCGATCGTCTGCGGCATCACCGAGTCGTCGGCCGCCACGACGAGGACGACGAGGTCGGTGATCTGGGCCCCGCGGGCCCGCATGGCGGTGAACGCCTCGTGACCGGGCGTGTCCAGGAACGTGATCGTGCCGCCGGGGGCCTCCACGTGGTAGGCGCCGATGTGCTGCGTGATGCCGCCCGACTCTCCGGCGATCACGTTCGTCTCACGGATGTGGTCGAGAAGACTCGTCTTGCCGTGGTCCACGTGCCCCATGATGGTCACCACGGGCGAGCGGTGCTGGAGGTCCTCCTCCCGGGGCTCCTCCTCCTCGACGATGTAGGGTTCGGCCTCCAAGGCCGACTGGAACTGGACGGTGAATCCGAACTCGTCGGCGAGCATCTCGATCATGTCCCGATCGAGCCGCTGATTGATCGTGACCATGGATCCGAGCTCCATCGCCTTGGCGATGACCTGGGACGGGGTCACGTCCATGTAGCTCGCGAGCTCGGACGTGGAGACGTACTCGGTCACCCGCAGGACGGTCGTGTCCTCGGAGATCTGCTCGACCTCCGCTTTGGCGCGGCGCCGGTGGCGCCGGCGCCGTCCGTCCATGTCGGCGAACGTCTTTCGGATGTTCGCCCGCACGACCTTCTGATCCACCGGCCGGCGACCGGCGCCGCGACGACGTCCGGGAGCGGGGGCCGGCTTGCCCGGGATCGGCCGGGGAGCGGTCACGGCCTCGGTTCCCGCCGGGGCGGCGTCCGGGCTCGCGGCGGCCTCTGCCTGGGCCTTGCGGCGCCGGCTGGCGCGCTCCACCTCGCGCTTGCGGGCCTCGTCCTTCTTGATCGCCTCCTTTTCTTTGTCGAACTGCTCACGAACGAGCTCGACGGTCTCCTCGTCGATGGAGCTCATGTGGCTCTTCACCTCGAGACCGAGCCCGCGCACGATCTTCAGCATCGCCTCGCTCGAGACGGAGAACTCCTTGGCGATCTGGTAGATCCGGACCTTGTCCGACTTCTTCTTGGTCTTCTTCTCGGCCTTCTTCTCGGCCTTCCCTCCGGACCTCTTGGCCGCGGCCTTTTTGGCCCCCGTCTTCTTGGCTCCCGCCTTCCCCGAGCCCGGGTCGGGGGCCAGGGCAGGACTGGATCCCGTCTCGTCCAGTGTCCTCATGTCTCTCGACCCCCCGCGTTCTCGCGCCCGGGCACGTCCCTCGCGCCTCCGGTCGAACGATCGAAGCGCCGGCTCACGGCCGTCGCCAGGTTCGGGTCCCGGATGCCCAGAACGGCGACCGGACCCCGGCCGATCCACTCTCCGAGCTCGGCTCGGCTTGCCGTGACCCGGACCGGGACACTCTGCTCGGCGGAGATCCTCTCCAGCCGCTCCCGATCCCGGGGCGAGCCGTCCGCGGCCAGCAGCACGAGTCGGACGTCACCGCGATGCAGCGCGGCGCGGGTCTCGCGGGATCCGATCGACAGACCCCGTCCTTTCCGCGCCAGTCCGAGCAGACCCCGGATTCCTTCACTTTGGACCCGATTCGCCCCGGACATTCTGGAGGACGTCCTCCATGACCGCAAGTCGGAACGCCTCGGAGGACACCTCGAAGTCGGGTCCCCGACGGCGGTACCGCTTCCGCATCGCGCGGTAGCACTCCGGTGACCGGCACACGTAGGCTCCGCGGCCGGGAAGCCGGGCCTCCGGATCGGGACGGGCGATCCCGTCCCGGTCGACGACCCACCGGAGCAGCTCCACCTTCTCTCGGCGACGCCGGCAGCCGACGCAGGTACGGATCGGCACGGGGCGACCTCCCCCCGTCGGTCTATCCCGGGGTCTTTCCGGACGACGAGGCGTCGGCGCTCTTCTCCGGACTCTCCGGAGCGTCGCCCTCGTCCCCTCCCCATCCCGCGGAGAGCTCGGACTCCATGGCCTCGATGTCGTCGAGATAGCTGTCGGACTCCTTGTCGGCTCCGGACGCGGCCCCGGTCGCGCCCCCGCGGTCCCCGGCGTCCTCCGCTCCGGACGGCTCGGCCGGCTTCGCGGTCGTCTCGGCTCCGCTCTCCGGCTCGCTCGCCTCCGCGGCCGTCTCGGCTCCGCTCTCCGGCTCGCTCGGCTCCGCGGCCGTTTCGGCTCCGCTCTCCGGCTCGGCCGGTGCTTCCGCCTCGACCTCGGCCGTCCGCTCCGTTTCGGTCTCCGTCTCGGCCTCCGATGTCGTTTCGACCGCCGTCTCGGCCTCGGGGGCCGTTTCCGTCCCGGCCGCCTTCACCGCGTCCCCGGCGTCCTCGGTCGCCTCCGGCGTCTCCCCCTCGGCTCCGGCCTCCGTCTCGACCTCGGCCGCCGGTTCGGCCTCCGCAGCCGCCTCGGCCTCCGCGCGGATCCGCTCCTCCTCGACCATCTCGAGGTGTCGGACGGCAGCGAGGTAGATCTTCTGGGCCGTCACGTCCCCCACCCCGGGGACGTTGATGAGGTCCTCGATCGTCGCCTTGACGATGTCCTGAACCGACTCGAACCCGCCCTGGATCAGGCTCTCGATGGTCTTGGGTCCGAGGCCCTCGATCTCGCCGGCCGGGATCTCGCTGGAGCGCGGGGTCTCTCCGCGCGAGACGGCGAACTCCTCCTCCGACACGAGATCGATCTCCCAGCCGGTGAGCTTGGCCGCGAGACGCGCGTTCTGGCCGCTCTTCCCGATGGCCAGCGAGAGCTGGTCCTCCGAGACGACGACCTGCATCTTCCGGTTCTCCTCGTCGGGGATCGTCTGGAGGATCTTCGCCGGAGAGAGAGCCTTCGTGACGAAGGCGATCGGGTCCTCGGAGTAGGGGACGATGTCGATCCGCTCTCCGGAGAGCTCCCGGACGATTCCCTGGACACGCGAGCCCTTCATGCCGACGCAGGCCCCGACCGGGTCGACGCGGAACTCGTTCGAGGCGACCGCGATCTTGGAGCGTCCTCCCGCCTCGCGGGCGACCGCCTTGACCACAACGATCCCCTCCAGGATTTCGGGAACCTCCTGTTCGAAGAGCTTGAGGAGGAACTCGCCCGAGGCGCGGGAGAGAATGATCTGCGGACCCTTCGCATTGCGCTGGACGTCGATGATCATCGCGCGGATCGTGTCGCCCTGACGGTACTGCTCCCGCCGGATCTGCTCGCGCCAGGGCAGCAGCGCTTCCGCCCGCCCCAGATTGACGATGATGTTGCCGCGGTTCACCTGCTGCACGGTCCCGGTGAGAATCTCGCCCACCCGGTCGTGGAACTGCTGGTACACGTTCTCGCGCTCGGCTTCGCGCACGCGCTGGACGACGACCTGCTTCGCGGCCTGGATCGCGTTGCGCCCGAACTCCTCGATGGACAGCGGAATCCGGAGCTCCTGTCCCACCTTGATGTCCGGTTCTTCGAGACGCGCGTCGTCGATCTCGACCTCCAGCTCTTCGTCGGTGAGATCCTCGACGACGGTGCGGACGTACTCGACGCCCATCTGCCCGGTCGTCTCGTCGAAGCGGACCTGGATGTCGGCGTTCGGCCCGTACCTGCGGCGGGCGGCCGACACGATTCCCGCCTCGAGTGTCTCGATCACGAGTTCCCGGTCGACGTTCTTCTCCCGAGCGATCTGACCCAGGGCTTCGAGAATCTCGTAGTTCATCGCTCCCTACCTCCGGTACCGCCGATCCCGGCCTGCTCCGGGACGAGGCGGGCCTTCTTCACCGACGTCCAGGGAATCACGGTTTCCTCTCCATCGTCCCCTACCAAAACGACCTCTTCCTCGCCGCGGGTGCCTCCGCTGAGACCCGTGTGCTCCGAGACCTGCCCGTCCTCGTCGCGCCAGAGGCGCACGCGCCGTCCCCGGAAGACTTCGAACTCCCGCCCCTCTCTGAGGTGGCGATCCGTGCCCGGGGAGGACACCTCGAGAGTGTAGCTGCCGGGAACGGCCTCGTGATCCTCGAGGATGTCCCCCGCGAGGCGCGTGACCCGGCTGCAGTCGCCGTGAGTGACCCCCGAAGCGCCGTGGATCACCAGCCGGATCACCGGCCGGCGACCGGTCGGAACGAGGACCACCTCGACCAGGTCCACCCCCGCCGACGCGACGCCGGCGCTCAACAGGTCGAAAAGCTCCCGCTCCCGAGGATTCATTACTTCATTTCCCCCGAGCCGGCCCGTCGTGGGCCCGATCCGGTCGAGGGACGGGATGCAGAGGTCCCGGAATCCGGGCCTCTGCCGGGCAAGAAAGAAAAGGCCGGGCAAAAGGAAAGCCTCCGGTCTCCCGCAGGCTGATTGTCAATTTCGACCCATCTCGGGCGATTGTCAAGAAGAAAGGGTCTCCTCCGCCCGTTCGATCAGGGCGAGGACGAGCCGGCCGATCTCCTCGAGCGTCTCCGGGGAGCAGTTGTCCGGGAGGTCCCGCGTCGTGTGCCAATCGGGATCGGCGAAGTCGATGACGTCGATGGCCGGGATCCCCGCCCGAAGGAACGGCACGTGATCGTCGTAGACGGGGGCGCCGAGGGAGTCCACCAGGACGCCGATCCCTCGCTCGCGACCCAGCCGCCAGACCGTTTCGACAAGGGGGGCGGCCCCCAGGACCGAATGCGCCTCCCGGGGGAAGCGCGCTCCCTTCCGGCCCACCATGTCGAGAATGACCACGAAGGTGGGACGGTAGTCGGGGTGATCCCGGACGAAGGCGGCCGATCCGAGAGCGTAGGTCTCCGGCTGTCCCTCGACGCCCTGGTCCTCTCCGTCGAAGAGGACCAGGTCCACGCCGACCCGGGGGGGGCGCTCGGCCAGGATCGCCGCGATCTCGAGCAGCACCGCGACCCCGGAGGCGCCGTCGTTCGCGCCCGGCACGGGAAGGCTCCGCCGGGACTCCTCCTCCTCCCGCTCCGCGATCGGTCGCGTGTCCCAGTGCGCCCCGAAGAGAATCCGGGACGAGCTCTCCTCGGTGAAGACGGCCACGAAGTTCGTGAGCGTGAGCGAGGTGGAGTCGAGAGGAGAGATCTCCCGGAAGCGGTGCAACGACAGCCGGTCGGCGGTGCTCTCCAAGTGACGGCGGACATAGGCGGCGGTCCGCTCGTAACCCTCCGTCCCCGGGATCCGGGGGCCCGCCGCCACCTGGGCCTCGAGGTGCCGAAACGCCCTCTCCCCGTCGAACGTGCGCTCGCGGTCCGCACAGGCGCTCTCCCCCGCGATGACTCCGACGGCCGCGGCCAGTCCGGCGGCCCGGGCGGCGACCGAAACGCGGAGAGGGAAGGGAGCCGGCATCACGTCCTCCGAGATCAGAACTTCAGGATCGCCTCGAACGCGAGACTGATGGTCTTGTCGGTCCGATCGCGCTGGAGGTCCTGGTTCCGGCGGTAGGAGAAGTTGACGCTCCCCTGGATCTTTCGGGAGAAGTTGTACGTCGCGCGGGGCTCGATACCGAGCGACTTCTGGTGGCTGCGAACCGTCGTCGTCACGGACCCGGTCTCGGGAATGCTCGACTCCACCGACTTCGCCTCGCTCCCGTTGACGTCGAAGTTGAGGGTCAGATCGCTCTTGAAGCGCAACCGGCGCCCCAGGATCGTGATTCCCTTCGGGGCCGAGAAGCTGTAGCGCCCGTTGACGCGCCATCCCGTCGAGGTCGTCTCCGTGCTGGACAGAACGGAGCGGAAGTCCGACTCGTCCACGGTCGTGCTCCGGTTCAGGGACACCGTCGTGTTGAGCCCGGACTTCCAGTTGGTGCTCCACGACAGGAGCGGCGAGAACTCCTTGCGGACGTTCTCGGTGTCATACCAGTTCGCCGTCGAGTCCACGGCCGCGCCCGGAACGGGCAGTTTCCCCGACCGGCGCCGCTGGCGCCGGTACGCCGAGTTCAGCGAAGAGGACTTCGTCCATCGCCGCAGGAAGAGGCGATCCTCCAGACCTTCGATGGTGACGGAGATGTCCGGAAACGTCAGGTCCTCGGTCTTGTTACGCGTCCCGCGCAGGGTCTTCTTGGAGATGTTCCGGGAGTAGCTGCCGTCCAGGTAGATCGTCGAGGTCGGCTCGAAGCTCGTGTCCAGCTTCGTGGAGTACGCGTCCTCGGTGTTGTCCTCGATCAGGTTGGAGGCCCCGGCGCCCGCGAAGGGGACGATCACATCGAGATCGAATCCGGTCAGACCGAACTGGTAGGCGAGGTCGGGGCGATCGGAGACCCGGCTGTACCGTGAGGAGCGACGGTCGGAGTACGAGTAGCGGATGTCTCCGATCGTGTGGACGAGGCTCGTGAGCCCGTCGTAGATCCGGCCGAAGTCAGGGCCCTTCGGCTCTTCTCCCTCCTCCCCACCTTCCTCCTCCGACTCCGGCTTCTCGGCCTCGGGTTCCTCGTCCTCGTCTCTCTCCGGTTCCGGCGGCAAGTCGTCCCGCCAGGATCGACCCTGCCGGGAGGATCGGGCCCGCGACGCAGGGGCCGTGCCCCGCGCACCGGTTTCGCGCCGCTTCGGCAGGAGCTGCCGTAGGCTCAGGGTGGTCGTGAAGTCCCGGGAGTTGGAGTTCTGAACGCGGAACACCCGAATGGGACCCCCCTGCGCCTCCGGCCGGGACTGGAGATCGGGCGGCTGCACCGAGGGGCCCTGGTCCTCCTGGTAGTTCGTGTCGTAGGAGACGACGGGACGCAACCACCGGAAGAACCCCGGACGGTAGCTCAAGCGCGTGACGTGATCGCGCTGGAGCTCGCGCCCGCCCCGCTTGAAGCTCTCCCACAGCGCCTCTTCGGGATGGCGATCGAAGTCCTGTCGCTTGTTGAAGGAGAAAGAACTGTCGAACGTGTTGGACCGTACCGGATCCCACTGGACACCCATCGTACCCAGGAGCGAGCGCGTCCGCACGGGGGCGCGGGGCTGCTCGACCCGCTCTCCCGTGTCGTTCTCGCGGATGTCGGCCGACTCGGTCGTGGCCAGACTGCCGTTCACGCCCAGCTTCACCGTGGGCAGATAGGAGATGTCGAACCGCTTGAGCAGTCGCCAGGTCTTTCCCTGGCCCGGATTCAGGTTGTAGGACGCCTGACCCGACGTGTTCTCGGTCCGGGAGGTCTGGAACGGAGTCCGATTGCGCCCCCGCGTGTTCGAGCCGCCGAAGCTGAGGTTGTCGATGCTGTATCGAAGGAGGGCATTCCGAGAGGGTCGGGTCTTGGCGAAGCGGGATGAGACCGATTGCCTTCGACTCGTCGACCGGGCTTCGGCCTTGTCCTCCTCGTCCTCGAGCTCGATGTCTGAATTGGGTGCCAAGAGCGGGGTGGTCTCCGAGTACGAGTAGTCGCCGGACAGGGGCAGAGAGATGCCGCGCCCATCGAAGAACTTGTTGAGCTTGATGTCCCCTCTCACGTTCCAGGATCTTTCGTCGTTGCCGTGTCGGTTCCCCTCGATCCGGCGGAATTCCGAGTCGACCAGTTTTCCCCCTCCGGAGACGTTGAGGAGGTCGGCGAAGCGTGCGGAGCCGCTGATCCGGGAGGCGTACCCGATGTCCTTCTTCACCCGGCGGAGTCGAATCTCGTCCACCCAGATCTCCCCTCGGATCGTGGGGGTCGAGGGATCGTCCCCCCGGATGCCGAGAGTCATTCTCCGCACCCGGGTCAGTGACGGGAGACCGTACACCGCGAGAGTGTCCGCCCCGTCGACCGTGTACCGGTAGTCGACGGGAACACCCTCTACGGTCCGGGTGGTCTCCGCCGGATCGAGCTTGAGCTCCGCCAGATCGTTCAGGCGAATCGAGATCTCGCGCCACCCCCCCGCGGCCTCCGACAGCTCCCGGGTCGTGAACTCGTAGAAATTCGTCGTGTCGGGGCCGAAGCGGAGGAAGAAGCTCCCCTGGGAGGACCGATCGGGGGACCCGTCGCGGAGGTAGAAGTCCATCGTCTCGTACTGCGTATAGTCCTGGCTGCGCCCCTGACCGGTATCGAGAATCTCCTTGTACGCGGAGTTCTGCCGCCCTCCCATCGTGTCTCCCGGTGCCCCTGCCGACGGGATGTCCCAGTACTCGAGGACGAGGGCCTGCTCCCGCTTCTGCTCGTTGTTCTGATCTTCGCCCGGGTCGAACGGGGGAAAGTAGTCGACGTCCTCCTTGTTGTTCTTGACGTCGACCCCGAGGAATCCCACCTCGTCGTCCACCTCGAAGGGCACCACCGTGTCGTTCCTGGACTGCCGCTCCTCGACCCAGGCCGAGCCCACGATCTTCACCTGCGCGATCTGGGCCTTGCGACCGGGACCCGGCTCGAGGTCGTCGAACCAGATGCGCGCGTACTTGATCGACCGCAGGCGAGGAGGCAAGCCCCCGACGGACGCGCCGGCGTCGAGACGGATCCGGTAGAGGCGCCAGCCGTTGCCGTTGTCCTGGGCGAGCGTGCTGTCGCCGGCCGAGGCCGACAGGTCGAAGACGTACGACAGGTAGGCGTTGTCCGTGTCGAGCAGCCGGTCCTCGTCGAGGTCCTCGGTGTCGAGCAGACTGTTCCCCTCGTAGCTGTTGATCTTCGTGTACTCCTGGTATCGCGTGGGGTCCTCGGGACGGCTGAATTGGAAGTCGTCGTCTCCGTCGTCCCCGGGCACGGAATCGCCGTCTCGGCCCTTCACGTTGTCGAGGCCGAAGTCCTCCCGGCTGACCGTGAGCTGTCCGTCCCCCCCGATCGGCTCGATGTCCTCCGTGTCGAGAAAACCCCTTCCCTTCAGCGGCTGATCGGGATTCTCGCGAACGTAGAAGTCCTCGCTGATCTCCCCCAGATCGAAGATGAGACGACCCCGTCTCCGGCCGAAGTCGTTGACCCAGACCTCCAGGAACTTCTTCTCGGAGAAGTCCTCTCCGGTCTGGGAGAGATTCCGCATCACGCCCATCCAGCCGGTCGTGTCGCTCGGCACTCCCTCCCGGACCGAGAACTCGAGCACCTGGAGGAAGTCCTGCCCCTCGCGCTCGTCCGCGAGCTCCGGAAACACCTCCTTGCGGCGGACGACGTTCTCGGGGTTGTACCAGTTCGAGGGCAGTGGTCTCACCCGGTCCGTCGCCTTGTCGAGGTCCAGATCCGACGGTCCCGCCGGCTCCGACGCCGGCACCCAGAGACCCCGGGTGATCGAGAGCTCCCGGCTGTCCTCGACGCCCTCCATGTCGTCGACGTAGATCTGGTCCTTCGTATTGGGGTTCGGGATCGACAGGGCCACCTCCCCCTGGACCTGAAGCTCCGACTGGTCCTCGCTCCGGACGAGAGGAAGAGCGTTCACGAGACCGGTCATGAAGGACGGGTTGCCGAGCCACTGCCCGTAGAGGTTTCCCACGAGAATGCGCGACGGTTCCTGGCCGAGCCGCGGCCGCTCCTCCGGAGTGGCCCGGGTGAAGAAGAGCCACGAGGAGCTGAGGCGCGTCTGGGGACTGAAGTTGTAGGTGCCCGACACCC
The DNA here is from genome assembly GCA_025774805.1 of bacterium. Classification (GTDB taxonomy): domain Bacteria; phylum ARS69; class ARS69; order ARS69; family ARS69; genus JALGZR01. The sequence continues at coordinate 17,764 of JALGZR010000099.1, forward strand.
CCACGAGGGACTCCTTCGCCTGTCCGAACAGGGGCACGTACTCGAAGTCGACCTCGATCTCGGCGTCCGCCTGGCTCGCGTCCGCCGTGCGGAACGTGACGATGCCGAACTCGTAGTCGATGTCGTAGTCCGTGCCCCGAGTGAGCTGGCGTCCGTTGAGGCGCACCCTCTCGGAGCCCTCCAGGATGTTGAAACGGTTCAGGGAGTACGTAGGGGTCGGCGTCGTGTACTGCACCTCGAGGTAGTACTTGTCCTGCCCGAAGAGGTCGTTGGGCTCCAGCGTGTAGATCGCCGAGTTGTAGTCGCCGAGTCTCACCCCCGTCTCTCCGGTCCGCCCCGTCGAGACCTCCGACGGACTCACGATGACGTTGACCTGCGAAGAGTCAGGCGCGAACGGCGTGAGGTTCGGGAACGTGATGGTGCCGTCCTCGAAGTCGATGAACTCCGGCTCGACGATGAGATCGGGGTCCGACGTCGTGATGCCCTTGTAGTCGAGCCCGAGGATCTTCACGAACTCCGTCTCGGGGGCGGAGGGTTCGTCCGGATCCGCCTGAGTGTCCTTGTCCTGCTGCCCGGCGGAGGACCCCTTCCGGAGGATCACCATCTCGAAGCTCTCGGGAACGATGTTTCTCGCTCCGATGAAGTAGACGTTCTTCTGCTCCAGGACCCGCAAGGAAGCGAAACCCTTCGTGTCGTCCCAGAGCTCCTGTTCCGGGGGGCCGAGGAGCTGCAAGCGCAGCGTGTCGACCTCGACGCCGACGCTGTCGGGGACCGTGATGTCGCCGACCTCCCGCCCGTCCGCCCGGACGTAGAACATGGCGAGCGCCTGGTTCCGGGGCACGGCGCGTTCCAGGGTGAGGGCCCCCGTCTGCCGGTCGATCTGGTAGTCCTCGTTCTCGGTGAGACGGTGGTAGAACCCGCGGTGCACCGCGGTGGAGTCCCCCGCGACGCCCGCCACGGCGTCGGCGTAACCGAGTCCGATGGGGAGCCCCAAATCGTTGCTGCCGTCCTTGTCGTCGAGGAAGAGCTCGAAGTCCCCGATGGGCAGGATCGTCGAGTCCGGCGCGAGCGCCAGCGACTCGGGAGGAGTGATCCAGTAGTACTTCCGCTTCACGTAGTCGATGTCCCGGATGCGGAGGGAGTCCTGCCGCGCCCGCCCGACGAAGTTCTGGGTCGCGGTCTCCCCCTCCTGCTTGGACGCGATGACCGTGAGGTCCAGTGCGCCCAGCTTGGCGAGCGCCTTCGCCCCGAACAACCCCTGCTGGGACTTGCGGAAGCTGAGGAACTCCGCCCCGGGAAGCGAGAGGTCGGTGTTCCCCATCTCGATCTTCTGGACGACCTCGTCTTCGTCCCCGTCGTAGCGAAGCTGGATCTTGTTCTCGAAGTCGGTGTCGACCTCGCTGTCGTGGTTCACGAGCACGTGGATCTTCTCGCCGATGGTCCCGTCGAGATTGACCCGCAGGTGCTGGTTCATGTCGAGATCGGGGAACGCCGACGGGTTTCCCGACTCGAAAGTCGGACCTCCCTCGATGATCGTCGACGTGCCCGAGAACGTGACCCGCTCCGACCCGCTGAGATTGAGGCGGGCCCCCTGACCGATGATATCCGCAACCTGGTCGGGGAATTTGACGGGGAGATCGATGGAGACGAGTCCCGCGTCCACCGCGGCGGGAGGCGTGAGGCCGCGCTTCCGCACCTCCTTCGCCCACGCCTCGCGCGCCTCCTTCGCCGCCGCCGCCAAGGTCGCGGTCCGGACGTCTTGAACGTACTCGGGAATGACGAGGGGCGAGGAGGGGTCCGCCGGGCCGTACTGACGGCGGACGGTCACGCGCCCCCCCTCCAGGTCGATCTCCATCGTGTCGCGAACGTTCTTGTTGATCCCTTTGAGGAGCCCCCGGGGCGGGGCGCCGAACAGGCTCACGAAGGAGCGCCGTTCCTGGAGGTAGCGGGGCAGCCAGAAGGAATCACCCTGGATCTGGTTCGTCCGGTAGTCGGCACGGGCGGTGGACGGCAGAGTGACCGAGAGGGCGAAGAGAAGGAGGAAGAGCTGTCCGGCGAGGCCCGCCGTTCGGGGGAAGGGAGCTTCCGTGCCCATCACTTCTCGGTCGAGGGGCCTGCCGGGGCAGATCCGAAACATCAAGAGTCGGAACAACTTAAGCTGCCAAACGCGCGCCTGTCAAGGCGACCTCGGCCGATATGATCCGGGACCGTACGGGCGAGCCCGAGGATGAGCCGGTGAGAATACTCGATCGCTACATTCTCCGGAAGCACGTCGGCCCCTTCGCCTTCGCCACCACGACCATCGCCTTCCTGTTCGCGATGCGGGTCCTCATCGACCTCCTCCACCTCTTCGCCTCCCGGAATCTCGGATTCCTCACCATCCTCGAGACGTTCGCCCTCTCCCTCGGCTGGATCCTGGCCATGACCTTTCCCATGGCGGTGCTCGTGGCCGTGGTCATGACGTTCGGCCGTCTCGCCCAGGACTTCGAGCTGGACGCGATTCACGCCGGCGGCGTGTCGTTTCTCCGGGTCCTCGTCCCCGTTCTGCTCGCGGCGGCCGTTCTCACCGTCCTGCTCGTGTTCTTCTACAACCGCGTCCTCCCCGACGCGAACCACCGCCTCAAGAACCTCACCGCCGACATCCACAAGATGCGCCCCACGATCGCCATCCGGGAGCGGGTCTTCATGGACGATTTCGAGGGCTACCGGGTGCTCGTCCGCGAGGTCGAGGAGGAAGAGGACATCATTCGCGACGTGACGATCTACACCCTCGACCCCCGCGAGCCGACGCGGACGATCCACGCTCCGTGGGGCGAGCTGGTCTACGAAGACGACGGCAACCGGCTGGTCATCCGCCTTCACGACGGGGAGATCCACGAGGTAGACCGGGAGGACGCCAGCCTCTACTTCCTCATGGAATTCGAGACCCACGAGCTCATCTTTGACGACCTGGGAACGAAGCTGGAGCGCCGCGAGGGAGGGAGCAGCCGCGGGGATCGGGAGCTGTCCGCGGGCGCGATGCGGGAGAGGATCGCGACCCTGGCCGTCGAGAAGGCGACCCAGGCCGACTCGCTCGAGGCGATCACCTCCCGCAGCCTCGCCGGGATGCGCCGGGGGATCCGGAGCCTCGTGGCGTCCGAGGACTCGGTCACTCTCTCTCCCGCGGAGTTCACGACCCGGGCCCGGGTCCTGATGCGAAAGATCCAGAACGCCGAGCGACGCCTCGCCGGCAAGCAGCGCGACATCAATCGCTACTCGGTGGAGATCCACAAGAAGTACTCCTTCCCGGTCGCGTGCATCGTCTTCGTCCTGCTGGGAGCGCCGTTGGGGGTGAGAATGCGACGGGGGGGGATCGGGGTCGGCGCCGCGATGTCGTTCCTGTTCTTCATCGTCTACTATCTGGCCACCTTGGGCGGGGAGAAGCTGGGGGATCGCGGCATCATTCCCGCCTCCCTCGGGATGTGGTCCATCAACGTGATCCTCGGACTCATCGGAATTCTCCTGGTGCTCCGCCGGGACTCCCGCCTCCACCTCGGCTCGAGGAACGATCGGTGAAAGTGCTCGATCGGTACGTGATCCGCTCACTCCTCTCACCTCTGGCGGGATCGATCATCGTCTTCCTCACCCTCGCCGTGGTGGTCGATCTCTTCGAGCGGCTCGACACGTTCATCGACCACGAGGTCCCGGTGCGGACCATCGTTCAGTACTACGTGGCGACCCTGCCCTTCCTGATCGTTCTCATGCTTCCGGTCGCCACCCTGATCGGGGTGCTGTTCTCCCTCGGGGGAATGGCCCGCCGGAACGAGCTGATCGCGATGACCGCGAACGGGATCAGTCTCTATCGCATTCTCGCGCCGACGCTCGTGGTCGGCTTCGTCGTCTCCGCGGTCGGGTTCCTCCTCACCGCCGAGATCGTTCCGCGCGGGAACGGGATCTCCGAGGAGATCTACGACCACGAGATCAAGGGTCGGCCCCGCCTCTCCGGCACGTCCCGGAGAGACCTGAACTACCTCGGATCCGGCGGGCGCTTCTTCCTCATTCGTCGCTTCGACGGCGAGGCGGGAGTCATGGACGACGTCGTGGTTCAGCAGTTCGCGGAGGGGACCCTGGTACACCGGATCGACGCGGTCCGCGCCACCTGGCAGGAAGACCGCTGGATCTTCGAGAGCGGTTTCCTGCGACGGTTCGGCGAGGACGGCCTGACGGCGATCGAGGCCTTCGAGCAGCGCGCGTTCCCCGACATCGAGGAGACGCCCCGGGACTTCCTGAGGGAGATCAAGGAGCCGAAGGAGATGACCCTCTCCGAGCTCCGGGAGCACCGCCGGCGAACGCGTCTCTCGGGGGGAGACGTGACGAAGATCGAAGTCGACGAGCGGATGCGCGCCTCGTTCCCCGCGGCGAGCTTCATCGTGGTCCTGCTGGGCGCCCCCCTCGCGGGAGCGATCCGCCGGGGAGGACACGCCCTGGGATTCGGCCTCGCGCTTCTGGTCAGCTTCGTCTACTACGTGCTTCTTCAGGTCGGCGAGACCTACGGCCACAACGGGACGCTCACCCCGACGCTCGCGGCCTGGCTCCCCAATCTGGTCTTTCTCGCGATCGGGATCTTCGGTCTCTGGAAGTCCCGCAAATGATCCGGCCCTACTCGCCGGCCATCATGAGCCACCCTCCGGGAGGCGCGGTCGGGTGTGGGGTCCCTCCCAGGCCGAGTGGCGAGCTGCGTGAAGTGCGAATCGAGCCGTGATCGCCGATCCCATCCGCGAGCTTCGAGGCTCGGGAGGGATCCCCGCCCGGGCCGCCCTCCCCCTTCGGTGCTGAAAAGCACGAGGCTAGCCCGGACTATTCATGAACGACCTGCTGCGATCGCGGATCCGCACCACCGGACGGACGTCCTCGCGTCTCGCACCCTGCGACGTATCGTTCAGATACGCCTCGGGTTCGAGCGCCTCGACGCGATTCTTCTCCTCCCACGGGAAGCCCTCCTCCTCGCGGCCGAAGTGGCCGTAGGCGGCCGTCCGCTGGTAGATCGGGCGCCTCAGATCGAGGGCGGAGATGATGCCCGCGGGCGTCAGATCGAACGTGTTTCGAACGAGGGCCACGATCTCCGCCTCGGAGGCGCTTCCCGTGCCGAACGTCTCGACGCGGACCGAAACCGGCTCCGCGACGCCGATGGCGTAGGCGATCTGGATCTCGCATCGGCGCGCGAGCCCCGCGGCGACCACGTTCTTCGCCACCCAGCGCGCCGCGTAGCTCGCGGACCGGTCGACCTTCGAGGGGTCCTTCCCGGAGAACGCCCCGCCGCCGTGCCGCCCCATGCCTCCGTACGTGTCCACGATGATCTTGCGGCCCGTCAGCCCGCAGTCCCCGTGGGGTCCGCCGATGACGAAGCGTCCGGTCGGGTTGATGTGGTAGCGCACCGGACGGGAGGCGTCGACGAGACCCTGGGGAAGGACCGGCTTCACGACCTGCTCGATGATCGCCTCTTCGATCTGGTCGTGGGTGACTTGATCGTCGTGCTGAGCCGACACCACCACCGTGTCGACCCGGACGGGACGATCTCCCTCGTATTCGACGGTTACCTGCGCCTTTCCATCGGGGCGGAGGAAGTCGACGCTGCCGTCCGTCCGGACCTCGGCCAGACGACGACAGACGCGGTGGGCGAGGGAGATGGGCATCGGCATCAGGTGGGGGGACTCGGAGGTCGCGTACCCGAACATCATTCCCTGGTCGCCCGCCCCCTGCTCCCGGTGCAGCCCTTCGCCCTCGTTCACGCCGATGGCGATGTCGGCGCTCTGGCGATCGATCGAGGTCATGACGGCGCACGTCTCCCAATCGATCCCATAGGAAGCGTTGTCGTAGCCGATCCGCTTCAGCGTCTCGCGTACGACATCGGGGATCTCCACATACGCCTCGGTGGTGACCTCCCCCGAGACGATGGCGATGCCCGTGGTAACCATCGTCTCGCACGCGACCCGGCTCTTGGGATCCTGGGCGAGCATCGCGTCGAGGATCCCGTCCGAGATCTGGTCCGCGACCTTGTCGGGGTGTCCCTCGGTCACCGACTCGGATGTGAAGAGATTGCGTTCGACCATGTTTGGGTCTCCTTCATCGGCCCGCGGGCCAGATACCGGCGTGCGACCGTCCCCCGCACCGTGCGGCTCCGGCCCGGCCGAGAGCTTATTCTCTCGTCGTTTCCGCCGCCAACCGCGATTTCAGACGATCGATGCTGGCCACGGGCGTGGGATCCACTCCTCTCGCGGCGGCGAGGTAGAGGCTGGCGAGATCCCCGAGGACGGCGAGCGAATACAGGCGGGCGAGAAGCCCCTCTCCCTTCGGACGGAACCAGGTGGCCCGTCCTCCCGACCGCTCCACCATCTCCGCGACGATCTCCATGCGACGGTGGACGCGGGGGTGAACTCGATCGTCCGTCAGGAACGCCACGCACGCGCTCCGGTGCAGGGCGGACGTGACCTCCCAGCCCACGATCTCGTTGTGGTTGTGCTCCGGGAAGAGGGCCACGTGGGCCAGCGACTTCCCGTTCTCGTTGATCTGGCAGGCCCACCGGGTCGCGACGGCGCCGAGTCGGGCCGCCGGCGCATGGATCAGGATCAGCGCCTCCTTGGCCGCTTCGGCCCAGCGCCGCACCGCCGGATCCGACCCTCCCGGACCGGCCTCGGACAGCATCGCCTCGCAGGCCCGGGCCGCCTCCTCGACCTCGCTCACCTCGAAGGGCAGCCGCCCCTCTCGCGCCAGCGCCTGGAACAGGGGAACGGAGGTCCAGCCCAGCGCGGATCGCGGCGGCATTCCCCCGGGAATGCGAAGCACGGGGACGCCGGCGGCCTCCGCCCGAGCGGCGAGCTCTCCCCCGCTCGTGATGCAGGCGCGCCGGACCTCGCGACGTCCCGCCTCCTCCCACGCGGTCAGCGTCTCCTCGGTTCCGCCCGAGTAGCTCACGAAAAGCGCCGCCGTCGTGTCGTCCGCCGCCCGGGGGAGCTCGTAACCCCGAACGACCTCCACGGGAAGCGTGGAGAGGACCTCCGCGTAGGTGCGCAAGAAGTCCCCGCCGATCGCGCTCCCCCCCATGCCGACGACGTACACGCGCGTCGGGTGGAAGTTCCCGAGGAGGTCGGGCCCGCGGACGGCGGCGTCCCGGGCCGCGCGCAACTGATCGGGGAACCCGAGGACCCGACCCTTCATGTCGGCCGGATCGTTCTCGGGACGGAGGATCGCCCCGGTCGGCGAGTCACCGGTCACCGCGAGCCCTCCTTGCCCTCCGCGAGCTCTTCGCCGAACCCCTTCCGGACGAGATTGGTGAGATCCTCGAGAACCTCCTCCTCGTGATTCCCCTCGACTTCGATCATGATCTCCGTGCCGCAGGGTGCGGCAAGCATCATGAGACCCATGATGCTCTTCCCGTTGACTCGCATCTCGTCCCGGTGGATGTGGATCGAGCAGTCGTAGCGGCCGGCCGCCTCCGCGAAGATGTTCGCGGCCCTCATGTGCAGCCCGCGCTTGTTGACGATCCGCACGCTGGCCCGGGTCACGCGGAGAGCTCCCGGGTCATTCGGTGTCTCCCACGTCGCCGATCGGGGATGCCGCGCGATCCTGCTCGATCAGTGTCCGCAGGCGCTCGTCGAGGTCGGCGGCGGGGCTCCGGCCGGACGTCTTGATCAGGTGGTTCATCGCTACGACCTCGGCGAGAACCGTGACGTTCTTGCCGGGAACCAGGGGGATCGTGACGTAGGGGATCCGCACCCCCAGCACCGACGTCGTCCGATCGTCGAGCCCCAGTCGCTCGTAAGGCGCGTCGGGATCCCAGGGCTCCAGTCGAACCTCCACCTCGATCCGCTTGCGGAGTCGCGTGGCTCGGACCCCGAACATCTCGCGGACGTCGACGATGCCGACCCCCCGGATCTCCATGCGGTGCCCGAGCAGCTCGTTCGAGCTGCCCACCAGGATCGACGGCCCGCGGCGGCTCACGATCACGATGTCGTCGGCCACGAGACGGTGGCCCCGCTCCACGAGATCGAGCGCCGTCTCGCTCTTGCCGATGCCGCTCTCGCCCGTGAACAGCAGGCCGACGCCGTACACGTCCACGAGAGAGCCGTGGAGGGTCGTCCGGGGAGCGAAGACGTCGGTGAGATGGGCCCCGAGCCGGCGGATGAATGGCGTGGTCGACATGCGGGTCCGGAGGAGAGGAACCGACTTCTCCCCGAAGAGGCGATCGATCGAGGCGTGTCGCTCCTCCGCGGAGAGCGTGTCGAGATAGAGCGTCTCGGTCTCTCCGAGGACCTGGATCCTCTCGTAGAGAAAGTTCTGGGTGAATCCCGCCAGGGCGAGACCGGGTCGATTCACCTCGCTCACCGTGATCGGGAGCTTGGCCCCTTTCCCCGGAACGATCACCTCGAGATCCAGCTCGGGAGGCCCTTCTTCGACCAGTTGGGATACGGAGATCCCCTTCATTCGCCTTGCCCTTCCCCGGAGATCAGCCGGCGACTTCGATGAGCTTCATCGAGCCGTCCGGACGGCGGTAGACGATGCGCGTGGCCCCGGTATCCGTGTCGGCGAATACCACGACTTCCTCTCCCCCCTCGACGCGGGAGGTGGCCTCGTCGAGGGTCATCATTTCGCGGTTCAGACGCTGGCTTTCGATTCGCGTCTCCCCCATCGTCGGGACCTCCTTCGTATTGGCCCTGTGGACACGCAGTCGATCCTCGGTCTTCCGGATCTGCCGCTCGATCTTGTCGCACGCGCTGTCGATCGAGACCTTCATGTCGTCCGATTCCGCCTTGCCGGCGAAGTCCCCTCGTCGACCGTGGACGGAGACCTCGGCGGTGTGCCGGTGCTTCTCGACCTCGAGCACGACGTTCGCCCGCAGGAGACCATCAGAGAACTTCGAGAACCGGTTCAGCCTCTCCTCGGCGTGCTCCCTCAGGTCTTCGGTGAGATCGAAGCGGCGAGCGGTGACGGAGACCTTCATGGACTACACCTCCGATAGCGGCACGGGCGTGAAGCCCGGGTCAGAATTCCTTCCGATAGCGGGCCGAGAGGATGTTCATCTTCTCCCGGTACTTCGCCACGGTTCGGCGAGCGACGATGAGACCTTCCTCGCGGAGCAACTCCGCGATCTTCTGGTCGGAGAGAGGCTTCTTCTTGTCCTCCTTGTCGATCAGCTCCCGGATCCGGGCCATCGCCATCTTCGACGAGACGGACTGCCCGGACTCCGTCTCGAGGCCGCTCGAGAAGAAGTACTTGAGCGGAAACACCCCGCGCGGGATCTGCACGTACTTGTTCGTCGTCACGCGGCTCACCGTCGACTCGTGCATCCCGATTCTCTCGGCGACGTCCTGCAGGGTCAGCGGTCGCAGGTGGGCCGGCCCCTTCTCGAAGAAGTCGATCTGGGCCTCGACGATGCTCTCCATGACCTTGATCATGGTTCGACGGCGCTGCTCGATCGTCTGGATGAGCCAGTTGGCCGACTTGATCTTGTCCTGAACGAACTTGACCTCTTCGTCCCGGGAGCGGGCCCGCTCGTCCCGGGCCTGGCCGTCTCCCGCGGCAGGGTCGGAAGCCGCGGGCGATCCGGCGCCGTCGGCGCCCGGCTCCGGCTCCCGCCGCTTGGTTGGAGGAGGCGAGGCCCGCAGGATCTCCCGGTACTTCCGGTTGACGCGAAGTCGCGGGACCGTCCCCTCGGCGAGGGAGACCACGTAGGCGTCGTCGATCTTCTCCACGACGAGGTCGGGAACGATGTAGCGGGCGTCCTCCAGGGCGAGCTGTGCGCCGGGCCGGGGATTGAGACTGGCGATCTCCCGGGCCGCCTCCTGAACGTCGGACGGCGTGACCCCGAGCGCCCGGGCGATCTCTTGGTACTGCTTCTGCTTGAACGCCCCGAAGTGGTCCGCCACGATCCGGCCGGCGAGCGAGTCCTGCCGGCCGCGCTGACGGAGCTGGATCCGGAGGCTCTCGGTGAGATCCCGGGCCCCGACCCCCACCGGCTCCAGCTCCTGGATCTTCTCCAGTGCGGTGAGAACCATCTCCTCGGGCACGGCGAGCTGCGCGGCCACCTCCTCGACCGTCACGGAGAGAAAGCCGTGGTCGTCCAGGCAGCCGAGGAGGTACTCGGCCACGCGCTCGGTCTCCTCGTCGAGATCGAGGAGACGGAGCTGCCCGTGCAAGCTGTCCAGGAGTGTCGTGCGGCCGACCGGCGTCCGCTCGAAGAACTCCTGATCCTCGCGCTCCGCCCTCCCCCCCTCCGCGTACTCGAACCCGTCGTCGAAGTACTCGCTCCAGTCGATGTTCTCCTCGGACTTGAACTCCGCGTCGTCGGGAGACGTCGCGCTCTCCTCGCCCGGGATGGTCTCCGCGAGGGCCGCCTCGGCGACCTCGCTCGCCGGGCTCTCGACCTCATCCTCCTCGACCTCGAGCAGCGGATTCGTCAGGAGCTCCTGATCGATGTGCTGGGAGAGCTCGAGCGACGGCATCTGCAGCAGCTTGAGCGCCTGCTGGAGCCGGGGCGTCATGACGAGCTTGAGGGTCTGCTTTTGGGTCAGTCGGAGTCCGAGTTCCATGTTCCTCCTCGGGGGGAGAGCCCTACGCGGCGTCGTGATGCCTCACAGCCGGAATCTCTCCCCGAGATAGATGGCCCGCGCTTCCGGGTTCTCCGCAAGCTCCTTCGCCGTCCCCGAGATCAGCACCTTCCCCTTGAACAGGACGTACGCGCGATCCGTGATGTGGAGCGTCTCCCGAACGTTGTGGTCCGTGATCAGGATGCCCAGGCCCTTCTCCCGCAGGCGGGAGATGATCTCCTGGATGTCACCCACTGCGATCGGATCGATTCCCGCGAACGGCTCGTCGAGAAGAAGGAACGAGGGGCTCGTGACCAGAGCGCGGGCGATCTCCACCCGGCGCCGCTCGCCCCCTGAGAGCGTGAAGGCCTTCTGGCGGGCCACCGACGTGATCTGGAGCTCTGCCAGAAGCTCCTCCAACCGGTTCTCCTGCGCCTTCGCATCGAGGGAGGTCGTCTCCAGGATGGCGCGAATGTTGTCCCGCACCGTGAGCCCCCGGAAGATGGACGCCTCCTGGGGCAGATAGCCGATCCCGCGGCGCGAGTGGACGTACATGGGGAGTCGGGTGACCGTCTCGCCGTCGATGGAGACCGAACCGGCGTCGACGCTCACGAGACCCGTCATCATGTAAAACGTCGTCGTCTTGCCCGCGCCGTTCGGACCGAGCAGCCCCACGACCTCGCCCCGGTGGACCTCGATGTCGACCTCGTCCACGACGCGGTGTCCGCGGTAGGCCTTCACGAGCCCCCGGCCGAAGAGCCCCATCCGGTCGGTCGCGGTCTCGATCACCCCTCCCCTCCCTCCGATTCCTCCGCGAGCCAGTCGGGCGCGCTGGGGGCAGTTGTCTCGACCTCGCGGAGGATCTCCACCCGATCCAGTCCGGGATCGGCCTCGAGGCCGATGCCGGTCAGGACGGTGTTCCCCTTCGTCACCTCCACGAAGACGTCGGTGTGGATCCGCGCCTTCTGGTGATCCCAGAAGAGGATCTCGGTCTCGAGCAACGATCCCTCGTCCGTCTCGACCCGGACGTTTCCTCGGGCCTCCAGGTCGTCCGAGACCTGATTGAGAATCCCGATGTCCGCGGTCAGTCGGGAGACGTGTCGGTCCTCGTCGAAGAAGTCGACCCGGACCTGCTCGGCCTCGGTCCTCTTCTTCTCGCGGAACACCGAGGCGGTGTCGGCCTGGAGGACCCAGCGGGTCGTCCCGACCCGGTAGCTCTGCACGGAGATGCCCCGGATCCCCTCGCTCGGGGACCTCGAGGGTCGATCCATGGACGCCAGGTTCTCTTCCCCGCTCTGGCACGCGACCCATCCTCCGAACGCCAGTATCAGCAGCCCGAGCGCCGCTCGAGCGCCACTCCCTGTCCTCGTCATCGGGCACTCACCGTTCTTCTTGAGGATTGAAAAGTAATGAGTTGGCGCGATCTCCTCGGGAAAGTTCTAAAGTCCGAAGGGGCGCTGGACGGGGCCGCCGGAGGGGTCTTCCAGCGCCGGTGGTGCCACACCCACTCCTCGGGATGCCGCCGAATCACCCCTTCCAGAAGCCGGTTCCAGGCGGCGGCATCCGCCCGGATTGCCGCCCCCGGATCGGAGAGCGTCGAGGGCGGAAGCTCCGGTCGGATCCGGACGCGGTGACCGCCTCGGGCGTCCCGGTGGATCCACATCGGGACCATCGGCGCCCCCGTCCGACGGGCCAGCAGAAAGGGCAGCGAGGACGTCCGCGCGGGGCGCCCGAAGAACTCGGCGAAGACCGCCGGGCCTCTCGTGTCCTGATCGACGAGCGCTCCCAGCAGTGCCCCTTCCCGCAGGGCCCGGATCACCGGGATCACCCCGCCCCGTCCGTCGTGGAGCGTCAGACCGCAACGCCCTCGCCAGGCGTTGAGGAGAGCGTCCGAGCGAGAGTCGAACAGCCTGCGCACCAGGACGTGAACGGGGTATCCGCGGGCCGCCAGCGCGGCGCCCATGATCTCCCAGCATCCGAGGTGCGCGGAGAGCGCCACGACGCCCCGTCCCCGCGCCCGGGCGGCCTCGAGGTGCTCGATCCCCTCGAACTCCACGTTCTGCAGCACGTCGGCCGGCTCCCGGTGAAACGAGCGCAGCAGGTCGAGCACGTTGCGCCCGGTGGCGCGGTAGGTCGCCCGCATGAGAGACACCCGCTCCCGTCGGGAGAGCTCGGTTCCGAACGCGATTTCGAGGTGATCCGTCGTCCGGCGGACCGAGGGGCGATCCACCCAACGGACGACATCTCCGATGCCGGCAAAGACCGGCAGGCCGACCCGCCGGGGAAGAGCTCGACTGAGTGCCTCGAGACCCCGAACCGCGCTGTAGAAGAGAATCCGTTTCTCTCGACGAAACCTGCCGTGCAAGCGCGGCCCTCCCTTCCCGTCCTCCCGAAATCTAGGGGAGGCGAGCCGCCGAGTCAAGCAAGAGGAGTGCCAACTCAGAAACCCTCTGGGGCAAAAGCCTTTCACGCGATCACCCGAGGCCGGCCGGCCCCTCTCGCCCGCCTCCGCGGCGGCCGTGGCTCGCCGCGCTCGGCGATCTCGCCGGCCGGTCCCGCCCGCCTCTGCTGCGGCAGCGGCTCGCGACGAGCCGGGTGAGAAGTGCCCGCTAGCGGAGCCCGGCTTCGAGGCAGTCGTGGAGGTGGAGGACCCCGACCGGCCGCCGGTCCGGATCCACGACCACGAGGGACGTGATCCTCCGGGCCGGCTGCTCCATCCGCTGGATGGCGCGCGCCACGAGCTCCCCCGGACAGATCGTGCGTGGATCGCGCGTCATGAGGCCGGAGACGGGAAGCGAGAGGCTCTGCGGGTCCCGGAGGAGCGCGCGCCGAACGTCGCCGTCCGTGAAGACCCCGGCCAGCGTCCCGTCCTCGTTCACGATCACGGCCGTGCCGAGCCGCTTGTCGGAGATGACGTGGAGAACGTCGAGGAGGGTCGCCTCACCGCGGACGAGCGGCAGCTCGGGCCCCGAGTGCATCAGATCCCTCACCCGCAGGGAGAGGCGCCGGCCCAGGCTGCCGGCGGGGTGGAGGAGGGCGAAGTCCCGCGAGTCGAGGCCGCGTCGGCGGTAGAGTGCGATCGCGACGGCGTCTCCCAGGGCGAGCGTCGCCGTCGACGAGACGGACGGGATG
>JALGZR010000100.1 GCA_025774805.1 bacterium
CGCCAAATGCCTCCCCAGAAACCGGCGCCGAGTGATACGGTGTCGCCAGCCGAGAGGCCCACAACGCCGGATTCGCCGACGGTGGCGCGGAGCGCCCAGGACGTGCTCGTCGCGTCGATGGCGCTTCCCGAGTACGCGGTCTTCTCGAGTCTGTACGCGCTCACCGTCGCGGCCGCGGCAAGGAACATCGCCACGCCGGTCGCGGCTCCGTGATAGACGCTCGCCATGGTTTCACCTCCCGGTTCGGCAGTGGTCCGTTGCGGGCTCGGAGTCGGAAGGGGTATCGCGCGAGGCCGGAAAACCTAAAGAAGCGCAGGTCGTCCTCGGGAGCTTGCCGCTGCGCTATACTCCCGCCATGGCCCCCCCCGAACCTCTCGGAGAGCGGTGGCCCCACCGCCTCGAGACGCTTCTGGGCGAAGTGCGCGCCGCACCGGGTGGCGAGCGCGAGGAATCCGCCCGGCGCGACATTTGGGTAGCCCTCAACCTCTGCGTCGGGCGCTACTTGCGCCTCCACGCGCCCCGCCTCGGCCGCTTCGCGCGCGAGGACCTCGAGGATCTCGCCTCCCAAAAGTCCTTAGAATTGATCCGCAATCTCGATACCGGAGTAGGAGCCCTGAGGGGGCTCACGGCGGCGGACCTGCCCGGGTTCGTCTCCACGGTCGCGCGGAACGCGCTCGTCGACCGGCTCCGAGAGGGGGAACGCTACTCTCGGCCCGTGGACGAGGAGGAGGAGGTGGACGAAGTGATCGGTATGCGAGTGCCGTCGCCCGAACGCTCGGACGCCGACGTCGAGCGAAGAGAATTCGCGGAGGCGTTGCGAGATTGCGCGCAATACCTGAGCGATCGCGATCGGCTCATGTGGTTCTTCCGGGTCTTCTACGACATGCGAACGAAGGACATCGCGAAGCACCCCGAGGTCGGCGTGAAGCCCGGGCTGGTGGACGTCGTGCTCTCGAACGTCCGGAAGAGCATTCGCGAGTGCATGAGGCGGCGCGGGTACGAGCCGAGGGACATGCCGTGCGACGCGTTCGTCGAGCTGTGGAGAACCTTCCGCATGAAGACGGTCGCCGAGATGGAGGCGAAGACGTGAGCGCGTCCACCGAGTCGACTCACTTCACGGAGGATTCCTGCCTCGAGCTCATCCTCGGGCTCCTGACCGATTTCGAGGCGACGCTCATGGTCGAGCACGCCGCGAGCTGTGCCCCCTGTGCCGAAATGCTCCGCGCTCGCTCGGCCGAGGTCGAAACCGCCGCCGCGAGCATGCCGCCCGAGCTCCTTCGTCCGGCAACCCTGCGGGCCGAGGCGGCGGCCGCGAAGGCGGGCGCCGGCTTCTTCGAGCGGCTGCGCGCTGCACTGTGGCCCACGCGCCTCGGGTTCGCCACGGCGGCCGCGGCTCTGTTGCTTCTCGTCGTGCTGCCGAGAACGCTGCGCGATACTCCTACCGATCTTCTCCGCTCGATTCCCCGTCCCGGCGAGGAACTCCAGCTTCGCATCGGCTCAGGAGGTTCGCCCGAGCTCTCTGTTGCCATCGATGCGTACGACCGAGGGGACCTGGATAACGCCGTGCACATGCTGCAGGAGCTCGAACTCGCCGAGCCGCTCGAGTCGCTTCGGCGCGTCTACCTCGGCAACGCCCTCGCCAGGAGCGGAGAGTACGCGAGGGCCGTGGACGCGCTCGAGTCAATCCCGTTCGATCTCGTGCCCGATCCCTGGTCGAGCGAAGCGAGGTGGACGCTCTACGTGGCGCTGCTCGAGGACGGCCGTGCCGGGGGCGCGGACTCCCTCCTGAGGGTCATCGCGAAGGAGCCTGGTGACGTCGGCGACCGCGCCCGGGAGCGGATCGAATGACTCGGCGGCTGGTCGTCGGCCTCGTCTTGGGGGCGATCGCGGCCGGCGCGCAGACGACCGGGACATCGGGACCGCTGGCGGAAGCCGACTCGCTCACGGCCGTCATCGACGCGTACATGGAATCCGGCGAGTACTCGGCAGCGGAGGAAGCCGCGCGCCGGCAGCTCGAGATTCGCACCCGGCGTCTCGGAAATACGAGCCGGGAGGCCGCCGAGACCGAGCGGGCCCTCGCGAGCGTACTCTGGAAACAGAGCCGATACTCCGAGGGTGAGACGCTCGCACGCCGGTCCCTCGAGATCACGCGCGAGCTCGCCGGCGACGATCATCCCGATGTCGCGGAGACCCTGAATGTCCTTGGGCTCTTGCTCATGGCGCAGGGGGAACGGAAGGAAGCGGAGGGCCTCTACCGGGAGGCGCTCACGATCTTCCGCAGGAACCACGGCGACACGCACCACACGATCGCGATGTGTCTCAACAATCTCGGCGCCGTGCGCGGCGAGGTGGGAGATTCGGACGGTGCCGATCTCTACTACCGAGCGGCGCTCGCGATGAACCGGAAGCTCCTCGGCGAGGAGCATCCCACCGTCGCGCGCAGCCTTCACAACCTCGCGTTCCATCTCTCGCGCACCGATCCGATCCGCGCCGAGGAGCTCTTCCGGAAGGTGCTGGAGATGCGGCGACGGCTCCTGGGCGAGGAGCACGCGGACGTCGGGCTCACCATGCAGCAGCTCGCCGCGTCGCTGCACGCGCAAGATCGGACGGAGGAGGCGCTGGCCCTCGCAAACGGTGCGCTCGCGATCTACCGCAGGTCGTTTCCGGACGGTCACTGGTGGACGGCATGGGTCCTCGGAGACCTGGCCCGGTACGCGGTCGCGGGACGCGACTTCGTGGCCGCCGAGCGGCTCGCCCGCGAGTCCGTGGAGCTGAAGAAGTCGATCTTCGGGGAGCGCCATCGGGAGGCGCAGATCGCCCTCGGCATCCTGCGCACCGTCCTTCTGAAGGCCGGCCGGCACGACGAGGCCGAGCGTATGGCGCGCCGAGTCATGGAGCTGGGACCGGCGCCACGAGGCGGACACGCCCGTGAGCTCGATGCCCTCGCTTCGATCGCCGGCGTGCGGGGTGAGTTCGCCATCGCCGAATCCCTGCAGGCACAGAGCTGTCGCGAGCTCGATACGTACCTCGACAGAACCACGGATCGCTTCCGCTGGTACGAGTGGAGCTCCGCTCAGTGCGACGCCCTGGCGGCGCTTCGGCTCCAAGCGGGAAAGACGGACCAGGCGTGGCCGGCGGCGGAGAGAGCGCGGGCCCGCTCTCTGGCGGACTTGCTCGCGGTCGCCCGGGAGCGAACCGTGCCTCCGGACGAGCTCCGTGAGGAGGAATCGCTCGCACGTCGAGTGGCCCGTCTGCAGGGTGAGGTCGAAGCGCTGGCGCCGGGAGCCGACGACGGCACCGCGGGCGCGTACGAGAGGGCGCACCAGGAGCTTCTCGACGCCGAGGCGGCGTTGAGCGCCCACCGGCATCGCTTGAGTCGGCGGTACCCGATCGTGCAGGGAGAACAGTATTCGCTCGAACGGATCCAGGCGACCCTCTCGGAGCGAACGGCGATCGTCGGTTGGCTCGACGTCAACCCGCACGAGGTGCTCCCGATGTCGTGGGGGTACGTCCTGCGCAACAGGGGACCGGTGCGATGGGCTCCCGTCGAGACGGGCGACGGCGACGGTCCCACCGGGCGCGCCGCGCACCTCCGCGAGGCGCTGCACTTCGCGGCGGCCTGGCCCTACCGGCTCGGCCGCGGAGAAAAGATCGCCCCGGCCGCGGAGGCGGTCTGGCGGGAGCGGCTGGCTTCCCTCGAGCCGTACCTCGAAGGGGTCGAGGAGCTCGTCGTCATCCCCTCGGCGCCGCTCTTCGGAGTTCCCCTGGGAGCTCTGAAGGACTCGGACGGGCTCTGGATCGAGGATCGCTTCGCGATCTCGTACGCACCTTCCGCGACGATTCACGCGTGGCTCGCCGCGCGGCCGCAGGGCAGGACGCCCGCAGGCGCGAGGGCGCTCGCTCTCGGGGATCCGCCGTTCGCACCGGACCACTTGCGGTCGTCCGCAGTCGGCCCGCAGAGCGGAGGCGTCCCCTTCGACGTTATTCTGCGGAGCGCCCTCGCGGGTGACAAGAAGGCGATCGCCCGCCTACCCCGCCTTCCCCGAACGCGACACGAAGTGCAGGCGGTCGTCTCGTACGTGCCCCAGTCGTCCCTCCTACTGGGCCCGGACGCCTCGGAGCAGGAGCTCGTGGAGCTCGTGGATCGCGGTGCGCTGCGGGAGTACAGCCACCTTCACTTCGCCACGCACGCACTGGTCGATCGCCGTTTCCCGGAGCGCTCCGCCCTCGTCCTTTCCCAGATCGATCTTCCGGATCCGCTCGAAGCGGCTCTGTCGGGCCGGAGAATCTACGACGGCCTCGTTACCGCGAAGGAGATCGCCGCCGAGTGGGAGCTCGACGCGGACCTCGTCACGCTCAGCTCCTGTCAATCCGCGCTCGGCCGGGAGCGGCGCGGAGAGGGCTACCTCGGGCTCGCGCAGGCTTTCCTGCATTCCGGAGCCCGGACCCTCCTCGTCAGCCTATGGCCGGTGGACGACGCCGCCACGGCGCTTCTCATGGCCCGCTTCTACGAGAACCTCTTCGCGGAGACGAAGCCCCGCTCGAAGGCGCGGGTGCTCCAGGACGCGAAGCGCTGGCTCCGGGAGTACACGGACGAGGAGGGTCGGCGCCCTTTCCAGCACCCCGCCTACTGGTCGGCGTTCATTCTGATCGGGGATCCGCGCGCGTAGCCTGGCATGTTGCGCCCACCTTCTATTCCGCCCGGCAGGGGCGAGCCATCCCGGATTCGAACCTCGCTCGGCCAGCGAGGGAAGTCCCGAGAAGCATGCCGGTGACGAGGTGGTCGCCATGGCCGCCTCCACCAGAGACGCGGAGGGCTCATCCCGGGCCACGAACCGTAGTCGTCCAGCGCAAAGGTCCTCTGGACCCAGGTCACTCCCGCGAAGCCGGGGATGCAGAAAGGGGTCCGCCCCCGGGAATGGAGCGGACCCCCGAATCAACTTCGTCGGACCGTGTCTACCGGCCGAGATGGACGAACTTCGCCGTCCTTGTCCCCTCCGGGGTCGTCAGCCGCGCGAAGTACACGCCACGACCAATGAGGCGGCCGGCCGAGTCCCTGCCCCGCCACGCGATCTTCCGATGACCGGCCCGCATCTCACCCGACAGGAGCGTCGCGATGCGACGTCCGGCCACGTTGAAGATCTCCAGGCTCGCCCGTCCCGACATCGGGATCGAGAACGAGAGCGTGTAGTCTTGCGACCCACCGCCCGGCTTCGGGAAGACGGACAGCGCCCGGTTCTCCACCGCCGGCCGTGCGTAGTAGACCGTCGTGTAGCCTTCCGGGATGACACCCGCCGGAACGAGGGTCGCGTTGTTGATGTCGTCGCCGATGTCCTTGGCGATCTCGTCGTTCGACGAATCGCCGTCGTTGATGCAGTCGGCGACGTACTGGAGCGCCTGGCTCGCCGTACTCCCGTCGTCCGACACCACGGAGAACGTCTGCAGCTTCCCGGACGCGAGGTTCAGCAGGAAGGCCAGGTACTGCTGCTTCGCCTTCGCGAGCATGCCGGCATTGCCTTTGACCGAGAGGGTCGCGCCGATCGTCACGAGATCGAGCGGCTCCGGACCGTTTTCCCCGTCCATGAAGGTCACGCCCTCCACGGCGATGCCGTTCAGCTCGTTCTCGTGGAAGTGATTGAAGATCGCCGCGGGGAAGTCCGTCTCCATGTCCGGCTCGGACTCCTGGGCGTTCCCCCGGTTCCTGAGGTAAACGTTCGCGTTGTGCTTCCAGTAGCCCATCGAACGCGCGTTCCCGGTCGGGGTCAGGCAGGCCAGGCTGAAGTCGACCGTCTGGTCGTGGTCGAGCGTGAGCGATGCGCCGCCGACTCCGGGGCTCACCGCCTCGAAGCCCAGCGGGATGGAGATCGAGATCTCCCCGGTATCGGCATCATCGGACCACACGACGCCGTCGATCGAGTAGGCGCCGGAGGCGTCCGTCGTGTCGCTGTCGAACGCGCCGGAGGCGTCCACGAGACCGACGATGACGTTTTCCATCGGGCCCGTGCAGCCGCTGCTCACGACACCGGACACGGCGACGCGCGCACACTCGAGCGTGACGTCGACGCCGGTCTGATCCGCGTCCAACGGAACACTGATCGGAGCTGCAGCCTCGTAATCGGCCGGAGCCGCCATCGAGATCTGTCCCGAATTCTCCGAGGACGGAACGTCCGCGAACGAGTAGCTCCCGTCGCCGGCCGTCGTCGTGGTGCTCGAGCCGCCCTCGCCGTCGGTCAGCGTGACCGTGATCCCGCCGAGCGGACCGTCGCAGTCGGAGCCGACGGAGCCGGAGACGGCCACCGCCGCGGCGGACGGACCCACCCAGAAGTTGTCCACGATGTGGGCGTCGGCGGAGTTGACACGGCCGCCCTCGGGCAAGTTGAACACGGGTGCGTCGATCGGAAAGCCGACGCCGTCGTAGAAGTTCACAGTCGAGTAATTATCGCGGCCGAGCGCAACTGACTGCGCGCTGATCACCACCCGGACCGGGACCGTGACCCCGGTCGGGGAAGCCGGGACGGTGAACGTGGGGGACGTGAACACGCCGCTGAACGAAGGAGTCGTGATGGACGCGAACGGCTCCGCGGCCGGCCCCCACCAGATGCCCTGGCCGGGAGGATACGTGTAGCGACCGATGAGATAGATGTTGTCGGGTGTGGCCACCTGCAGCTGCATGCCTCCCCGTGGGGTGTTACCGGTGACGCTCCCGCTGACCTTGACGTTCATGGCGACGGTCATGGTCGTGAGAGTCGGATGACAGAACGTCATGTCGTACCACACGTCGGTCGACAAAGTCCGGTAGGCGAGGGTACTCGTGTTGTCCCTCTGGTAGACGTGTTGCGCGACCCCGAGGAACTTGTTGGGGAGATCGTGCCCCCTCCCAGTGACTCGATACCACTCTGTAGTGGCTGTTGAGCACCTCGTGGCTGTAGTCGAGGGCGGGGGGGATGGACTGCGTGAAGTTGTAGTCGTGGGAGTTGTTTTGGTAGCTCCCCTGGCTGGCGCCAGCGGTCCCGGCTGCCTCGGCCGCCGGGGCGGTCATCAGGAAGACTGCGAGGAACGCGAGAACAGGACAGTCCAGTCGAATCTGTCGCATAGGGGGACTCCTTCCTACCGGTGAGCGAGTCGTTCCTTTGCCCGCGGGCATTCGAGATACGCGGGACGGACCCGGCCTCGGCCGGCCAGGGAGCGCCTCCCTTTTCACCGACTAGACCGCTGCGACCCGTCGGACAGGAACGTGACAAAACCGCGAGAGAAGGGACAGAGACGTTGGGGATCGTGTAGAATCGGTCTCTACGGAGGGTTGCGATGTCCCCCCAGAGCGACGTGACCCGAATCCTCCAAGAGGTGAGCAACGGGGCGGAGGCCGCGGTCGACCGGCTCCTCCCCCTCGTCTATGCGGACCTGCGGCGGATCGCCCAGAAGTACCTCGCCGGCGAGCGCCCCGACCACACGCTGCAGGCGACCGCGCTCGTTCATGAGGCCTATCTGCGACTCATCGATCAGAGCCGGGCGGAGTACCGGGACCGCGCGCACTTCGTCGCGGTCGCCGCCCAGGCCATGCGGCGGATTCTCATCGACCACGCCCGCCGGCACGGCCGCCGGCGAAGAGGCGGCGATCGGTTGCGCGTCACGTTCGACGAGGCGCTCACCGTCTCGGCCGACCAGCCCTCGATGGACCTCATCGCCCTGGACCTCGCACTTACGAAGCTCGCGGAACAGGAGCCGCACAAGGCCAGAGTGGTCGAGATGCGCTTCTTCGGCGGCCTGTGCGTCGACGAGGTCGCGGAGGTGATGCACGTCTCCTCGCGCACGGTGAAACGGTACTGGCAGTATGCGCAGGCGTGGCTCTACCGCGAGATGGCCGGCGACGGAGCCCCCGGCTCCTGAATGCCCGGTCGCTGGCCCCTCGAGGTCCCGTTCGGCGCGTTCCGTTACGAGGAGAACCGCTCTGTCATGACCGCGAGAGGACACCCTCGGGCCGCGGAGGTCTTCTCCCGCGCGCTCGAGATGCCGACCGAAGAGCGACCGCGCTTCTTGAAGGAGGAGTGCGGCGACGACGCGGCGCTCAGGGCCGAGGTCGAGTCGCTGCTGGAGGCACACCGGAGGGGAGGCGAGTTCCTCGGATCGGAGAAGGCCTGCCGCCGCCGCAACGCGCTGGTCTGGAGCGCCGTTCTGGATGGGCTCGACGAGGCCGCACCCGAGGGGGATCATCCACGTTCGCGGAGAGGAGGCGCGATGAACCTCTTGGTCGGGGCCACGGGCGTGCTGGGCGGAGAGATCTGCCGGCGGCTCCGTGACGGCGGAAACGATGTCCGCGGCCTGGTGCGATCCGATTCACCTCGTGAACGGGAACTGGCCGACCTCGGAGTCGAGATCGCTACGGGGGACCTCAAGGATCCCGCGAGCCTCGAGGTCGCCTGTCGGGGGGTGCAGCGTGTCATCTCGACCGCCACCTGCATCGCGTCACGGCGGCGGGGGGACACCCTGAGGAGCGTCGACCACGACGGCCAACTCGCCCTGGTCGACGTGGCCCGGAAGGCGGGCGTGGAGCACTTCATCTTCGTCTCTCTGACGATCGCGGACGAGTCGGAGGGCCCGGCCGCCCGGTCTCCGTTCGTTCGCTACAAGCGGGAGGTGGAACGGACGGTCCGCGAGAGCGGGATGTCGTGGACGATCCTTCGGCCGGGCCCCTTCATGGAAACCATGTTCAGCCCGCTCGCGGGGTGGAACCTGGAGAATGGCCGGGTTCGCGTGGTCGGCTCGGGGCGCGCAAAGGCGAGCCCGATTTCCTTGAAAGACGTTGCCGAGTTCGCCGTGGCCGCCTGTCGAGAGCCCGGCATGAGGGGCCGATGCCTCACTCTCGGCGGACCACAAGCTCTGTCCGCGCTCGACGCGGTGAAAGTGTTCGAAGACGTGACCGGTAGGAAACTGAAAGTGCAGCACACGCCCGTTGCGCTCTTGAGGGTCGCGAGCGCGCTCCTGCGCCCCCTTCATCCACCGATTTCATCGATTCTCGCGCTGGGTTCCGGACCGGAGGTCGATCACGTCGTCGACATGGGTCCGGTTCTGGCGGAGTTTCCGATCGAGCTGACGACGGTTCGAAAGTTCGCCGAGGAACTCGCTCGAGGCTGACCCGCATATCTCACCGGGCTCGTCGCGAGACCGCGCACGTCGTACGAGTCAGCCCGGTGCGGTGGGATCGGCGCCGTCCCGGTAGCCCGCGTGTCGCGCGGATTTCATCCATCGGTCGACTTCGTCCTGCCGATCGAGCACCCGGGCCGCCTTGGCCAGATCAAGCGACGTGATGACGTCTGACGCCAGACCGCCGTACGCGAAGTCCACGTGCTTCCGATTCCTGAAGTGCTTCACGGCTTTCTCGAAAGGTCCCGGACCCCCACCCGCGCACGTGAGACCGGCCCGGGCCTGGACCATCAGGTGACCGTTCCCCCCACCCATGGAGGGCTTTCCCCCGATCGAAAGGGCCTGCTGAAAGGCGATTCGAGCGGTTTCGGGCTCCCCCCGATCCAACGCCGTACGGCCGAGGGCGGTCAGCGTCAGTGACCTCAGAGCGCTCCTCGACATGAGATCCTCCCCTTCGAGGATCTTCAGGCACTCGAGGGCCTTGTCCCGCGCGAGATCGAGCTCGCGCTGGCGCCTCAGGCATTCGACCAGGACGGTGCCCGCCCCAGCCCAATGAACGACCGAGCCGGCTCCCTCGAGCTCCCAGGCTCGCTCGAGCGTCCAGCGGGCGGTGGGAAGGTCCGGGGTCTCCATCTGGGCTGTACCGAGCACCAGCCATGCCGGTGCCAGGCGCGGTTCCACAGCCACCGCGCGCTGCGCGGCCGCGATGCCCTCTTCCCATCGGCCCAGCTCGTTCAGACAACACGCGATGAAGTAGGCTGGCGGGGGAAACTCGACTCCGAGCTCCTCGGCGCGACCCAGGGACTCGAGCGCGGCTTCCGTCTTCCCGAGCCGCCACTTCGCGTACCCCTCCCACACATTTGCCTCCGGGCAAGCCGGGTCGACTTCGAGGCTGCGCCGCGTGAGCCGCAGGGCAGCCTCGAGATGTCCGGGATCGCCGGACTGCACGTAGCGGAGCGGCGCGTGAATGCTCGCGAGATAGGCCAGCGCCGGGGCGTACTCCGGGTCGATGTCGATCGCCTTCTCCAGACACTCCTGGGCCTGGTCGGTGGAGGCTTCACCCATCTGTTTCCACAAGGCTTTGGCCTTCGCGTAGTATTCGTAGGCACTGAGCCGCGGACCTCTGGTCCTCTTCGTATCCGGTACGACCAGTTTCAGGCTCTTCGCGGTGGCCGCCGCCAGGCGATCCTGCATCTCGAAGATCCCCTCCACCCTCCCGTCGAGCTTTTCCGTCCACACGTCCGCACCCGTCGACACCTCGACCAACCGCATGGTCAAGCGAAGCGCTCCCCCCATCCGCTGATAGGTCCCGGTCAGTACCCACCGGCACCCGATTCCGAACCCGAGCGCGACCGGATCCACCTTCCCCGCCGACATCGCGGCCAGACGCGCGGCAGTCCCTACGACCTTGGCCCGGGGCACGAGACTCAACCCCTCGGCTCGACGCAGATCCACTCCGAGGCTCTCGGCCATTCCGGTCCCGATCCACTCGTCCTCCTCCCGTCCGGTCAAGTTCTCCAGGTCCATGACGGCCAGTGTGTCCGGCAGCATCGCCACCGCTTCCCCGGTCGCGTAGCGCCGCAAATCAGCCAGGAACTCGCGTGCGGTCCCGTACCGCTCCTCGACGTTCCTCGCTGTCGCTCTCCTGATGATCGCATTGATGTCCGGATGAACCCCATTCACGTTGACGTATGGAATGTCACGCGACACCGTCGACGCCATCCGCTCCCGGGCGCTCTCCCCGGGGAACGCCGCCTCCCCTGTCAATGACTCGTACAGGACCGCACCCATCGCGAACACGTCCGTCCTCTCGTTCACCGGCTCCCCACGCATCTGCTCGGGCGACATGTAGCCGAGCGTCCCCACCATCATCCCCTGCGACGTCAGCTTGGTGCCCGTCACCACCGTCCGTGTCTCCGCTTCCTCGTGGACTTCGTCCGGATCCGTCACGTCCTTCGCGATTCCGAAGTCGAGGAGCTTCACGGCGCGGCTCTTCGCCAGCATGATGTTCTCGGGTTTGATGTCCCGGTGAACGACGCCCGCCGCGTGCGAGTGCACCAGAGCCTCCAACATGGCGGCCACCATTGAAACGGCATCCGCCGCCGGCAAAGCACCCCGCTGCAAGCGCGATCGGAGCGTCTCACCCTCCACGAACTCCATGGCGAGAAACTCTCTCCCGTCCACTGTTCCCGACTCGTAGAACGCCGCGATCGCCGGATGCTCGAGACGCGCGCTCGTCCGAGCTTCCCTCACCAATCGCGACCGCACTTGCGAATCCATCCCCGGGTGGAGCAGCTTGATCGCCGCGGGACGTCCCAGCGCCGTATCCCAGGCCTTGTACACTTCCCCCATTCCACCCGCGCCCAGGAATCGATCGATGCGATAGTGGGAGATCGTCTCTCCGTCTCGGTCCTGATCACCCTCCGCCATCGACGCCGCAACCCGTCCGATCTCCCGCTCCTGCTCCTCGAAGACGAGCTCTCCCTTCGGGAAAGCGGCAAGGAGGCTCAGGACCGCACCTCGAAGGGCCTCCTCATCACCGCACGCCTGACTCACGAACTCGTCGCGCAATCGGACCGGCTCCATCAGGGCACGAGCGAAGATCTCCGAGACTCGGTCCGGGGATGGAACCGGGGCGTCGGGCGCATTCATGAGTCGTGGCTCCTGTTTGGGGACAGGTCGGTGGTGACAGAGTGTAGCACCTGTCTGAAGTCTCCTTCCGGACGCCCTCGGGAGGCTCTCGGGTGGTCTCCGCTCAGCCTCGAGCAGGCGCCTCGCGACAAGATCGCCGAGTGTATCCTGATTCCAGGATCCGGTATTGTCTTTCGGGATCCTCGGGATCCGGTGTCATCGGCGGTGGCTCGGACGGCGGTCGTTGGAGCGGGCCTCAACCCACAGGGAGGAAGGCGCGAATGAGAGCGCGTGCAACGTTTGCTCATGGTGGCGAGATCGCGATGATCGTGTGGTGGGCGGCACTACTCGTCTCCACTTTCCCGGGCGTCACGCCAAGCCAAGCCACCGCGCGCGAGGATGCGGATTCTCAGGACGAGATCGCCACGGAGTCGGGAATGACGATGTGGGGAATGGACACGCTGGTCGTTACCGCCTCACGCATCGAGCAGCGCCTGGACGAGGCCCCCGCCGCGATGACAGTCATCGGGGAGAAGCAGCTCGGGCAAACGCCCGCCGACGACTTCGGTGACCTTCTCCGAGCGGTCCCCGGACTCAATGTCATGCAGGCGTCTTCGTGGGACATATCGATCTCGAGCCGCAATGCGACGAACGTCCTCCCGCAGGGTCAGCTCGTGCTGGTCGACGGCCGCAGCGTGTTTCAGGACTTCAACGGCACGGTCTGGTGGAACGCCGTCCCGCTTGCTCCCGAGGAGGTCAAACGAATCGAGGTGTTGCGCGGCCCGGCCAGCGCGGTTTGGGGCGCAAACGCGACCGACGGGGTGATCAACATCATCCCGAAGTCCCCGAGGGAGATGGTGGGAACCAGAGTGACCGTCGGAGCGGGAGAGCTGGAGACGCGCTACGCGCGTATCACGCACGCGGACGCGAGGGGCCGGCTCGGCTACAAGGTCTCCGCGACCTGGCGTGAGCAAGATCCGTACGATCAACCGACGGGGACGATTCCCGGAACCGACGGCCCGACGAATCCGGGTGGAACGGCCTACCCGACGTACGACAATCCTGCGAGTCGAACGCCAAAGCTCAACCTCCGGGTCGACTTCGATCAGAACGACGAGACGACCTGGTCGTGCAGTGCCGGATACGCAGGTATCGAGGGGTCCATTCTCCTGCCGGCCGGCCCCGCCGACTGGGCGAAAGACACTTTCGATGCGTTTGGGCAGGTCCAGTGGAGCCGCCGCGACGCCCATGCGACCTTCTATTCCAACTTCTTCGAGAGCCCCGATGGAGTCTTCCTGATCGGTGGCGAGCGGGCCAGCATCAAGACGGAAACCTACGCTCTCGACGTCAGCGATTCACGCACAGTGGGAGATCGGCACCGCCTGGCGTACGGCGGCAGCACGAGCCGGAGTCAGTACGACATGACCCTCGCTCCGGACGCGGGGGACCGGGATCGGATCGGTGCGTTCCTTCAGGACGAGATCCGGATCACCGATCACTTTCGTTGGCTGGGAGGCGTCCGCGTGGACAACATCGACCCGATGGGCACCGCCTTTTCTCCGCGTACCACGCTGTTCTTCGTTCCGGTCCCCGGGCAGACCTTCCGGTTCTCGTACAATCGGGCATTCCTCGCCCCGTCGGCCATCGAGAGCCACGTGGATTTCGTGAACGTGACACCCATCACGATCCCGACACCCGGGGGAACGTTGACGCTGAACTTCCCTCTGCACGTGACCACCAGCCCCGATCTGGAGGAGACCCGACTCGATGCTTTCGAAATCGGATGGGTCGGCCGCCTGACCGACCACGCCGAGGTATCGCTCGCCGCCTATCGAAACGAGATGCAAGGTCTCGCCCGGCTGGTGCCGACGGAGTTCTACAGTTCCTCCAATCCCCCGCCGGACTGGCCGCTGCCTCTGGATCTTCTGGACGTGCCGGCGCCGGACGGATTTGCCGGGATCCCCTCGGAGATCAGTGTCACGAACGTAGCAGAGCTGGTGAACCGGGGCGTGGAGGTCTCTCTCGACGTTCGCCCGTCGCGAGAGCTGTCGCTCTTCTTGAACTACTCCTGGCAGGACGACCCGAGCATAAGCGGCATCGATCCGCGTCCGATACCGGACGGAACCACGCATCATCCCATCAACGACCCGCCGAAGCACCGTTTCAACGTGGGCGCGGCCTGGGACGGGGGGACGTTCTTCGCCAACGCGAACGTCAACTACCAGGACGAGGCGTTCTGGACGGACGTCCTCGATGAGAGATTCTGGGGACCGACCAAGGACATCACGCTCGTCAATGTCGCGGGAGGCGTGCGGCTCTTCGACGAGCGGATGACGGTTTCGGTCGGCGCGCAGAACGTCTTCGACAGCGACGCTCAGCAACACGTGTGGGGCGATTTCATCAGTCGCAAGGTCACGGGCGAAGCGACCTATCGGTTCTAGCCCGCATATCTCACCAGCCTAGGCTCGTACCGTCGTCAGTCGCGGTACTCGCCCTTGACGGATCCCCAGCTCCTGTTCTCCGGAGCAACGGATCCCGGCCCCGGGATCGCCCGGATGTCCGACGGGGGATCCCATGACTCGCGTCAGCCACCGGAGGCGGCCCCCGTGAAGGCTCAGTCGATGACCACCGCCTTC
>JALGZR010000101.1 GCA_025774805.1 bacterium
CATTTCCCCGCACACGAACGCGACCTGGAAGGTCAACGTCGACCCCGGAGGAATCAGCTGGAACGGACCTGCCGAGACCAGGAAGCGATAGTCGTTGGCGCGGCTGGTCCCCGGGTCGATCGTGGTTTCGAAATCGCTGTCGCCTCTCAGAAATCGGTAGCGGTCGAAGTCGTCTCGCGGGTCCTGATCCCCCCCCGACCAGATGCGGAACGCGTGGATCCCCACTTCCGGCGGAGCGATGATGCCTTCGGGGTCGACGCTGTGCCCGAGAAACATCACCCCGCAGTAGCCTTCCACGTCGTCGGCCGCGTTCTCTCCACCCAGCTCGTCGTAGATGTACCCCATCGTAATGGGCACCGAATCCGCGTTTACCATCAGGACGTCTTCGATGAAGTCCCCCTGGTCGTCCTGCCAGAAGTTCAGATCGGTGTCGTCGAAGCCGACGTCCCCGTCGACCATGAATCCGATGTAGGAGTTGCGGATTTCCCATCCCACGTCGTCGACGGTCTCGGAGATGTTCGTCACGCGGAACTCGATCCCGACGAAGTCGTCGAAGTTGGGATCGGTCCACACGTAGCTCTCCTGGACGACCTGGAGCCCCAGCGGCCGGTGCTGAGTGGACAGGTCCGGCTTGAACTGGTTGAAGAAGAGGCTCGTGTCGTAGTAGACGGTCCGGAACATCTGCTGGGACTTGCCGGCGAAGTCCTCGTCGATGCGGCCGTCGCCGTCGTTGTCCTGTCCGTCCAGGGGATCCTCGTCGGTGAGACCGTCCCCGTCATCGTCGAAGAGGCGCAACCCCGAAGAGGCCCCCTCGAACGTCTCGCAGATCCCCACCGGGGGCGACCCGCAGCCCTCGTTCTGATTCCGGTTGACGAACTCGCCGCGCTGATAGAGACCGGCCGACACCAGAGTGTCCTGGGCGCCGGCCCGCGTGATCACGCCTCCGACCCAGAGACCGGCCGCGTAGAGATACTCGTTGTTCGACCCCGCGGGCCACTCGGCGGACGGGTTCGTGCCGTCCTCGTTCCGGTGACCGAAGAATCCCCGGTTGGAGACGTGGAGAAGGAGGTTGCCGACGTTGTGGAACCATCCGGCGAACGCGTCCGCCCGGAAAGACGAATCGTCCCCGAGTCCCAGGGATTCATCCTCCGGAGCCATGGCCCGGGCTCCTCCCGACGCGAGGAGAAGCACCGCGATGACGGCGGCCCCGATGGAGACGACCGAAGACCTCAGCTTCCGTTTGCCTTTCATCCCTCGATCCTCCCGAACCCGAGCCGTCCCCGCCGGGGCCCTCTTTTGCCTACCATTCGAAGGCGATGCCGACCCGGAAGACCCGGGACTCGGAGTAAACACGGGGATCGTTGAGCGGAATCAAGATGTCCTCGTCGGCTCCGATGGTGTCCTTGAGATTGTAGGCTCCGCCCAGCTCACCGAACTCGGTGTAGTACTCGCGGTAGTACTCGTTGCTGGGGACCGGCCAGATGTACGGACGCTCCCCCCGGACGTTCAACCGGTCGAGGATGTTCCGTCCCTCGAGGAAGAGCCGGAACTCCTGCCCGTAGAGAGAGTACTGCTTATTTCCGCGGAGATTGAGGGTCATGGTGTGCGGCAGCCGGATGCTGTTCTCGTCCTCTGCCCGCTCCAGTCGCTGACCGAGCCTCAGCGGGGACGTCGGCGCCCCGGAAGCGACCGAGAAGTCGAAGTCGAGACCCCAGATTCCGGGATCGGAAAAGTACACGTGTGCGCTCAGCACGTGACTCCGATCCCAGTCGAGAGGCACTTCCTTGATGGGCTCGCGGTCCTGCCCCTCCCGAGCGACCACCGCCCCCTGGTTGACGTCGGACGAGGATCCCGTGGCCCGGGCAAGCGTGTACGCGATCCCTCCCTGCCAGTAGTCCGAGAAGTTCTTGTCGAGAGAGAGCTCGAAGCCCCGCACCGACCCGTAGTCCTTGTTGACGTAGACGATCGAGGCGAACTCGTTCTGCTCCCGCTCGTTCTCCGGCTCCAGCTCCGACGTACCGGACAGTCCGAAGATGTCCTTGAAGAAGACGGTGGCGTCGATGTAGACGCGATCCGAGAGCTGGCGGCGCACCCCGAACTGATAGGAGATCGTCATCTCGGGCTCGAGAAACGCGTTGCCGACGAGCCGGCTGCCGGGCAACGGGACGTTCGAGTAGTCGAAGATGTATTCGAGGGGGGGGAGCTGGAAGAAGCGGCCGTAGTGGAAGTGGAGGACGTCCCGGTCGGAGATCGGATAGGACATGCCCAGTCGGGGCGACAACTGCGCCTTCCAGCGCTCGAGGAACGCGGTTCCCGTCGTCGGCTTTTCCAGAGCCAGGACCCGCTGGTTCGAGACGCGAACGGCATCTTCCCCCGGATCGAAGAAGTCGAATCGGAGTCCCGCGTTCATGACCATCGACTTCTTGTACCGGAGGCGATCCTGGACGTAAAGGACCCCCTCGAGCGCCTGTTGACTGTACCGGTTCGGGAAGTTCCCATCCGGGTTGTCCTCGGAGGGAACGGTGCGCTGGTCCTTTTCGATATCGTGGTAGTGGAACATGAACCCGGTCTTCGCCTCGTGGGTGCCCGCGCCCAGCTTGTTCTGGTAGTCGCCGCGGAGGGTGTACTGTCTCGATTCCCGCTCCTCCCAAAGCGGAAAGTCGCCCGTCACCGCGAAGAAGAGGTTCTCCGGATCGCGCTCGTCGTCGTTGCCGAAGAACGGGACGTATTCCTCCGGCCTCTTGTTGTTCACCTTTTCGATGAATTTGTTCCGGTACATGGCGCCCCGCAGGACCAGGTAGGAGTCCTCCGTGAGCGGATGGGTGTAAACCATCTTGTACTGATCGTTGTCAAACGAGCGCCGGGAGACGTGGGCCGGCCCATTGTAGTAAGTGTAGGTCGAATCGAGAGGCTCGAACCACCAGGGCGGCCGATCGTCGTTGGCGTCGGCGGCGTTCTCGGACCAGTAGCCGATTCGGCTGAAGGCGTGGTGGTACCAGTCGTTGTCCGTCCGCGAGAAGAGGTACTCCCCGGAGATCTTGCGCCCCTTTCCACCCTCGAACCGGTAGGTGACCTTCGCCTGACCGCGGAGCGCGTTCTCCTGACGGTCGCGAAGGCTCGCCAACTCGAAGTCGTTCCAGAGGAGCTTGCGGGCGCGGCGACTCTCGAGCGTCTTCGTGTACGTGTCCTGGAACACTCCCTCGCCGGAGACGTAGAAACGCCACCGATTTCCGAGAAGAGGTACCGGACCCCCGAACCCGGCCGCGATGTTGTCGTAGTTGAAATAGGTCTTGTCGGGGGCGCCGAAATCGTCGGTCATGAACTTGACGCTCCCGGAGTAGTACTCCTCGCCCTCCTTCGTGGCGATCTCGATGATTCCGGACTGAGCGTTGCCGTATTCGGCGTCGAATCCGCCGGTCAGGAAGTTGAGCCCCTCCTGCGACGAGAGCGCGACGTCCATGGTTCCACCGCCCGCCGAACCGGCGAACGCGTCGGAGACCGGCATCCCGTCCACCACCGTCTTCACCTCGGCAGAGCGGCCGCCCCGCACGTAGAGGTTGTCCCCGAGCTGTGTCACTCCCGCCTGGGTGGCGATGGCCTCTGCTGTGGTGTTGATCGCCCGGATCTTCCCCTGTCGTTGCGTGTCGATGGTCCGAATCGTGCTCGAGTGCTCCTTCTTGAGCTGGTCGATCTTGTCCTCGCGGATCTCGAACGTGGGGAGCTCGATCGCGATCGCCTCCTTCAGCTTCACGTCGAGACGGCGCGTCTCACCCGCTTCGATCAGGATCCCTTCGTTCGTCTTGGTCTCCCGGCCGATGAGCCTCACCAGGATCGTGTAGCTGCCGACCGGAAGCGCGTCAAAGCTGTAACGGCCGGTCGCGTCCGCGATGCGCCCCTCGTTCAGCTCCACGACGATCACGTTCGCGTTCGGAAGCGGCCGCCCCGTCTCGTCGGTGATCGTTCCCATGAGCCGACCGGAGCCGGCGCGCTGAGCGGCGGCGGGATCGGGGGAGGAGAGTGCGGCGAGGAGTGCGAGGGCGCCCAGAACGAGGGCGGTCACGGAACCGGCCGGGGGTCGGCCGATCTTGATGTCGAGGCGGATCGGAGGCATCGCGTCACCCTCCCTGCGCGAGTTTCCGAACGCGGCCCGAGGCCGGGCGGCCTCCATGCCGGCCGTAGGAATCGAGGTCCCACTCGGGACATCGGACGTTCCAGGCCAGGGCGACCAGGGGAAACGACCGGCACTGAAACTCGCGGGGTCCCGGCCGTGGCGCGAGCCCTCTCCCTTTCCGTCGTCCGCGACGCCGCCTGGTAGGCGCAACTCGTTGGGACACAGCGAGAAACGCGGACCGTTGCACGGGTCGCGCGGCCACTATAGCCAAGTGCCGGAAGGGTGTCAAGCAGCACCAAGCCCTTGGAAGAGGAGGGATTACGCGCTCCCGAGGCCCGCTCGCGACGGTTCCGACCGGGTCGGACCGGGGGGGCGACCGCCCTTCCTCCCCCGCCTCGATTGACAGGGGATTCACACCCCTCCTATGCTCTTCCGTCGCGACGGTCCTCTTTCGATGATTTCCCCGATCCGCCCCGATCCGCGCCGCGATCGGAGGACTTCCCGCCATGGTCTCCGCCCCCACGGCTCTGCTCCGGATCGAAGGCCTCCGCACCACCTTCTACACGGAAGACGAGACGGTGCAGGCCGTCCGGGATCTCGAGCTCGAGGTCCGCGAGGGGCGGACGCTCGGCCTGGTCGGGGAGTCGGGCTCGGGGAAATCGGTCACGAGCCTCGCCATCCTCCGCCTCCTTCCCGACCGGGCCGCCCTGATCGAGGCGGGGAGCATCCGATTTCTGAACCGCGACCTGCTCCGGCTTCCCGATCGGGAGATGTGCGACGTCCGGGGGGCGCAGATCAGCATGATCTTCCAAGAGCCGATGACCTCGCTGAATCCGGTCCTCTCGGCGGGAAACCAGGTCATGGAGGCGATCCTGGTTCACCAGAGCATCGGGAAGAAGGAGGCGCGGGAACGTACGATCCGTCTCTTCGAGGAGGTCGGTCTCCCCGACGCCGGGAGGCGGGTCGACATGTACCCCCACGAGCTCTCGGGCGGGCAACAGCAGCGGGTCATGATCGCGATGGCCCTCTCCTGCAACCCGAAGCTGCTCATCGCCGACGAGCCGACGACCGCGCTGGACGTGACGATTCAGAGCCAGATCCTCGCGCTTCTCCGGAGGCTGCGGGACCGCCGGAAGATGTCCATCCTCTTCATCAGCCACGACCTCGGAGTGATCGCCGAGATCGCCGACGAGGTGGCGGTGATGTATCGCGGACGTCTCGTCGAGTACGGTCCGATCCTGCAGATCTTCGAGAGCCCGAAACACCCCTACACCAAGGGCCTCCTCGCCTGCCGGCCTCGCCTGGAGACCCGCTGGGCGCGCCTGCCGAGCGTCTCCGACTTCATGGAGGTGCGCGAGCTCGGGAACGGCGAGATCGAGATCGTCGAGAAGCGGGCGGACCTCTCCCGGCTGGAGGAGTCCCGGAGAGTGGTACGGGAGCCGGGGGGGCGGCCCGGCGAGCCCGAGCTCGTCGTGCGCGATCTCGAAGTGCACTTTCCCGTTCGGAAAGGGATCCTCCAGCGGGTGGTCGATCACATCCGGGCGGTCGACGGCATCAGCTTCGAGGTTCTCCCGGGAAAGACGCTCGGTCTCGTGGGCGAGTCGGGCTGCGGCAAGACCACGACCGCCCGCGCGATCCTTCGACTCGTGGAGCCGACGGGGGGAGACGTCCTGTTCCGGGGGCGCAATCTCTCCGCGCTGAGCGGGTCCGAGTTGCGGCGGCTCCGCAAGGAGATGCAGATCATCTTCCAGGATCCCTACGGCTCGCTGAATCCGCGCATGACCGTCGAGAGCATGCTGGTCGAGCCGATGGAGATCCACGGGATCGGCGCGAGCCGGAGCGAGCGGCGCGAGGCGGCGGCCGCGCTGCTTCAAGAGGTCGGGCTCGAGTCCGGGTTCCTCGGCCGGTATCCCCACGAGTTCTCCGGCGGGCAGAGACAGCGCATCTGCATCGCGCGGGCACTCGCCGTGAACCCCAGCTTCCTCATCTGCGACGAGTCGGTCTCCGCCCTCGACGTGTCGGTCCAGGCCCAGGTGCTCAATCTCCTGCGGGACCTCCAGGATCACCGGGGACTCACGTACATCTTCATCAGCCACGACCTCGCCGTGGTGAAGTTCATGGCGGATGACCTGGCCATCATGAACGCGGGGAAGATCGTGGAGAGAGGCCTGGCCGAGAAGATCTACCGCCATCCCCGCGAGGACTATACGCGCCGCCTCATCGACGCCATTCCCGACGATCGCATCGAGTCGATCCGGGCCCGTCAGGCCGGGAGAGGCTGACCCGGGTCACGCCACGGTCGTCTGCGGATCGAGCGCGTCCCGCAAACCGTCACCGAGAAGATTGTACGAGACGACCGTGAGCACGATCGCGAATCCGGGGAACGTCGCGATCCACCAGGCCCCGGCCAGATCGCCCCGCCCCTGGTTGATGAGGCTCCCCCAGGAGGCCGTCGGGGGCTGAACGCCGAGACCCAGGAAGGAGAGGACCGCCTCGGTGAGGATCACGTCCCCGATCATGAGCGTTGCGGCCACGATCACGGGAGACATCGCGTTCGGGAGGACGTGACGGAGGATGACCCGTGCCGCCGGGAGGCCGAGGGCACGGGTCGCCTGCACGAACTCCCGCTCCTTCAGCGAGAGGATCTCCCCGCGCACGAGCCGGGCCACGCCCATCCAGCCCGTCGCCCCGAGCACCGCGATGATCAGCCAGATCTGCGAGCCGTAGATGGCGATCAGGGTGAGCACGATGAAGAGCCGGGGGAAGGCGATCAGGACGTCGACCGACCGCATGACGATCCACTCGACCCTCCCTCCGAAATACCCCGCGAGGGCGCCGAGCAGCGTCCCCAGCGTGATGGCCAGGCCGACCGCCACGAATCCGATGGAAAGGGAGATCCGCGATCCGTAGATGATCCGGGAGAGGACGTCCCGGCCGTACTTGTCGGTTCCGAGCGGGTGCCCCGGCGTTCCGGGACCGAGGTATCGCATCTGCACGATCTCGCGGGGGGGATCGGGATCGTGCGGGGCGAGGATCGGAGCGAGAATCGCCACGCTGTAGAGGGCGAGGACGAGGGTGAGACCGGCCCGCGCCACGCCGTTCCGCATGAAGCGTCGGTAGACCATCTTCCACTGTCCGATACCGTGCTCACTCTCGTGACCGGGAGGGCGGGCCCTCAGGCGCCGGTAGTCGAGCCAAGAGAGCAGCGGCAGCGCGACGATCGCGCCGAGCAGGAAGAGCGCCGCGAGCTTTCCGTCGAGGCCGCGCCCCCGGAACGCCATCGCCACCCGCTCGGACCGGATCGCCAGCACGACGAGGAAGGCGAGCCAGGTTCCGCCGAGGGCGACCGCCCGTCCTCGGCGGCCGTGGATCCAGTGCCCGAGGCCCGGCACGAGAGCGAGCACGCTCCTCATCATTCGTACCGGATCCGGGGATCGACGACCCCGTAGAGAATGTCCGCCAGGAGATTCCCCGCGACCACCATGACCCCGGCGATGAGATTCGTGGCCATGACGATCGGATAGTCGCGCGCGAAGATGGCGTCGATCGTGAGGCGGCCCATGCCCGGCCAGGCGAAGATCGTCTCCGTGACGACCGCCCCCGACAGGAGGAACGGGAGGTAGAGCCCGAGCAGCGTGATGATGGGGATGAGCGCGTTCGTGAGGGCGTGCTTGAAGATCACCGCGCGCTCGGGGAGCCCCTTCGCCCGCGCGGTGCGGACGTAGTCCTTGCGGATCACCTCGAGGAGGCTGCCGCGCATGTACCGGGCGACGGAGGCGGCCGAGGCGATCCCGAGCACGAACACCGGCATCACGAGGTGACGCAGCCGGTCCCACTGCCGGGGCCAGAAGCTCAGGGCCTCCGCGCCCACCGACTCCATCTGGCTGGCGGGCAGGATGCCCAGATGGAGCGAGAAGAGGATGATCATCATCAGCCCGAGCCAGAATCCGGGCATCGAGTAGACGAAGAGCGCCCCGACGGTGATCGTGTTGTCGACCCACGTGTACTGTCGGACCGCCGAGACGACCCCGATCGCGACTCCCACGACGAGATCGAGCAGCAGCGCCCACACCGTGAGAACGAGGGTGTGGGGAATCGTCTCCAGGAGGAGCTCGGCCACCGGGCGATGGTGGGAGAAGGAGATTCCCAGCTCGCCCCTCGCGAGAGACCCGAGCCACCGCACGTACTGGATGTGGAGCGGTTCGTCGAGCCCGAGCCGGGCGCGAATCGTCTCCATGACGTCGGGGTCGATCTCCTGGTGGTAGTAGATCGCGACCGGGTCCCCGGGAGCCAGGCGGATGAGGAAGAACGTCAACGTGGCGAGGGCCCAGATCAGCGGAATCGAGACCAGAATGCGGCGAACGACGTAGCGGATCACCGGCGCCCCCTTCCCGCCCCAAGCCGGCATTTCTCACCAGGCTCGTTGCGAGGCAGTGGATCGTCGTGTCTGGCGAGGAGATGGGGTGCTTTCGCCCGAGCCGGGGCTGTGGCCCCGTCGCAGGGCGGAAGCGCTCCAACGACGAAGCCAGGCGCGGCGAGCCGCTGCCGCAGCAGAGCCTGGCGAGATATGCCGGCTGGCCGGCGGGTCGGCGAGGCCGGCCCCTCCGAACCGACGCTCACGGCCCTCGCCCGTCGACCGGCCGCCACGCGTGGGCGCCCCGCAGCGCGCCGCGGATGTCGATCGCCGCTCCCGCCACCTTGTCCCGCCGCACGGCGTAGTTCGCCTCGCCCGCGTAGAGCACCGTCACCGGCGTCCGGTCGCGGAAGACCTCCTGGTATCGCCACCATACGGCCCTCCGTTCGCGGCGATCCCGGATCGTCTTGGCGAGATCGATCAGGCTGTCGATCGTGGGGTCCGAGAAGGAGACGTCGTTGTAGCGTCCTTCGATCCCGCGCGAGTGGAAGACGTCCTCCGGATCGTAGACGAGATCGTTGCGGCGGGACAGCACCGTCGCGTCGAACTCCTTTCGATCGATCCGTTCGAGATACACGGTCCACTCGTAGAACTCCACCCGCACCGCGATACCGAGCTTCCTGAACTCCGCCTCGGTCATGGTCGCGATCTCCTCCGAGATCTCGTTTCCGGAGACCAGGGTGTAGGTGAACTCGAACCGGAGCCCGTCTTTCATCCGGACCCCGTCGGCGTCCCGCTCCGTCCAGCCCGCCTCGTCGAGAAGCGCCGCCGCCCGCTCGGGGTCGAAGGGGAGCGGCCTCACGTCCGGGTTGAGGTCGGGCGAGGACGGGTAGAGAGGGACGGCCATCACGCGGCCGAGGCCGTCCCGGAACGCGTCCACGATGGTCTGGCGGTCGACGGCGAGGGTCAGCGCCTCCCGGACCCGGGCGTCCGCGAACCGGGGATTGCGCAGATTCCATCCGATGTAGACGTATCCGCGATCGGGGACCCGGAAGAACATGAGGTCCGGGTTGTCCGCATCCTCCCGGTAGTACCGGTTCGGAACGCGGTGGTAGACGTCGACGCCGCCGGTGAGGAGCTCCGTTCGCAGCGTCGTGCGCTCCGGGATCACGCGGATGACGATTCGGTCGAACCCGGGACGTCCGAGCCCGCACGTCTCGCTCGCCTCCAGGACGAGGTGGTCGTTCGCGACCCACCGGCTCACCCGCCACCATCCGTTCCCGATCGGAGCCCGGTTGAACTCCCAGCCCTGGATGTCGTCGACGGAGAGATCGCGGAGGACGTGCGCGGGAAGGACGTGGAATCTCGTGTCGTAGATCGGTTCCCAGGAGGGCTCGGAGAACCGGAAGCGGACCGTCCACCGGTCCACGACCTCGCACGCCTCGATCCCGCGGAGCTGGCTCCGATCCGGAAAGGGCACCTTCGGGTTCGAGATCAGATCGAACGTGAACGCGACGTCCTCGGCGGTGGTCGGCGTCCCGTCCTCCCACACGACGTCTCTCCGGAGGTGGTAGGTCAGCGTCTTCCCATCCTCCGACAGGTCCCATCCCGACGCGAGCACCGGTTCGAAGTTGAGCTCGGGCGGCTCGCCGAAGTCGGCCAGACGGAGGAACAGCGCGTCGAGGACCTCGGTCGCGAACGCGCTGCCGGCGATGGCCGGGTTGAGGTGGTCGGGCTGGACGCTGTTGCCCCACACCAGGGTCCGCGGCGCGGGGGGTTGATCACAGGCTCCTCCCCAGCCGCAGGCGAAGAGGAGCGCGACTCCGACGGCGAGCGCCCGCCCCGGTCGTCCGCGACGGCGTCCGCGGCGACGGACCCTCCTCCGGCCCGCGATCGTCGTCGCCGCGAGTCGGAGGGGTGCCACCGTCAGCTCTCGATGATCTCGACGTTGGCCCGCGGGAGCGTGTGCGTCTCCCCCGTCTCGTCCAGGTTCACGCTGAGCACCCGGACCATTGCCTCGCTCGGGAGCTTTTGGAGGGGGGACGGAAGCTCGTGCACGGTTCCGAGCGTCCCGAAGTGGGGCTCGCGGATGATCCGGACGCGGGTGCCCGGCGTCAGTCCTCCCGCGACGACGGAGGCGGCGGGACCGCCCTCCGCCTTTCGATCGGTGAGGGGGACGACGACCTCGGGGCGGATCACTCCCGCGCGGATCTGGGTGGCGCCGTTGACGCTCGCCTTCATCCCCTCCCGCGCCTGTAGCAGCCCGAACGTCGCCGCCGCCATCGGGATCCTCCCGAAGCCCTCGGTGATCACCACCGTGACTCCCTTCTCCTCGGTCCCGGTGATGGCCACGCCGATGTCGTAGCCCAGGAACTCCCGGATCGTCGCGTCGTCGATTCCGCCGGCGACGACCCCCCTCACCCCGTAGGACACCGCCTTCTCGAGAGCGGCCGAGGTCACGAGAGAGCCCCCCACGACGATCTTCCCCTCGTGCTCGGGCTGGATCGCGGCCGCGTCGAGAGGATCCTGCGGGGAGCTCGTCACCACCTCGATGGTCCCGAAAGTCTCGCCGCCGAGCCCGAAGATGCCCTGGATCAAGGAGGCGTGAGTCTCCACGACGATGCCCTCCCCGGGACGGACCTCGACCACCTCGCCATCGACGTAGGCGTCCACCTCGACCGGAATGGGCGGCTCCCGCAGCAGCACCTGGCCGGTCACCGCCGACGCGCTCTCGACGAAACCGGTCACGGGTGACCTCACGCTCGACTTGAAGAGCCCGAAGAGAGTCGAGCTCTTCGCGATGATCTCTCCCTCCTCCACCGATTCCCCCTCTTTCCTCAGCATCTTTCCGGGGACTTCCTCGGGCAGGACGGACAGCACGTTCGCGACGTTCACGCTGTGCACGTTTCCCGGAAGCTCGGTGCGGGCCACGACCTGCTCGGCGGTGACGGAGTCTCCCTCGCCGACGAGCACGTCTCCCTTCAGGGGGAGGATTCTCTCCTTCCGGAGCGCGGCGAGATCGGTGACGCGAAGGCCGGGGGTGTACGCGTGGGCCATGGTCTGTCTTCCTCCGGTCAGGCGGCGGGAACGGGCCCGAGCGGGGGATACGCCTCGAAGGCGTCCACCCAACTCTGAACGCGGTCGACACGATCGGAATCGTCGGGATCGATCGGCAGGGGCCTTCCGCGACCGTCAAGGATCAGCCCGACCACGCCCCCGTGGAGGGTGCGGTCCGCGCTCTTGCCCGGGCCCGACCCGAGGTCACAGCCCTTGGCGGGGGAGAGCTTCGCCCGGACCGTCTCACCGAGTCCGAGAGGCACGAGCTTGACTTCGCCGAACGCGATCTCGTGCGACTCGGAGGCGCCGTCCTCCCGCGTGAAGGTGGCGGTGAACATCGGCCGTCCCGCCTTCGCCGCGCCGCGCGGAGCCACGTTCGTTCCCAGCCAGATCAGGCAGTCCTTCTCGAAGACCTCGGTCGCCGCCTCGGGATGCACCTCGGCGAGCACGCCGAGCTGAGGCATCATGAAGATCGAATCGACCCCGAGCCGCGTGACCCCCACGGGAAGGAAGGCGTCGATCAGCATCATCGCGGACTGGTGGCGGCGCGGCGCGTGGGAGAGCACGCCGCCGGACCCGATGAGGAGATCGAGCGACATCATGTCCACGATCGTATCGTCCGATCCGGTCTGCTCGAACGTGTCCGAGACCGTCCTCTCCTTCTGCACGCCGCGCAGCCCCACCGCCATGACCTTGTGCTGCTCGAAGGCCAGACGGAGCGCCTCGCGCGCGAGCGCCTGCTCGACCATCAGCTCCTCGAGGGAGTGCGGAATGGTCGTCGGCCGGATCATCTTGTTCCGGATCCGGTTGCGCAGCCCCTTCTCGTCCATCGAGAACGGCACCCAGCGCATGACGTTCTCGACCCCGGCCTCGGCGAGCACGTTCGAGATCGAGTAGCTCATGCCGAGATTCGCCGACACCGTGCGATTGAACTTCTCGCCGAACACCGAGAAGACGTCGGTCGTCGCCCCCCCGATGTCGACCCCGATCACGTCGAGGTTCTGCTGCCGGGCGATGGTCTGGATGATGTTCCCGACCGCCCCGGGAGTCGGCATGATCGGGACCCCCACCCACTCCATGAGCTTCCGGTAGCCGGGAGCCTGGGCCATCACGTGCTCCATGAACAGGTCGTGGATCTTGTCCCGGGCGGGCCCGAGGTTCTCCCGCTCCATGATCGGGCGGAGGTTGTCCACCACCGACAGATCGGTCCGGTCCCCGAGTGAGTCGACGACCTGCTCCGCCGCCATGTTGTTCCCCGCGTAGATCACCGGGAGCTGGTAGCTGCTCCCCAGGCGGGGTTTCGGGTCGGCCGCGGCGATGATCTCGGAGAGCTTCACCACGTGCCCCACCGCGCCCCCGTCGATGCCGCCCGAGAGGAGAATCATGTCGGGTCGGAGTTGGCGGATGCGGGCGATCTGCTCGTGGGGGCGGCGTCCGTCGTTCGAGGCGAGCGCGTCCATCACGATCGCCCCCGCTCCGAGCGCGGCGCGCTCCGCGCTCTCGGCGGTCATGGTCTTCACGACCCCGGCCACGACCATCTGCAGCCCTCCGCCCGCGCTCGAGGTGGAGACGTACAGGTCGGCGCCGGTGCCGTTCCCGCGGGAGGGCGTGATGATCGAGTCACCGTCGAGGAACGTCCGACCGCAGAGCTCCTCGACCTCCTCGATCGCGTTGAGCACGCCCTTCGTCACGTCCTCGAACGGGGCCTCGACGGTCGTCGGCGCCTCACCTCGGACGATCAGGCGGTACTCCCCCTCCCGATACTCGACGAGGATCGCCTTCGTGGTCGTGCTTCCGCAGTCGGTCGCCAGAATCGACCGGATGCGGGATGGGTCCAGTTTGGGGTACTCGGCCATCTCTCTCCTCAGTCCGTCGGGTCGCGGTCCCCCGGTTGGCCGGGGTCCCGAGTCACCGCTCCCTTGGGTCCCCGCGTCGGGCTCCGCCTCCGGCTCGGGGGGTCGGCGGCCTCGATCCTCACGATCAACTCCTCCACCGTGTCCCTGCGCTCGAGCAGGAGCGCCAGTCGATCCAGCTCCCTCGCCTCGAACACCGTGTGCACGATCGGCGAGAGAAAGTGCAGGAAC
Organism: bacterium; assembly: GCA_025774805.1. GTDB lineage: Bacteria > ARS69 > ARS69 > ARS69 > ARS69 > JALGZR01. Next base: position 13,607 of record JALGZR010000101.1, read on the forward strand.
TGACTCCCCACGAAGGAGAGGGGTTTCGACGACTCCAGTAGGAAGATCGCGGGAACCTCCATTCCCCACCGGACCGTCGCGGCGGCGATGCGGTCGAGAAGCTCCTCGTCCTCGGGCGTCCTCTCCCGGGGACCGGGTGAGCTCGCGGCGGCGGAGGGGACGAAGGCGCCCCCGGCCTCCTCACCCGGCGACGGGTCGGGCTTCCTTCCCCACCATCGCCTCCACATAGTCGAGCACCTCGCTGCCGTTGTCCTCCAGAAGGAGGACCTCTCCTCGGATCGAGTCGAGCCACGACCGCCTCGCGAACGGAGAGAGCACGACGAGGTCTGGCCCCGGGCGCACCGCCCGGAAGCTCGTCCAGGGTCGGCGCCAGCTCCTCCACGGTCGCGAGATCTCGACCCCCTCCGACGACAGACGATAACCCGTCGGGACGAAGAAGGGGGCGACCGCCACCCCCAAAATCACCCCCGCGAGACCGGTCAGCCAGGGATCTCTCGTCCAGTCCCAGGTTCCGTAGACGCAGCCGGCCACGAGCGCGATCCCGAGCGCCCCTCGCCCCGGCCGCCGTCGGAGGGGCCAGGCGCGCCACGCGAGCTCGTCGGGAGCGCGCGAGCCGTTCACCCGCATCGGCCGCTCCAGCAGAGGTTCGGCTGCCGGGACGCGCCGGCCTCGTCGATCCGTCCGAACGGAGTCTCGTGCGGCGCCGTTCGGACCCTTTCCGGATCCTCCTCGACCTCACTCGCGATCTCGAGCAGGGCCTCCGCGAACCGATCGAGCGTCTCCAGGTTCTCCGACTCCGT